>DAITOV010000009.1:0-26607 GCA_036833945.1 Abditibacteriia bacterium
GCTTTTCGGGAAGAGAGGCTCTGTCATTATTGAGTTTTGACACAGCCTCGTGAGCAAGCGGATTGAACGAGCATTACGCCAAGCCGAATAGATGCCTGAGTAAACAAAACGGTGACACAATCCACTTGCTAACGCGCGTGGTTCTTCATGATTAAAACCGGCCGGGCGAAGCACACGCTTTACCGGCACCCAAACCCTCCGGCGGTAAGATACCCTTCTCCCGATAAATGGGGCGCACCTCGTGACGCATACGCGGCAACGACCGGTAAAACCACCCGGCGCTCGCCAGAAGGCACGCTCCACAAATACACAGGCACCAGGAAATGCCGACATAGTGGCTCAAGGTCCCGGTAAACAAGCCGCCGAACGACATCATACCCACCGCCGACATGGTGTGGAAACTCATGACCCGGCCACGTTTATCGTCTTCGACAATCGTCTGTAACAGCGTATTGCAAGAAGCCATGGTTTGAATGGAGCCGAAGCCAACCACAACCATGAGCGGTAGTGAAAACCACAGTGAATGCGTCGCCGAAAACAACATCAAACTCAAGCCGAAGACGGCGGTGGTGATGGGAATTTGCCGCCCCAAACCCAACACGCTGGGGCGCGAGGCTAAAGACATCGCTCCAACCAACGCCCCAACCGCCGCCGCGCCTAATAAAAACCCATACGCGCTTGAGTTGCCTTGCAAGACACTGCCCACGAAGGCCGGCAGCATCGACTGATAGGGCATCCCCACCAGGCTGGTGATGCACAAACACAAGAGTAGCGTGCGAATGGGCATGAACCGCGTCACATAGCGCCAACCCTCACGCAGTTCACCCAGCGCATTTTTTTCCACACGACTGGCTGCACGCGGTGGCATCCGCATCAGGAGCAGCGAACAGAGTACGGCGAAGTAGCTAAAACCATCGATAAAGAAACACCAGCCTTCGCCTACCATGGCCACGATCAACCCCGCTATTGAAGGCCCGATAACCCGCGATAGATTCGCCATCGAGGAGTTGAGCGCGATGGCGTTGCCCAGATCTTTCTTATCCTCCACCATCTCCACCACAAACGACTGGCGTGTAGGCATGTCGAAGGCGTTGATGGCTCCCTGGCAAATGCATAGAGCCACCAACAGCGGTATCTTCATTTCCGACTCAAGCGGCCAGAAAGCGAGTGCCGCCAGGCCGAACGACTGAAGCATGGCCATCGCCTGGGTCACGACCAGCACACGGTGGCGATTCAAACGGTCAATCCACACCCCGGCAAAGGGCGCTAATAAAAAAGTCGGCACACGGCTAGCAAAGCTCACCACGCCCAACATCAACGCCGAATCCGTCAACCGCCACACCAACCACAACATCGCCACATTCGTCATCCAGGTTCCGATGAGGGAAACACTCTGCCCGATAAAAAACAGGCGGTAATTGCGTGAATGCAGGGAGCGAACTAAAAAGAAAATATCTTTCCTGGCTGGTGGTTGGGAACTCATACCTGATTCAATACCATCCTCTGTATGCAAAGTGGGGGCACATCTACTGTTGCGAATTATGACCTGAGTTATTGCTGCCTGCTATAGGCAAAATGGCTAAATATCTTTCGGATCTTGCTATAAACAAGGGAAATGCGAATGAATGATTCGTTTGTAAAATTAATTTTTACCTTTCCCTTCATTCACAAAAGAAGAGCCGCCCCTGAAGAACCGCGCGCGTGAGCGAGCCGGGTTGGGGAAGCCTCTTGCCAGGCTCCAGGACAGCCAGGGGAGTAAAAATGACGGGCCTACCCACTTGCTCACGCGCGTGGTTCTTCAGGCAAGCGAAAGGCAAAAACTAATAATGCCCGAGAGAAAAATTCTCTCAGGCATTATTTTTTACAATATACAGCCGGTCAATCCGGTAAAAGAGTTAAAACGCAATCCAGGTCGCCCGGCCTAATGTCAGTTCGAGCACCAACGCAATCACAAATCCAATCGCCAGCCCCACACCCCACGGCACGAACTTTTTCTTGACCACCGGTGTCGGGGCTTCGGGAGCCGAAACCGTTGCCACAGCCGTTGCGAAATAATCCTTGATATTGGTGCCGACCGCACCCAGTTCACCGCGCTTGGCCAGCCAGGGCAAAATTAAGATGGCAAATACCACCGCGCCATAGAGAAAGCCAAAAGTGCAAAACGCCCAGCCCTTGAGCGCGCCCACTGCCGCCAGCAGCTTCACGTCGCCGGCTTTGGCCAGGCCCAGCATGAAGGGAATCCACTGAATACCCATGCCAACTACCCAGCCCAAAAGCGACCACATCAAGCCGGTGGTCCCGCCGAAAGCGTAATTGAGAACGAGGCCCAGGCCCATCGCCGGGAAGGTGAACTTGTTGTATATCTTCGACTGGGTGGCATCGGTGTAGGCGCATATCGCTAACAATGCGACCAGTAGGATGTTGAGCAGGAGAACACCCGTTGGTGCCACCCCGATTTCCGCGCTACTGAATTTAGAGAAGAAAAAAGACATAAAAGTTAGTTTCTAAGTAATGGGCTATGGGTTCTCATTTATGCACCCAACACCACAACGTCGGTGGGCTGGCAGCTTATAGTTAACACATTTCCAGCTACAGGCGGAGTGCCATGCGGATTGGCGACGGCGATTTTAATTTCGCGCCAGTTCTGCACGGCATCGTTTTCCACCCCACCCGTCAACTGCACCCGATACTGCTCGTGAGCACCGAGGTACATCACGTTTTGCAGCCGGGCTTCCAGGCGGTTGACCTCTCCCTCTCCTATTTGCCACGATTCGGGGCGAATTGAACATTCTACTTTCTGTCCAATTTCCAGTTGCGCATCGGGGCAAGAGGCTTGCAGCAGGCCGACCGGCGTCTCAACCACACAGTTTTCACCGTTCATCGCCTTGAGCGTGCCGGGGATGAGGTTAGTTTCACCGATGAATTCGGCCACGAAGCGCGAAGCCGGGCGGCGATACAACTCGCGCGGCGCACCGACTTGCTGTAACACGCCGTCTTTAAGCACCGCGACCCGATCGGCGATGGAGAGCGCTTCTTCCTGATCATGGGTCACATACAGCGCGGTGATGCCGGTCTGTTCGTGCAGGCGCTTGATTTCGGTGCGCATTTCCAAACGCAACTGCGCGTCGAGGTTGGAAAGCGGTTCGTCTAATAAAAGGACATCGGGACGAATCACCAGGGCGCGGGCCAAGGCCACGCGTTGCTGCTGCCCGCCCGACATCTGCGAAGGGTAGCGCGCGCCCAATTCATCAAGCCTCACCATTTCCAACGCTTCGCGCACCCGGCGTTCACGCTCGTCTTTATTAATTTTGCGCACTTTGAGACCATATTCGATATTGGCCTTGGTCGTCATGTGCGGCCACAACGCGTAGTTTTGAAACACCATACCGGTGTTACGTTTGTGAGGCGGCACTCGCGTCATCTCTTTCTCACCAAAGCGCAACACGCCACCGGTGGGCTGCTCGAATCCGGCCACCATACGCAGACAAGTCGTTTTGCCACAACCCGAAGGGCCTAATAAAAAGAACAACTCACCGGCTTTAATTTCCAGTGAGACACTATTGACCGCAACAGCCTGGCCGAAATGTTTGGAGATATTATCGAAAGTAACCGAGAGCATTTTGGGGGAAAGGTGTCAGGTGTAGGGTGTTAGGTGTCAGGAAATTTTAGATGCGGTAGGAGAAACTCGAACCCCTACTGCAGTTGTTTTTGAGCGGCAGCGCGCCATTCACCCAGTTTCTTCTGGCGCTGCACCGGATCGTCCCAGATTTTGGTGGCGGCCATCACTTCGGCTTCGGTGGGGGCCAGCATCAGAATGCCGGCATCGCCGGATTTCTGCTGACGGGCTTTGATGAGGTTGTGGTTATCGATGAGCACGGCACCGATGATGTCGTCAATGACCACGCGGCGCAAGGCGGCTTTTTCGGCTTCGTAGGGCCGTTCGTTCTTCACTTTATAAGGGCTGCTTTCAATCACGCTATCTTTTGGCATCGGCTCATACGCGGTGGGCAACGAAGCCTGACGGAACAGGGTTTCTTGCACCGGGCCGCCCTCGGCGCCTTTCTTGAGCATCCACAGCTTCTGGCCTTCAGGCGACATCACGAACGCCACGAACTTTTCGGCCAGCGCTTTGTTGGGCGCGCCCTTGAGAATGGCAATGGGGTCGGGGGTGACCACGCTCTGGCCCTGGGGCGCGACGTAACCGAGTTTTTCGGCACCGGCCTGATCGATCTTGGCACGACCGTAGAAATCGATCGCGGGAACAAAAACCGCTTCGCCGCTGGAGACATCGTTTACCAGCGTGGAGCTTGAATCGATATAGGCACGCGCATTTCCTGTCATGGCAGCCAAGGTTTTCCAGCCGTTATCCCAGCCGTTGGTCTGCAGGATAATTTCATAAGCCACGTGCGCCGAACCGCTGCGGCGCGGGTCGGCCAATTCTACCCGGCCAAACAGCTCTTTCTTGCCCAGGTCGGACCAGACTTTGGGCACCGGCAAATGATCGCGCGTGGCGATGGTCTTATTATAGAGAATGCCAAAACCCGAAAGCGCCGCACCGACCCATTCGTTATTTTCGCCACGCAGCGGCACGCCGTTTAGATTGGCCGGAATATCGTAATCCGAAGGCAGCTTTTCCAGCAAGCCCTCTTTTTCCAACTCCATATGCGATTCGAGGCCACCGCCGAAGAAGAGGTCGGCACCGATGCCCTGGCTCTTATCCTCTTTAGTCTTAAATTGGGCCAAAATAAAACGGAGCGCGTCCGAGCTGGCACCCTGATCTTGCCATTTGAGAATCGCATCGGGATTCTTGCTTTTGAAAGCACGCTCGAATTCGCCCTGAATCTCCCGTCCGTGTGGAGAAACAATCGTAATCGTCTGGGTAGACGCCGCTTGTGAGCCGGCATCGTTGCCCCCGCCACATCCCGCCAACGACAGGCATAATGCCCCGGTAGCCAATAGGCCGTAAAGAGTTGGTTTCACGCCAATGGATTTAACACCGCCAGCGCCCGCCTTGCAAGTCGAAACCACGAAATTATCTGCCCACATCTATATATAGTCATCAAAATATCACATCAATTTAACATGGCACTTCGCTTGACAAGCAAAAACCTCTTTTGTTACATTTAGTTCTTACAAGAACTATTCTTATGAGAATCTTTTAACCCGATGGCTCCTAAACACTCCAACAAAATGATGGCACCGTTTGCCCATTATTACGCAAAGAAATCGCTTGCGACGATGTCGCACAATCCGGGGGGGCCTTGCGAGTTTGCCAGGCGCATGTCGCCGGTAGGGTTGCAAGAGGACGCTCCGCCTCCCTCTTCGACGCTGATAAAGCAGATTTTTTTGCTGAGTAGTATTCTGGAGCGAAGCGCCAACCGTGAAGCGGAGCGGCACCACGTCACTTTGCCGCAGTGGCTGGCATTGGGATGTATTGGTAGCGAGGGTGAAACCGGTATCACGCATTCGGAATTGTGCAACCGGTTGATGCTGTCGAAGGCACCCGTCACCGGTATTGTCGACCGCCTAGTGCGCGATGGCTACGTGCAGCGCACCGCCGATGGCAGCGACCGGCGCGTTACCCGCATCGCCATCAATCCTGGCGGTATCGCCGTATGGCAAAGGGTACGCGACGCCATGCGCGACCACGCAGCAAAACATTGCGAGAATTTTTCGGAGGAAGAACTACAAACCGCCATTACGCTTTTGACCCGCCTGACGGACAACGTTGTCCGCACCGACCCGACCATGTCGCACTGTTCCGGGAACCGTCTTAACGAAAAGACCTCCGTAGGTAACTGACTATGAAATTACGCACTCGACTTTTCTTTTTCGCCCTTTTGCCGGTTCTCGTTCAGGCCGCTGTAGCACAAACCGAAACCCAGGCTGCCCCGGGAGCACCCGTAACAACTCCATCCAACGGGGTGGCAGCTATTAGTAACACGCCCGACGATGCTTCAGCGGGCCTGGCCGATACACGCATGCAGGCGAGCCTGTCCGCCCCCGAGCTTTCGCTCACCGATGTGGTGGCATTAGCCCTCCAGGACAACCCCCAGCGCAAGGAAAACTGGTCGGCTTACGACGCCGCTCTGGCCCGCATCGGCGTTGCCAAATCGGCAGGTGGGCCGCAGGTTAACCTGAACGGCAGCGTCAACACCCAGCGCGGTTTCGGGTTCAACAACAACGCCACCGGCGGCACGGGTACCAGCACTACCAACCCGCGCCGTTGGAGCGACAGCCAGGAACTTTCGATCAGCGCCGACATTCCGATTTACAACGGCGGCCGGGTGAAAGCCGATAAGCGTTCGGCCCAGCATCTGGCCCAGGCGCAGTATGCCCTGGCACGTTCGTACGAGCAGGACCTGGTCTATAATACCGCCATTACCTATCTCGACGTGTTGCGCGGCCAGCAACTGGTCGCGGTGAGCAACTCCAACTTGGCCGTAGCCCGCGAACGCCGCCGCATTGCCGGAGTGCGCTTCGATGCCGGAGCCGCGGCCCGGCTGGAAGTGCTGCGCGCCGAAACCGACCTGGCCGACGCGCGCCAGACCCGAATCTCGGCCAGCAACACATTGGGACAGGCCATGTCCCGGCTCAACACCTATATGGGCCGCGTGCCGGAAACTCCGCTGCGCATCCAGCCGATTGTGAGCCTGACCCTGCCCGAACCTCTCTTTATCACCACCGGTGCCGTGGCTAGCGATGCCAACATCGCCACGCAAATCGGCACCATCACCACGGCACCGCCTGAAGATTTACGGGCTGCGGCTTTCGACAGCCGCCAGAGCCTGGAATCGACCGAAGCCCGCATCCGTTCAGCCGAAGCCAACGTCGATGTGGCCAAGGCAGGCAAAAAGCCCAACATCGGCCTCGATATTCTGGGACTGATTCGCAACCCGGTTTCTTTTGCCGGACGCTTCCTGCTTTCGCTGGGTGGCAGCCTGGTGCAAAACCTCTTCGATAGCGGCCGCACCCGTTCCCAGGTGCGCGAAGCACAGGCCATCGTGCAGCAGTTACGCTTTCAGGCCACGCGCGAAGAACAGGAAATCGCCAACCAGATCGAGCAATCGTTGTTATTGCTCGATTCCTCGCAAAAGCGCCTGGCGTCGGCCGATACCGGCGTGGTGGCGGCTCGCGAAGCGTTGCGCGCCGCTCAACTGGGCTACTCGGCCGGCGCCCAGACTTCCCTGGAAGTGAGCGATGCGCAAAGCGCCCTGCTCGAGGCTGAGACCGAAGCCGTCAATGCCCGTTTCGATGTCGCCGCCGCCCAGGCCCAGCTTTCGGCAGCAGTCGGGGTCTACCCGTCGGAAGCCGTGGCCGCTTATCAAACCGTCGTGCAACAAGAAAAAGCCACTCAGGAACGAGAGAAAGAAAACCAGAAAACGAAGAAGAAATAAAGGTCGTCTTACCTATTTCCCCTCTTTCCTGACTTGTCTCTCCTTATTAAACAGCCATGCAAAAATTAGCTGAATTATGCGTTAATCGTCCCGTCTTCGCGTCCGTTTTAGTCTTAATTCTGGTCGTGGTCGGCGGATTCGGTTTCCTTCAATTGGGCGTAGACCGCTACCCCAAGGTCGATTTCCCGACCGTGGTGGTAAGCACCATCTCGCCCGGCAGCTCGCCCGAAGCAATTGAAACCGAAATTACCAACCTGATCGAAGACAACGTCAACACCATCAGCGGCATCGACGAAATTCGCTCGATTTCCACCGAAGGAGCTTCGATCGTTACCATCACCTTCGTTCTCGAAAAGAACGGCGACGTGGCGGCGCAGGAAGTGCGCGATAAAATCAGCCAGTTGCTTCCCCAACTGCCCGATAACATCGACCAACCTGTCGTCAACACCTTCGACCCCGATGCAGTCCCGGTTCTGACCCTGGCGCTTTCGGGCAACACTCCCCTCCGCGAACTCACCGAATATGCCGACAAAACCCTGCGCAAGCAGATTGAAGGCGGCTACGGCGTGGGGTCGGTGGACTTGATCGGTGGCCGCGCGCGCCAGATCGATATCGATCTCGATCCTTATCGTTTGCGCTCCTACGGCATTACCGTCAATACCGTGATTGAAGCGCTGCAAAAGCAGAACGCCGAAATCCCCGGCGGTGAAGTCGATCAGGGCCAGACCCGTCTCACCCTACGCACCCTGGGCCGCTTGAAGAACGTCGCCCAGTTCAACGATATCGTGCTGCGTACCGAAGAAGCCGGTGGCGCAGTGCTGCTGTCGGACGTCGCTCAGGTGCGCGACAGCGCCGCCGAACTCACTTCGATGTCGGAGCTAAACGGCAACCCCACCCTCGAAATCAGCGTGCGTAAACAGAGCGGCACCAACTCGCTGGCAGTTATCGCCGGCGTGAAGGAACGTCTCAAAGAGATCGAAACCACGCTGCCTGCGGGTTATAAAATGTCGATCGTGCGCGATGAATCCGAGTTCATCGAAGCGGCGGTGCACGCCGTGGAAGAACACTTGATTCTCGGTGCTTTCCTCGCCACCCTGGTGGTGCTGGCCTTCTTGTGGAACTGGCGTTCCACCATTATCGCCGGTATTGCCATTCCGGCCTCCATTATCGCCACCTTCGGCATTATGTGGATGCTGGGCTTTACCCTGAACCTCATTACCCTGCTTGCCTTGACGCTGGCTGTGGGTATCGTGATCGACGATGCCATCGTGGTGCTGGAAAACATCTTCAAACATATTGAAGAGCACGGACAAACCCCGTTCCAGGCTGCCATCGACGGCACTCGCGAAATCGGCTTCGCCGTTATGGCGACCACGCTTTCGCTGGTCGCAGTGTTCTTGCCGGTGGCTTTCATGAGCGGCATCGTGGGACGATTCATGAACTCGTTCGGCATCACGATGGCGGTCGCGATTATCATCTCGCTGTTGATTTCGTTCACGCTCACTCCGATGATGAGTGCGCGACTGCTCAAGAAACCCAAAGAGCAGGAAGAAAAGAATATCGACGCCCCGCTCTATCATCACGAAGACTCCTCGCGCGAAAAAGGTTTCTTCCGCTACATCGATGCCGTCTATACCGCTCTGCTCAAATGGAGTATGGGGCATCGCTGGGCGATCGTATTGTTATGTTTTGCCACCCTGGGCAGCATCTTCTTCATCAAGGTGCCGTTCAACTTCCTTCCGGAAGAAGATCAATCGGAAGCCACCATTTCCTTTAGCGCTCCCGAAGGTACCAGCGTAACCGCCACCATGGACATCGCCCGCCGCATCGACAAGGCAGCGCGCGAACTTCCCGGCATCGATTACACCCAGGTCACAGCGGGTAGCAGCGGTAGCTCGGGCGGGTTTGGCGGCAGCACCAGCGGTACCAACCAGGGCAGCATCTACTTCAAGATGAAGCCGCTCAAGGAACGTACCATCTCGCAGGACGAATTGGTTTTACGTCTCCGCCAGGAGATCATGCCCAAGTTCGAAGGCTATAACCTGCGCAGCCTGGTCAGCGGCAGTTCGGGCTTTGGCGGTAGCGGCCGTTCGGGTGCTACCATTCAGTATGTTATCTCCGGCCCCAGCCTGGATAAATTAGGCGATGCGTCCGCAAAGGCGTTGGCCGAATTTAAGAAAATCCCGGGCGTCGTCGATGCCGATACCAGCCTTAATCTCGGCAACCCGGAACTGGAAGTTTCCATCGACCGTCCGCTGGCCGCACAGCTTGGCGTGCAGCCAACCGACATCGCTTCGGCGCTTCGCTACTTCGTGGGAGGCGACGAAGTCACCAACCTCAACGAAGGCGGCGAGCAGTATGAAGTACACGTTCGCGCCCAGGAACAATACCGCCGCGACGCCCAGGACATCGGGCTGCTGACGGTGCCTTCCACCACCCTGGGAACCGTGCCGTTGGAGCAGTTGGTGAAGTTCGTGCCGGGCACCGGCCCGTCACAAATCGACCACTTTGGCGGTCTGCCGCAGGTGACGCTGTCTTCCAACTTGAAGCCGGGCGCATCGCAGGCCGATGTCGTCGCCAGCCTCAAAAAAGTGGTTGAGGCGACTAACCTGGGTCCCGATTACACGCATGGCCCTTCCGGCCAGGCCAAGGAACAGGCCCGCACCGCCACCTCGTTTATGGTGGCCCTGCTGATGTCGTTCATCTTCATGTATCTGATTCTGGCAGCGCAGTTTGAAAGCTGGATTCACCCGGTGACGATCTTGCTGTCGTTGCCGCTCACCGTGCCCTTCGCCCTGCTCTCGCTGGTGATCTTCGGCCAGTCGCTCAACATCTTCTCGATGCTGGGTATCCTGGTGCTCTTCGGTATTATCAAGAAGAACGCGATTTTGCAGATCGACCATACTAACCAGTTGCGTGAGAAAGGCTTGAATCGTTACGACGCCATCATCCAGGCCAACCGCGATCGTTTGCGGCCCATCTTGATGACGACCCTGGCGTTCGTGGCCGGTATGTTGCCGCTGGTCATTTCCAGTGGAACCGGTTCGGGTACCAACCGTGCTATTGGTTCGGTTATTTTCGGCGGACAGAGTATGTCGCTGTTGCTGACTCTGCTCGCAACACCGGTGGCCTACTCGCTGTTTGACGATTTATCGAACTTCGTCGCCCGGGTGCGTCAACGCATCTTCGGTGGTGGCGGCGAATCATCTGCGCACAGTGCTTCTCAGATCGATATCTAAAAGCGCTTGAGCAAATGAGAAAAAACGTTGTTAAAAACGTAGTATTGAAATTACAGGAAAAAGGTTAGGATTCATGGCTTTGAGTTCCGAGACAGAAAACACTACCCCCGCCCCTAAAAAGGCGGGAGGAAATAAATGGGTTCCCCTCGTCGTGCTGGCAGCACTGGTGCTGGGCGGCGTGGCATGGAAAATACGCAGTGGTGGCCAAGCTCCCAAGGAAGATGCCGCTGCGGCGCGCGGCCCACGCCTGCCGGTGGTGCGCACGGTGCCGGTTTCGACCGGCAACATTTCCAGCACGCTGGCCGTTACCGGTTCGCTCCGCAGTAACCAGAATTTGAACCTCAGTTCAAAGATTTCGGGACGCGTGGCGCGCGTGCATGTCGATGAAGGCCAACGCATTTCACGCGGCCAGTTGCTGGTCTCGCTGGAAACCGAAGACCTGCGTGTGAGCGTCGCCAGCGCCCAGGCCAACCTGCGGTCGGCCCAGGTGCGCCGCCAGCAGGCTGTCAGCGGTTTGCCCGGCAAGGTGCAAGGCGTGCTGACGACCATCGACCAGGCCGAGGCCAGCCTCGCCACCGCCCAGGCGCGCTACCGCCAGGCAATGCTCAACGAACCGGCCCAGATCCAAACGGCTCAAGCCCAGGTCGCCAACTCCGAAGAAACCGTGAAGTCGGCAGAAGCCCGTTTGGCCCAGGCCCGCACCACGGCCAAGCAGACCAAAGAACAGGTCGAAGCCGAAATCCAGGGAGCACAAAGCCTGGTTGAATCGCGCAAGGCCGCCCTGGCTGAAGTGCGCCGTGGTTCACGCGCCCAGGAAATCGCCCAGGCCGAAGCCCAGGTGCGTTTAGCCCAGGCAACCTTGAACAACGCCAAGACCGAACTCAACCGCGCGCAGATTCTCTTCGATGGAGGAGCCGCCCCGCGTGCCACGCTCGATAACGCCAAGACCACCGCCGAAACGGCCCAGGCGCAAGTCGATGCAGCCCAGCAGACCCTCTCGCTGGTGCGTGAAGGCTCCACCAACGAACAGATTCGCCAGGCCGAAGAGAACGTCGCCCAGAGCGAAGCCCAATTGCTGAATTCGCAAGCCTCCCGCGCCCGCATTCCGGTAGCCGAAGGTGAAGTGACCGCCGCTTTGGCTACCCTCTCACAGGCGCAGGAAAGCCTGCGCACCGCACGCGCCAACCTGGCCCAGGTGCCCATCACCCGCCAGGAAACCCGCGTTGCGCGTGAAGCTGTCGAACAGGCCCGTGCCACCCTGGAAGGTGCGCGTGCCAACCGCTCGCAGATTCCGGTCGCACGCCAGGACATCCAGGCGGCCGACGCGGCCGTTTCCCAGGCCCGTGCCCAACTCAACCAGGCACAGATCAACCTGAAGAACGCCCAGATCTATTCTCCCGTTTCCGGCGTGGTCAACACCAAGTTGGCCGATGTCGGCGAAGCGGTCGGCCCCACCACTGCCCTGCTCAACCTGGTGGCACTCGATTCGGTGTATTTCGAAGCCCAGGTTTCGGAAAACAACGTGCCGCTCATTCGTGTTGGCCAGCCGGTTAAGGTTTCGGTTCCGGCCGTTCAACAAGCCACCCTCCAGGGCAACGTCACCGAAATCATTCCGGTGGCCGATAACCGTTCGCGCCAGTTCCGCTTGCGTGTGACGATTCCCGATCCCGCCCGCCGACTCACGCCGGGTGCATTTGCCCGCGGCACCGTTACCACACAGGCCGTCAACAACACCCTGACACTGCCCACCGAAGCTGTCATACGCGAAAACGGCCAGCCCTATGTCTTGTTAGCTGTCGGCACCGAGAAGGAACGCGTCGTCGCCAAACGCACCGTTAAAACCGGACTGGAAGCCGGAGGCCGCACCCAGATCCTGGGCGGTGTGAAAAAAGGCGATGCCGTCATCATCGGCAACCGCGAAGTCACCGATAAGGACAAAGTACAGATTTCGCAAAATTAGCGAAATTACGCTGAATTCATATGCCCTGAATTTCCTGAGAAATTCAGGGCATATTTTTTTGAACCCCGGCATGGTTACTGGCGTCTTATTTGCTATAACCAAAGATGAGGGCACATGATCTGAAACTGTAGTGTGCCCTTCATCTTTTTCTCCTCAATCACAAATAGCCCCCACCAAAAATTGGGTGGGGGCTATTTGGTTTTACGATATGGCAAACTGTTGATCTCATTTTGGAGTGCGGTGACTTGTCACCACGAGGACATCACAGTTACGTCTTCGTTTCAATTACACGCCGACACAACGCGGTGACAAGTCACCGCACTCCAAAAAAACCGCAACCATGACGCCACTGTTATTGAACATACTCACCAATAAACTGCTGCCCTGGGCCACCCATAATCGGGGCAGGAACATCGTCGTGGCGCGGCCCCACATGAGTAGCGAACAACTACCCGATCATGTTCATTTGACTCCCCACCCTATCATCGGCAAACGAGTGATCGTGAAAAACCGCCGCGTCTATGGCAACATCCGCGACCTCAAAGCCAACTGGCCCCAGGCAGGTTTACAGGAATGGGAAAGCTACCGCCTGATTTGTGTGGTCGAAGGCAATTTCGATTTTCAAGTCGGCTCCTACCTCCTGCACTGCCCGCAGGGCGTTTCCATCATCGTGCCCCCCGGCCTACCGCTGGGGCGCGGCTACCCCGACGGCGATGCAAGCCGGGAAAAGCGCGGCTGCCTGAATGCTAATTTCGTTTTGCATTCCAATGCGGTGCAAGGCTTCGTCGGCCATGCGTTACAGGGAGAAGACCGCGCCACGATTGAGGAAAACTATCTCTTTCGCGATAGCCGTGTCGTGCATCTCTTCCAGTCGCTACTTCATGAAATGATCGATGCCGAGGAAGATTACGAAAACATCGCGGCCGATATCCTCAACTCTTTCTGGCGCCTGCTCATCCGGAAAATCAGGCAGGGAAACTACATCACGCCCGGCCCGATAGGACGGCCACAACAGGAAGGGCGCGCAAAAAATAGCGGCGACTTCACCACCGAACTCACTTCCTACATCCAGAGCCACCTCAACCAGCCGCTCACGCTGGAGCACATGTCGCGCGCCATGTATCTTTCCAAAGCGCAGTTCGTGCGAAAAATGCGCGCCGAAACCGGACAGACTTTTGTGCAGTTCCTTAACAACTACCGCATGGAAGAAGCCAAAGTGCTGCTTGTGAAGTCGGATTGGACCATCTCGGCCATAGCCACCTTTCTGGGCTACAGCACGCCCAACTACTTCCAAAAAGTCTTTTTCAACCACTTTCATCAAACACCCGGCCAGTACCGCAAAATCCAACGGAAAGAATGATTACTTTTTACACTTTGTGAGCAGATAATATAGTTTATACTTGCCGTATTAGGGGAATACTTAATATGTTGCTTTTTAATGACGGCAGGAGAACTGACAATGAAAACAAACAAACGTGGATTTACCCTTATTGAATTATTGGTCGTTATTGCTATCATCGCAATACTCGCCGCGATTTTGTTTCCGGTGTTTGCCCGCGCGCGCGAACAAGCCCGCAAATCGGCCTGCCTGAGCAACCTCAAGCAAATCGGGCTGGGCGTGATGATGTATGCGCAAGATTTCGACGAAACCTACCCCATCGCCTATCTGGCCGCTCCGGCAGCCGACCCCATGCCCGGTTACAGTTCGAGCTACTGGTTCAACGTGTTGCAGCCTTATACGAAAAACCGCCAGGTATGGGTCTGCCCCACTGCAGGCCGCATCATGTCAGCGGCCGGTTCAACACTGCAACAATACAGCGGCGGCTATGGCTATAACGCCTGCGGCACGGCGACCATCAGTTCCACCAATGTAGCGCTCTGGAACGGTTTTGGGTTAAGCGTGGATGCCACTAACGGCGCGGTGCGGTGTACGCCGAACAGTAGTGCCGTCAAAATGGCTGAAGTGACTACTGCCGCCGAAACCATTCTCATCACCGACCCGGCCAGCAACAGCACGCAATACACCACGGTTTATTTCTACAGTGCCCACGACATCAGCTATTGGCCCCAGCTTCATGGCGGTCCGGTGGGACCGTTCTACGGCAATACGCCGACCACGACACAGGCCTACACAGCCCCTTCGGGCGGTGGTAACTACCTCTTTGCCGATGGCCACGCAAAATTCATGGAAGTGCGCCAGGCTTTCAACCGCAAAGAGTTAGTCAAGGTCAATAAGAACAAATAACGCCAATCCTAAAAGTTATCTTCTCATCTGCGCCATACGCTGGGTAGGACGAACTCCCCTCCCTCAGGGAAGGGTTAGGAGGAGGGAATCGGAGAGTAATAATGAATTTTGAATTATGAATGCTGAATTTTGTTTCGGTTCATCATTCCTAATTCACAGTTCAGCGTTAAGCTTCGACTCCCCCACCCAACCTCCCCCTGAGGGGGAGGAGTTACGCTACTATGCCAGCGCTCTTCCCACAGACAGATAATTTGTAAGATCGGTATAACATCCAATCTCAGGATTTTTTATGAAGACGTCTTTTTTAAATCCAGCACTCATCGCTTGCGCCGTCTCCCTTTTTATCAGCGGGGCCAACGCCATGACGATCGTTGAAAATAAGCAGCCGCAAGCAACCATCGTTATCGACAGCAACGCCAACGCGCAAATTCGCGAGGCAGCCAAAACCTTGCAGCAATACGTGCAGCAAAGCACCGGCGCGCAACTGCCCATTGCTACTTCTCCCAGCGGACACAAAAACATTCACCTGGGTAAAACGGCCTATACTGCGCGGCTTGCGCTGGCCTCGCAACCGCTGGATCGCGAAGGGTTCGTACTGCAAAAGGCCGACGCCAATAACTACGTGGTATGGGGCGGCAGCGAGCGCGGTGTGGAGTATGGCGTTTATGAAATCCTGGAGCGCTTTTTAGGCGTGCGCTGGCTGGCGGGAACGGAGTTGTTCACCGAAGTGCCCGCGCGTTCCACGGTTGACCTGGGCGAGGATACCATCCGGCAGGAGCCGGTGTTCCTTTCACGCATGTTCAGCCCGGTAGTAGAAGAAAGCGACTACACCAAAACCCGCTACAACTCACAGCCCTGGAACGGCTACAGGATGCACCATGAGTGGCGGCAGTTCAATCGCCTGCATCAGCGCGTTAATTTTCACCATAACCTGATTAACGTGTTTCCGGTGAGCCAATTCGGCCAAACCCACCCCGAGTACTACCCGCTCATCAACGGCCAGCGCCTGCTACCCAAAAACGATACCGATTATTTATGGCAGCCCAATTTTTCAGCGGAAGGGATCGCAGACGCAGCAGCCGGACAGATTGAGAAATATTTCGATCAAAACCCCGCCGCCACCAGTTTTTCCCTCGGCATCAACGACGGGCGGCGCTGGGATGAATCGGCCGCATCACAGGACAGGCGCAAGCAACTGGGTGGCCTTTCCGATGAATACGCCACCTGGGTCAACGCAGTGATCGAAAAAGTCAACCGGAAGTATCCCGGCAAGCTCTATGGTTTCCTGGCTTATGTCGATTTGCGCGAACCGCCACAGAATACGCCTTATCATTCGCAGGCGATTCCTTTCATTACCTATGAGCTATCGCGGTGGAGCGATACCGAATCGCGTGCGGTTGTTCAGGCCCTCACCGGAAAATGGCAGGGCAAGGCTTCCCAAATTGGCTGGTATGACTATTTCTATGGCAATTTTTACCTGTTGCCACGTGCCTTTGCCCATCCCCAGGCCGATGCGCTACGCTGGCTTTCGCAAAACAAGGTGAAATATTACTATGCCGAGGTATATCCGAATTTCGGCGAAGGCCCCAAAGACTGGGTGCAAAGCAAGCTCTTGTGGAACCCCAACCAGGATGTCGATGCGCTGATAGATGACTGGTGTAATCATGCCGTGGGCAACCAGGCCGCGCCCCATCTCAAAGCCTATTACGGGTTGTGGGAAAAATTCTGGACACAGGTAATTCCCAACTCTGCCTGGTATAACCGCCAGACCGATTACCAGGCGTTTAATATCACCTCCTACTTGCTGGATGTGCCGGAGGAATACATTGCCGAGTCGGATCGTTTGTGGACGGAAATTGTAAAGTCAGCAGGCACTCCTACCCAAAAAGCACGCGCAGAGAAACTGCAACAAATGTGGCAGCTTTATAAAAGCTCGATCATTGCCCGCCAGGGCGATGAGCTTTGGAAACAAGCCCAACTCAACACCGATGCCCAGGCCCTGGAATACTTGCACCGCTGCCTGAACGCTATCGGGCACACTCAAAAACGCCTGCAAATTCTCAGCGATATGCGTCACGACGCTTTGTATGGCTTTCCGGCGTTTCGCATGACCAGCATGGAAGATTTGCGCGGCGCCGATTGGGGAGCCAATTCCCTGTGGAGCCTGTTGCCGTGGGTGAAGCGTTCCCCGCAGATTGAAGCGGCGCTTGAAAAGCTGACGAGCCAATCGGCGGCGCGGCCCCTGCGCGTGGTGGGCACCGGTAAGGAAGCCCCCATCGCCGATGAGGCCGCCCAGATTGCCCGCCATATATTGACCGCTGCCAACGGACAAACCCAGCAACTCTTACAGAACCCCGGCTTTGAAGCCGGTCTGCAAGGCTGGCAAGCGCAAAAAGTGGAGTCGGTGGCCGGGCAGTCTGTGAAAACATTAACTGCCACCGGCAGCCTGCAACAAAAAATTCCTTATGCCCCCGGAAATTATTACGCGCTGATTCGCGTGCGTTCGCCGCAGCCGACTGCTGCTAAGGTAAAGTTGGGGTTACGTGCCCTCAACCAGCTTGGCCGCCAGAGAGGCCGCAACCTGCCTGCGGGGAGTTTCCCCGTGCAAGCCGGTGCTTGGCAAACCTTTATCGTGCCTTTTAACCTGCGCGAATTACTGGGTGTAACGGATACCATGTCGCTCAGCCTGACCGTGGAGTTGGAAGGTGCGGGCGATAGCGACCGCATTGAAATCGATACAGTGCAGGTCAATCTACTAACGGACAGCAAATAATATCCATTCTACGATCAAGTAGCGGATAGGAAACAGGAGACTTACTCTGAAGATGAATGAGTTGATTTAGCCTTGCTCCAAAAGCTGTGTTTGGCTCTCCGCTTCCACAGGGATGACTCCAGTTGAAACGACAATGTCCGGTTCCCTCCTACCTCCTGTCCATTACAGATTTCGGGAGTTGCACGATAACGAGCGCTGAACCAGGATCGAAAGCCACGCATTGTCCACGCTATAGGCTACCGAAATCGCATGGTGCAACCATGCGATTTGAGAATCGCTCAGCGATGGCAATGCGGCTGCAAAATCCAGCTCGTCTTTAGGACGCGGCCCCCTGGCCTTATAGAAGAGTTGAACCTCTGGAATGAGGAACGGAATTCCCGTCGTCGATCTGCTGGTTAGTTCAACGATAGGTTTGCTGACTAGAGCACAACGGCGAGACTGCCATACCGGGCCGTTCCGTTGATCGAGCATAAGCTGGAACCGCCACGGGGCACGCTCATTCTCCCGGCACCACACGTCCGACACCGAGAGTGGCGGCGTTTCACCGATTGCCCACGGCCGTAGCATTCCAGGAGGTGCGGCAAGCCAGCAATCCCAATCCGCAAGCAAAGACTGGATACTGCTGTGATCTGCAGCAAACAACTGAACATCGATGTCATCGTGAGGGCGCAACGAACGACCGACGAAGTGCTCAATCGCATAACCGCCTGCGATCCACCACGAGAAGGCGGCTTCTGAGAATATCTCGGCAATCTCTTCGGGAGACAGGGGGTCCCATCTCTGCACTGCTTCTTTATCCAACGCTTACTTGCCCTCCCGCGTGCCGTTCAAGAAAAGCCCACTCTCCCTCTTTCAGGGGCGGCCACAACGCCGACGCACAGACCGGATTTCTTGGCTTTAGTTCCACTGGTCCGATTTCTTTACCCCGCGTGTCAGGTCGATAGCATCCTATTAATGCGGGACAACATATGAAGTTTTCCTTCACCCCGCCTTATATGCTCACGCGCAACAAGCCCTACGCAATCACACCCCGCGCCCGAGCTGTCGCAATCGCTTCGGCCACCGCCTTATCCAAAATAGCATCCACATAAGGCGCACTGGCATTATTCCAGTTCGAAAGCACCGCAAACTGGTAACCGGCGTTATGCCCGATGGCACCACCGCAGTGCAGCGTCATGCCGCCGTGGGCCAGCCAGTATTTTCCGTCCGACTGGCGCACATCGAAGCCCTTGCTGTAATAGCTGGAGGTTTTCGGGTTGAAGTCGGGCAGTTTGGTGTAGTGGGCAGGCGGCGTGATGATTTCGCTCAACATTTTCTGGGATATAGCCGGTTTGGCAGAATTGAGGTTGGTGAGGATGCGAGCCAGCCCAACTGCACTACAAGCGATGCCGCCTGCGCCATCGGACGACTCGGTGGCATAGCCGCGATATGCTTCGCCAAACACCCTGCCCTGCCCTTGCTCGAACGGATTAAACGAAACGAATTTTTCCTGGCTAGTCTGGTAATAGGCGGCTTCATTGACGCCGCGCTCAGGGCTATCGGGGCCGGTCTGGTTGCGCGAAACGTGAATCTCTTCCGCAGTTGCGCCAAACTTAGGCAACACGATTTGCGAAAGATACTGGCTAAAGCTCATGCCACAGGCTGCCTCAATCACCCTCGCTAACAGCACGTAATTAGCATTAGCATATTGGTATTTGGTTCCCGGCTCGGTCAGCAAGCGGAAATTCCCCAGCGCATCGGCCGCGACATCGTTGCCGGTGGCGGTTTGGGTGAGGCCGTGAAGCTGGGCCACGTTACGGTCGGCACGCCACGCCGTATACGTTGCCCCACCCGGCAGGCCAGAGGTGTGATCCAATAAGTGACGCACTGTGATGTTAGCCGTACGCGGATCAACCGTTGCACCGCCTACAGGCTGGGGTGCGACATCGATGTTTTTCAACAGCGGTAGAATCTTGGTATCGAGGGTTAATTGCCCCTCATCGACCAGTACCAGAGTTGCCAAAGCGGTAATGGATTTAGCAACGCTGCCGCAACGGGTCGTAGTCTCCGGCATGAACGGCTTGTCGGTCAGTTCGGCATAACCGTAAGCCTGGATGTAGGCCACTTCTGAGTCGCGTGTGACGCATATGCTGCATCCCACAATGCCGTGTTTACGCATCACTTCCTGCACCGCCTGATCCACAATAGTTAATTCAGCCGCGATCTCACCCGAAACCGGGATGGGAGTAGTGCCCCATCGATAGGGTGAAATGACTCCGGCAATGCGGCTATTCTGGGCAAAAGCCAGCGAATTGAACGGGCTGGCGAGGAGTGCAGAAGCAACTAAAAATTGGCGGCGTGTCAGCATAGATAGATTTCTCTGATCGTGCTTCTCTAAATAACTTTTTTTCGCACGGTGAGAGACCGATCTGTAGAGACGCGATTTATCGCGTCTGAGCCTCTTTCCAAACTCAATGCTTCATCAATTAAGACGCCCAGACGCGATAAATCGCGTCTCTACATGTAACGTCAGGGCGACAAAAGAGCATTATATACACGAAAATCGCAAGTTATTCTGAGACAGCACCTGGTATTCCCCTAACATCTTACCGACTCACCCTAAAAACCGAAACCCAAAAACAAATATCCCGCACCGGGTTCGGTGCGGGATATTTCTATTCAACTCTTTGAATAAAGAGCTTATTCGTCTTCGCCGGTATCGACATCGCCTTGCAGAATCTTGGCGACGGCAGCGACCTTATCGTCGTCGCCCAGGCGAATCAGCTTCACGCCCTGGGCCACGCGTCCGGTTTCGCGGATGGCATCGATGCGCTGGCGGATGATGACGCCCTTGTTGGTCATGATCATCAGCTCGTCGTCGTCGGCAACCACCTGCAAGCTCACCAGTTCACCGGTTTTTTCGGTGACTTTGAGCGTAATGACGCCGGTGCCGCCACGGGTCTGAAAGCGGTAATCTTCCACCGCGCTACGCTTGCCATAGCCTTGCTCGCTGACCACCAGCACGCGCTCATCCGGCGAAGCGACAGCCGCACCCACGATGTAGTCGTTCTTAATCTTGAAACGCATACCCGTCACGCCGGTGGCGGTTCGGCCCATCGAACGCACGTCGTTTTCGTTGAAACGAATACTCATGCCATTGCGCGAGGCCAGCAGAATTTCCTTGGTGCCATCGGTCTGGAAGACGTAGCGCAACTCGTCCTTCTCGGTCAGGTTGATGGCGATGATACCTCCCTGGCGACGGGTAGCATAGTCGGAAAGCGTCGTCTTCTTGACGGTGCCTTCGCGGGTCACCATGAACAAATATTTGCCTTCCGAGAAGTCGTCGATGTTGAGCACCGTCGTCACCTGTTCGCCGCGCTCTAACTGCAGCAAGTTGACGATCGGCGTGCCGCGCGAGGTGCGCGAAGCCGACGGAATCTCATACGCCTTCAACTGATAGACGCGCCCGCGATTGGTGAAGAACAAAAGAATGTGGTGCGTGGTCGAAACGAACAGATGTTCAACCGCATCTTCTTCTTTCTTGGTAAGGCCGATAATGCCCTTACCGCCACGTCCCTGGGTGCGATAGGTATCGATCGGCAGCTTCTTGATATAGCCGTCGCGGGTGATGGTGATGACGACGTCTTCTTCAGAAATGAGGTCTTCGATGGAGATATCGGCGGCTTCCTGCGCGCGAATCTGAGTGCGGCGCTCATCGCCATATTCCTTCTTGATGCGGGCCATATCGTTCTTGATGATGGTACGCACTTTCGAGATATCGGCCAGAATACCGGAGAGGCGCTCGATGTCCTTGAGCAAGTCGGCAAATTCGTTCTCGATCTTCAACTGGTCGAGCTGGGTCAACTGACCTAACTGCATGTTGAGCACGGCGTTGGCCTGCAGTTCGGACAGCGTGACCATACCGTTCGGCTCGGCCCCGGCTTCGGTGCGCGCGGGCACGCCTTCGTTCATCAAACGATTGCGGGCTTCTTCACGCGACTTGGACGAGCGGATAAGCGCGATCACGTCGTCAATGGACGCCAGGATGGCACGTAAACCTTCAAGGATATGGGCGCGGGCTTCAGCCTTGGCCAACTGATACTGCGAACGGCGGGTAATGACCTCTTCGCGGTGGCCGATAAAAGCTTCCAGCGATTCTTTCAAGGTCAAAACCTTGGGTTGGCCACCGACTAGCGCCAGATTGATGACACCAAAGCTGGTGCGCAACTGGGTGTGCTTGTAGAGATAGTTCAGCACCACGTGGGCGTTGGCTTCACGCTTAAGCTCGATGACGATGCGCATACCGCTGCGGTCGCTTTCGTCGCGCAGTTCGGAGATGCCCTCGATCTTCTTCTCGCGATGCAGGCGGGCGATGTTTTCGATCAGAGTGGCCTTGTTGACCTGATACGGCAGTTCGGTGACCAGAATCGCCTGACGACCGTTGTCGATGGGCTCGATAGTGGCGCGGGCCTGCATCACGACTGAACCGCGCCCGGTTTCATAGGCCGAGCGAATACCCTTGGTGCCCAGAATCAACCCCGCGGTGGGGAAGTCGGGGCCGGGGCAAGCCGTCATCAGTTGTTCTACCGTGGCATCCGGCTTGTCGATCAGCATCGAGACAGCCGAACACACTTCGCTCAGGTTGTGCGGCGGAATGTTGGTAGCCATACCCACGGCGATACCAGCGCTGCCGTTGACCAGCATGTTGGGGTAAACGGCTGGTAACACGTGCGGCTCGGTGGTCGCTTCGGAGAAGTTGGGCACGAAATCGACGGTGTCCATGTCGATATCGCGCAGCAATTCCATCGCGAGCGGCGCTAAACGAGCTTCGGTGTATCGGTAGGCCGCCGCGCGGTCGCCATCGACTGAGCCGAAGTTGCCCTGGCCATCGATGAGCGGATAGCGCATCGAAAAATCCTGCGCCAGACGCACCAGCGCATCGTAGACCGACTGGTCGCCGTGCGGGTGATATTTCTTGAGCACTTCACCCACCGCCGAAGCGCACTTTTCACGGCGGCGATCGGGCAGCATACCCTGGTCGAACATCGCATACAGAATGCGGCGATGCACCGGTTTCAAACCGTCGCGCGCATCGGGCAACGCACGCCCGACGATAACGCTCATGGCATAACGCGTGTAGGAAACACGCATTTCCTCTTCGATGCGCATCGGGGTGACAGTATGCGCGAATTGGGTACCGTTATGACTAAGATTGGTTGTTTCTGACGCCATTATTCTCCTGAACCACTATTGCGGTTTTCCTCACTGAATCCGTTATAACCCGGCTCATCAGGAAACCGCACTTTTAACACGTCGCCGGACGCCTGTCTTAGCGGTTAATTTTCCTTTATGTTGGTGATTCTTACGTGCCAGCGCAAACAAACTGTCGGCAGCTTCCACCACCGCTTGCGCTCCACCAGGTAAAAAGTAGATTTCTCCACACTGTTGGCAGACCAGCGCACGGATACCATCCACTTCCACTCGCACACCTTCGCGTTCGAACTCCTGCTTGATGGTTTGGGTTTTTACCTCTCCACCACATTCGGAACAGGGTGCATGCAAGTTTGTTTTCATCGCTTTTCACCTCGTTGCATCGGAGTATCCCACCACGGACGCTGGGGAATATAAGCCGTTACTATATCGAGCACTTCCTCATTCGATAAATCACAGACAATGTGTAATGGCGAGACTACATTCGTTGCAAAATGAAATCGGCCTAATGCCAAATAACGAAACTCTTCCGAGTAGTCTTCCAGCAACTGCAATTTCCCCGTCAACGCTTCCAGCAATTGATTTTCATCAAAACCTTCTTCAATCATATGCCTTACCGCATGAGAACGAATCCGATAGCTTTCAGCTTTAATCCGACGCTGAATTTCGGCAATGATCTCATACGGTTCGGTCATAATGAAGACTAACTACTACGTTTAAATATCCAAATCCGTCACAGCATCGATCAATTTGGCATTATGCTCGATGAACTCTTTACGAGGCTCCACGGCATCGCCCATCAAGATTGAGAAAATCTGATCGGCTTCGGCCGCATCTTCGGCCGTGACCTGCATCAGCATACGCTTCTCCGGCTCCATGGTGGTGCGCCACAGCTCTTCGGCGTCCATTTCGCCCAGACCTTTAAAACGGCCCACTTCGCCACGCGATTGCTTGAGAATCTGATCGCGTTCACGGTCGCTGAAAGCGTAGAGCGTCTGCTTGCCCTTGCGAATCGAATAGAGCGGCGGCTTGGCGATGTAGACGTGGCCCGATTCCACCAACGGCTTCATGTAACGGAACAGGAAGGTGAGAAGCAAGGTGCGGATATGGCTACCGTCGACGTCGGCATCGCACATGATGATGATGCGGTGATAACGCAAGCGGCTGATATCGAAATCGGAGTTGACCTTGCCGCCACGGGCACGGCGCTTGACCACACCGTTGTTCTCGGGTGCGACTTCGCTTTCGGGAGTATCTTCTCCATTCTGTTCCTCGTCATTGAGTTCGAGGCTGCCCTGCTCCATGTCTTCGATCTCGGCGGCGATGTCGTCATAATCGACGCGGTCGGCGATGCCGGTGCCGAACGCCGTGATCATGGCGCGGACTTCTTCGTTGCCCAGAATTTTGTCGAGGCGGTTCTTCTCCACGTTGATGATCTTGCCTCGGAGCGGCAAAATCGCCTGAAAACGACGGTCGCGACCTTGTTTGGCACTTCCACCGGCCGAGTCGCCCTCAACCAGGTAGATTTCGCACTCGCGCGGGTCTTTCTCGGAGCAGTCGGCCAACTTGCCGGGCAATGAATCGCTTTCAAGCGCGCTCTTGCGCTTGATGAGCGCCGCTGCTGCGGCAGCCGCTTTACGAGCCTGGGCAGCCGTCACCGCTTTCTGAATGATGCGGGTAGCGGTATTGGGATTCTCATCGAGGAATTCGCTGAGCGCTTCGCCAACCACCGAGTTCACCACGCCATCTACCGTGGGCGGGCCGGTGAGCCGTTCCTTGGCCTGCGAGGAGAACATGGCATTGGGCACCTTCACCGAAATGACAGCCGCCAAACCTTCGCGCACGTCTTCACCGGTGATGGTGAGATCCTTCTCTTTCTTGAGCAGGTCTTTCTTCTTGGCGTAGGTGTTGATGGCGCGAGTCAGGCCGGTTTTGAAGCCCGATTCATGCAAACCACCGTGAATGTTGTGGATGGTGTTGCCAAAGGCCACGATGGTATCGTGGTAGCCTTCGTTGTATTGCAGGGCCACTTCCACTTCGACGCCTTCTTTTTCGCGTTTAAACACGACCGGCGCACGATGCAACGGAGTCTTGTTCTTGTTGAGCAGGTTCTCGACGTAGGAGGCCAAACCGCCTTTGTTGGCGTATTCCTCGACCGTTGGCGGTTCGACGCGATGGTTCTCCATCACATACTTGGCAACGGGAATGAGATACGACAGCTCGCGCATGCGCTTGGTCACAAGATCGAGATCAAGCTCATCGGTCGTGAAGATGGAGGTATCGGCCTGGTAGGTCACCTTGGTGCCGGTGCCTTCGGCCTTGCCGATGGCGGTGACATCGCCCTGGGGAATACCGCGCTCGTAGCGCTGCTTCCACAGCTTGCCTTCGCGCTTCACTTCCACTTCAACCCAGTTGGAAAGCGCGTTCACCACGGAAACGCCCACGCCGTGCAAACCGGCCGCGACTTTGTAGTTGCCGCCATCGAACTTACCACCGGCATGCAACTCGGTCATGACGAGTTCCAGCGCGCTGCGGCCGGTCTTGGGATGAATGCCCACCGGAATGCCGCGTCCGTTGTCTTCAATCGAAACCACGTTGTCGGGAAGCAGGCTCACGCGAATCTCAGTCGCATAGCCGCCCAGAGCTTCATCGGTCGCGTTGTCAAGCACTTCGCGGCAAAGCACGAAAAGACCGGTGCGGCCCACATCGCCGATATACATACCGGGACGATGACGGACAGCCTCCAGCCCTTCGAGCCAGGTGATGTCTTCTGCTGAATAGTTGCCTTTACCTTTTGTATCGGAACTCGCCATGTTTTTATCTCCTTCAGTGAAAACATCCACCAAGTATTAAAACCGTGCCAATTTCGCCACTACAACATGCGAACTGGGCGCTTCATATCACACGCAAAAAAGGGGGCCGACGCCGCGAAATAATCGGGGTTTGGAACTCTCCAAAAAAGGGCGTCAAAAGCGGTTTTCACTCCATAAAATTATAGCATTTTCACCTTATTATGTCAAAGAAAAATAGAGTTGGAACAAACTCTTTGCGCAGACGTCGGTAACCCGGCAAAAACCCTGGTTTTTCTATTCAAATTTCACTTCTTTTACCTGGCTCCATAAAGCAGGATTTACCGCATCACATGGCTCATCACACTCCCGCATCGCTCCCCCGCCCCGCCGTTCCCCGCTCCTGGATTCTTCTCCTTCTTCTCCTCACCTTCACGCTCTTCTTTTTCCGCCTGGGAAGCTGGGCGTTTTTCGATGCCGATGAAGGCCGCTACGGTTCCATCCCCCGCGAAATGGTGGTCAACGGTGATTTCATCACCCCGACCCTCAACCACATCAAGTTCTTCGACAAGCCGCCCCTGCTCTACTGGGGCATCGCCGCCAGCTATAAGCTGTTTGGCTTCTCCGAAGCCGCCGCGCGCCTGATTCCCGCCCTTGCCGCCCTGATGGGCGTGGTCTTCGCCTGGCAATTAGGGCGGAGAATGTTCAGCGAGCGCGCCGGGCTGTTGGCAGCCGTCATTCTTTCCACCAGCCTGATGTGGCCGCTGCTGGCCCGCGTCGTGGTGACGGACATGCTGGTGTCGTCGCTGCTCTTCGTCTCGCTCGCTGTGTGGTGGATGGCACATACACAAACCGTTCCCAAACGCCGAATTGCGTTTTATGCCGTTTTCTGGGCCGTAATGGCCTTAGCAGTGCTCTCCAAGGGTCCGGTCAACCTGGTCTTGGCTGGAGGTGCGATTGTGCTTTATTGCGCCCTGACGCGCCAGTGGAGCGCTTTAAAAGCGACTTTCCATC
>DAITOV010000009.1:26617-30412 GCA_036833945.1 Abditibacteriia bacterium
CCGTAGGGCTGGCGGTGTTTTTCGCGGTCGCTGCGCCCTGGTTTATCGCCGTGGCGTTGCACAACCCCGAATTCAATCACTATTTCTGGTACGACCAGCACATCGCCCGCTTCTTTGGCGAATCGATGAGCGGAGCCGACCACATCCGTGGCATCGACTACTTCATTAAGCTGATTCCGGTGATTCTGTTCCCCTGGTCGGTCTTCATCCCGGTGGCAATCTTCGCCGCCGTAAAAGCCTGGAAACAGCCCGATACCCCGCGTCACCGCGCCGGTGTGTTTTTAATAAGTATCGTCATCTTCATTCTGGCGTTTTATTCGACCTCGTCCTCCAAGCTCATCACCTACCTGCTGCCTATTCTGCCGCCGGTAGCGATTCTGCTGGCCGCTTATTTCGACCGTCTCCTGAACAATGAACGCCTCGGCACCACGACAATGCGCGCACCGGCCAACTCGACGCTGGTGCTGGGCGTGTTGATTCTGGTGGGCGCTGTGGCCGCCGGTTGGAAGGGTGCGCCCAAGGCACTCGAACTGGGAGTGAGCCAAACCCTGATTAACATTTGCTGCGCGGTGCTGGTGCTATGGGCACTGGCGTTGCTAACGGTCGCAACGCGCCGCCGCACGGATGAACTGATTGCAGCAACGGCCGGCGGGTTTACCGCGATGTTTGTTGCCGCGCTATTTATGATTTCTTCCGTCGCGCCGCAGTTCACCACCCCGGCACTCATCGCCTACATCCAACCCGGCATTCGTGCCGGAGCCGAGGTCGATACGTTGCCCTTCATTCAGAGCGTCGTCTTCTATTCGGGCGAACGCGTGGAAATGCTCGGCCTGCCCAGCGAACTGGCATTCGGCATCAACCAGCTCTCCACCGACGAACGGCGCGACTGGGTTTCCGAGGGCGACCTCTACACCACGGAACTCAAGCACCTGCTCACCGACCTTGAACTTTCTACTCCGGTTTACTTTGTGGTTCGTAAAAACGAGAGAACAGAACAAATCCTCAAACAACTGCCTGAGCCACCCATCCGCATCATTGAGAACGAACGTTTCATCGTAATTGCGAATAAAGCTGCCGCAGCTATCACGCCACCTAAGCCTGCAAAACAAAGCTAACAACAGCCATATCTCATATGCCTCCTGCACGGCAGAGACAAACACCAAAATAAACATCGCCCACTCTGAAATTTAGAGTGGGCGATATTTATTTAAGTCTCCGCGCTCGGAGCATGAGCAATGGCCCTACCCCAAGTAGTAATATGGATTCAACAGACCCCGCTGTTGCCGGTACGCTGACCGTTGATGCCACCTTCTTCAATCTTCTCCACGCGTTGAAATTTGACATGGCCATCGAGATACAGCACATTGGCTCCGGTTCCCATGTGCCGTTTCACAGCCGGATTGGTATAAGTCCCCGCCGGGTCGAATTGGAAATAGCCGTCGTCGGTTGAAACCTGCTCCTGGGTTTTGCCCGTTGGAAGCACCGCCAGACGCAGGGTTTCTTCTGTGAGGTAGAGGTACTGCGCCGTGTCGTCAAAAGAAGCCAGGCTTTTACCGGTGGCAAAGGCCGTGGAAAACGGCGGCGTGTCGGGAGTCATGGTGCAGCTATTGAGAGAATAGCTCAACCCGCTTTGCTGCCCTGCCGTATCGCTGGGGCAGATAAATACCTGAGCGCTTTTCACGTAGGGATAAATTGCGCCCTGCCGCACGTCGAAAGTCGCCGTGTAAGTCGAGGTATCGTAGGACGTATAAACCACCCAGCCCTGCTTATCGACACCACCGGCATTGGAGGCCGCGCCGGGCAGGCGTTCGTCATAATCTTGCGCGTATTGCATGATAGCCAGACCGATTTGTTTCTGATTGCTCTGGCAGGAGGCGCGCCGCGCATTTTCTCTGGCACGGGCAAACACCGGAAACAGTATCGCAGCGAGAATGGCTATGATAGCTATGACGACTAATAACTCAATCAGAGTAAACCCACGACTTGCCACACTTCTCCTCATATTTGTTTTTATCACATTCCCCTTCAACAATTAAAACTTAATTTTTTACCTCGGTTAGGGAGATTTCTCCACAAATATCCCGACATTATTCGTCATAGCTCTATTATAAATCAAGTTCCACATTGCATCAATGTTGGACGCAAGGCGAATTATCGCCAAAGTCTGTCTCGTGAATGGAAAAGGCAGTGGAAGTGTTTATACACGTGAGTATCAATTGTTTCTCAAGCATTTGACCGCTGCACGTATGCAAAGCGGCCTGTCGCAACGGGCACTGGCGGAGAAACTGAATAAATCGTATTCCTACGTCGCCAAGTGCGAAACGGGCTACGTGCGTATGGACATCTATCAGATACGCCAGTATCTCGATGCCGTGGGTGTTTCGTTTCTGGAGTTCATGACGGCCTACGAAAACGACTGTCGCCCCTTCTGATAACCAGAAAGGGCGACGTTCTGTTTGTATAACGGCATTTCCGGCACACAGCGTTTACTTTTCTACAACCACAACCCGCTCCACGAAAATCGCATTTTCCTTCTGGGCCGTCCCGTAGGGGAATAGCGCGCCTTCGAACTTGATATTGGCCCAAATCTCATATTCGGCATCGGGCTTGTCTTTCTGGAAAGCCGCTAACAAATCGAGTTGCATATTCCACGACCAGGTGAAGTAAACATACCGGCGCTTGGTCAACTCGGTTTCGCCTAACTTATACCAATGATAGCCAGAGCCTTGAACATCTTCGGTTTTAATATGGTTTTCAAGCACACCCTTACTTTTTTCGGCATCGTATAAACCCCACACCATGGGCAAACGGTATTTTTCCGCTTCTTCTGCCGTCACGACAAATCGAGTCGCCATGCCGCTTTCGGCCTCGGCATCCGAAGTCACCTTGGCAATTTTTTGATAGTTGCGCATGTCGCGGGCATCGAAAATCGTGAGCTTATCGGCAGGAATCTCTTTAAATCGAGCTGGCGTCGAAATCAGCGTATTACCGGCTATTAGCTCTTGGAGCCGCACATAGATATGGTGCTTATTTCCATTAATTGCAGCATCATTGCCTGCAAATCTGAGTTCGACTTGCTGATACATGCTGTTGAGATACCGACCGGCGACCTCATCTCTCTTAAGAGGAATATCTCCAAGCGAGTGTCCGGCATC
Organism: Abditibacteriia bacterium; assembly: GCA_036833945.1. Taxonomy (GTDB): domain Bacteria; phylum Armatimonadota; class Abditibacteriia; order Abditibacteriales; family Abditibacteriaceae; genus DAITOV01. Next base: position 29,773 of record DAITOV010000009.1, read on the forward strand.
GACCCACTGCTGGGCGTTGCGTGGATAGAAAGCCAAAATCGCATAATCCACGGTCGACCGGGCATGATTCACACGGCGGGCGAAAGTAGCGTCATCAGCCACGGCAGCGCTCGCTTCCTGAAAGACTTTATCGGCAGCGCTCAGAAATTCGATGTCTAAATATTTAAACTCCCACAAATCGTTGAAGGTGCTGGCGATATCGGATTTCTCGGCAGCGACTTTGGCTTCCAGCATCTTCAAATAACGCCGAATATGCACACCTGCCGGGCCATAGAAGCCATCGGTAAATTCGACCAACAATTTATCCTGGTCTAACGACGGATCTTCCAATTGCTTACACATCAGCCATAATTTCAAATCCCTCAGGTCGGCGAACAAGGTTTGTTGGAACTCGATGAAAACACCCTGGACGTTATTATTCAAGAAGAATTGAAAATCAGGCCCGTAGGTATGCACCGTGGGAACAGGTAACTGCGGATGGGTAAAGGAAATGTTGTAATCCCAAATGCGCAGGTTCTTGCAGATCTTCGCCCACGCCAGAATATTTTCTCTGAGCGGTGCATTGCGCCTGGCGTTGATGGTTTCGAACATGTTGCTCTGCGTATCGCACAAACGCACCACGACGTTATCGCGCACGCTC
>DAITOV010000010.1:0-30163 GCA_036833945.1 Abditibacteriia bacterium
ACTTCGCTGCGAAGGGTTTTTGTCCCAGGCGCTCGATGGTGGTGTTGGAAACCCGATTAATTTCTGCCGCTCGCGTGGCAAATTGCTTGGTGTATCGCCCCTTGAACGCCTGCAATCCCAAATTGCTATTCTTACTGCAGATGGGACAGAAGAGAATCGGAAGTTCCCCGCTATCGCGGGCTGCGCGCATGACGTAATAATCGTCATAAGAGCCATTGGCACGCGAGTCGGCCGGACACTTGAGCATGGCCGGGTCCGTCAGGTATTTTTTGGCCAGAAGCTCTTCGAGGTGCTCGGGATAACGGCCGGTTTCTTCGCGAAATGCATCGAGAGCCACGGTGAGGGTCTTCAATTGCATGTCACAGGTGTTGCGCCGGCCAATCGTACGAGCGCGGGTAAAAACACCCAGGATCACCATCGCCAACACCGATATAATCAGCAGCACCAGCAGGAGTTGAGGCAGTGTGAAAGCCTGGCGGCGCAAAATGACCCTGGCCGGCCGGCAGCTTTTACACCCCCCGTTGAAAAGACGCTCCATGCCACTCCTGACTTTGCTTTCTATCCGTCCCGGAAAAACCAGCGCTCAAAAAAGGCAATTCCTGCAATCTAACTCATAAAATTTAACACAGGTTGCTTTTGAACATCAACAGAAACAAAAGTCGCACGGTTTAATATCGAACGGTTTGATATTAGCGTGGGCGCAGCATGACAAATGAAACATATCGCTAAAAAAATTGTCATAAACAAGGCATAACGCTTCACATCACCAGCGAAAATCATGCATAATACTTTGTGTACTGTATCGTACTGAGATGCTGAGCAGAGCGTCCATCATTTTGAACCTAGGATGTGTTTTATGCAACCTAACTGTATCATTCAATGGATCGGCAACTGTCCGGCAACACACTCCGGTATTAGCCGCCGTTCGCGCGGTAAAAGACGTGGCAGCACGCTTATCGAATTCGCCCTCATCGTCCCCGTCTTGCTGGCGATCGTGATGGGTATTATCGAGTTCGGGTGGCAGGTGCGAAACCAACTGACGGTTGCCAATGCAGCGCGAGAAGGTGCGCGCTATGCCTCGGTCGGTAAAAAAACCACCGAGATCACTGCGCGCATTAAAAGCATGGCCGCCTCGATTCCAGGGGCACCCACTTCACTGACGATCACCATTTTTCGCAATGATGCTGGCGGGACGACCTACGCTACCGCTGTTGGTGATACGGCCACTACCAATAACGCCCCCACCGGTTCATTAATTCGCATTCAGGTCAGCGCACCTAACCGTTCCTTAACCGGGATCTTTCCTTTTCTTAATAATCGCACGGTACGATCGGAAGTCGTCATGCGCCGCGAAGCTTAATTTCATTCAAGAATCGTTTCTCACGATTCAAAGCAGGTGATAGCAATGAACTCACATTTTTTTCACAATTCCTCAAGTAAACGTTACATGTTGCACAGCCCACACACCTCACATAACCGAGGGCGTCGCCGGGGATCTACTCTCTTGCTGGTTGCTTTGGGCATTACAGTTTTTCTGGGTGCAGGTGCCCTGTCTATCGATTACGGCATATTGGTCAACGATAAAAACGTCATGCAGCGCTCCTGCGATGCGGCAGCGTTGGCGGGCGTTTCGCGCTTAAAACTGACGAACGACGCCTACGACACAGTGCAAGCCAGCAATTTAGCTATTGACGTTGCCCAGCGCAATGGCACCACGATTACGGCGAGTAATATCACCTTTCTCGATGGCAACCGCACGATTCGGGTGACCAGCAACTCCACCCGCAGCCTATTTTTCGGTCGTTTCCTGGGACGCACCAACGCGGCGGTGGCAGCACGGGCTACAGCAACGCTTAAGGGAGTTGATCATCTCGTTACCGGCTACGTCAAACCTATTGGCATTACCTGGGAGACTTACAATGCCTATAAAAACGATCAAACCAATTATCGAGATTTGACAATGATCCGGCAAAATCAAGAGGTATTTGACAAAGATAACTTCGTTTTGTTCGATCTTCGCGATTCAAATGGTGCCAGTCCCGCGCACATGGAGAGTCAGTTAACGGGTGCAACGCAGGAAATGGTCTCTATTGGTGACTTTGAAAGGACACTCAACGCTGCCAGGGTTGCCGAGAGAAAGAAATTTACCGATGGACTGGACACTCTGATGAACCGGGCCAAAGGCTCACCCTGGTTTGATGACGGCCCGGAATTTCCCTCAGATCCAAGCAGTTCCGATACTTATCAACCAAGCGCTGCTTATTCCGCTCTGGTAAACGGAACCATGAGCTACGATAATCCTCGCGTGCTCAATATCATCATCACTCCCAGAACAGAATCTCCTAATAACGGTGTGTATAACACCCAAGTTCAGGGGTTTGTTCCGGTTTATATCGAAGGCTATTACACACGCCGTGGTTCAACGGCCACCGGCAATCCGAATGAAATCGAATTGGTCATGCGCGTTCGTTTCCTTCCCCCTGCGGCCTCCCTGCCCGGACAAGGCACAACCACTACCGGCGGTTCGCTGTCGGGACTGCGCACCATTAGCCTGATCGAATAAATACCCTGGCTTTCACGCACAAATAAAACCCCCTCGGCAGAGTGCCGAGGGGGTTTTATTTGTGCGGCTCTTACGATTTTTTGGCCGGTTTAGCCTGTGCCTTTGATGTCGGCTTGGGTGTGGCCTTCGGCTTAGGCGGAGCCACATAGCGCAGATGCAACAGCTCCGGCACTGTCACGAAACGATAGCCGCGCGCCTTGAGTTCACGCAGAATGATCGGCAAAGCCCTCACCGTGTTCTGGCGCGAGCCGCCGCCATCGTGGAACAACGCTACCCCACCGGGTGTGGCCTGGTTGATGATGGTGCGAGCCAGTTTTTCCGCATTGGGCTTGCGCCAGTCGTTGGAATCGGCCGACCAGATGAGAACTGCCTGTTTCTGTTTCATCGCTTCTTTTGCCATGCCGTTTTTCAGCAGGCCATAGGGCGGACGAAAGGTGGTGGGAGTGAAACCGACGGCCTTCTTGATTTGAGCGTTGGTTTTTTGCACCTGGGCAACGGCATCTTTAGGACGCGAAGGATGCGACCAGGAATGATTGCCGATGGCATGCCCGGCATCGCGCACCTGCACGGCCAGCTTGGGATACTCTTGCACCATTTGCCCCACCATATAAAAGGTGGCTTTGGCATCGTGCTCGGCCAGGATATTGAGAATCTGCTGCGTGTATTCGGGCCACGGGCCATCGTCGAAGGTGAGCGCGAACGGTTTATCGCCCGGTTTCACCGGCACGTCGTTGATGACCTTGCCCTGTGCCCAGACCGGGATGCGGTGCGCCTGAATATACTTCTCCAACGGATGCGGCGTGGGAGTGGGTTTGGGTGTGGCGGTGGGAGTGGCTTTGGCTAAAGCGACTTCCTGCACGCCGACAGGCGAGGTGCCACTGCAACCGGCTACAACCAAGAGAAAAAGGGTGCCGATACCGGCCAGAAAACGAGGCTTCATAAGGGATATTTTATAACTCTTGCCAAATTATACCGCGCACCAGATTAACTTTGTGCCGTCTACTTGATAATATTTTCCATAATTGACACTCACAATATGAATTCAAAGAGCAACGACTGCCCTTCACCCGCCAACGCCCCCGCCTGCGCCCTCAACCGGCGTCATTTCTTGCAGGCTGTCGCCGGTGGCCTGGGTGTGGTGCTGGTGGGCGGTTGCTCCCAGGGCGATAGCAGCATCGTCCAACGCCCGCCGACCGCCATCGCCGAGGGTAATGAATGGAAAATACCCGGCGCTGCCAAACTTGCCCCCGGGCAGGCCCTGGCTTTCCGTTTTCCCGACGAAGAGCCTGGCCTGGTATTTCTCACGACGCAGAATCAGTGGCAAGCCATCTCCACCAAATGCACCCACGCCGGTTGCATCGTTTTATGGCAAGATGGCAAAGATCTACTTTGCCCCTGCCATAATTCACGCTTCGATTTAACGGGGAAAGTGCTCAACGGCCCGGCTACCAAACCACTGCCACTCTACACCGCCCGGCGGCAAGGCGAAGACATCGTTATCAAGGCTATATAAACCGGTTTTCCTTATTCAATGCCACTTACGGACAAACTGTCTGAAAAATGTCATAATACGATACGAGGCCTCTACTTGCCCGTGGTAGCATTCTCATGCTATAATCACGATGCCAAGAGTTTGGCCTCATTACGACACGCCGAGAACACCTACTTGCAGTAGCGATTTTCGACACCCAGCCGTTCAAAGACAATTAAATAACCAAGGAGACAGCCACTGTGCGCTGGACACGAAAAAGCATTATCGCCGAAATTAAACGCCTTCATTCCGAGGGCGAACGACTCAATTACTCTGCCGCAGAAGCCAATCACCTGAACCTGGTGCGCGCTGCGGCCTGGCACTACGGCACATGGCGGCGCGCGATTGAAACGGCCGGCATCGACTACGAAGGCCTCTCCCGCTATCAGCGCTGGAACAAACAACGCATCATCGAGCGCATTCAGGAACTGCACAAGCAAGGCGCCGATTTGAGCTGGCGTTCGGTCAGCACCGAGCTTGATCCTTCCCTGGCAGCGGCGGCATTGCGTCCGAACGGTTTTAGCTCGTGGCGCGAAGCGGTCATCGCAGCCGGAATCGATGTAGAAGAAGTCACCCGCTATAAATACTGGGATAACGAAAAAGTGCTCAAGGCGATCAAGGCCCGCAAGCGCAACGGCGAACCGATGTCTTCCAAGTCGTTGCAGACCACCGACCAATCGCTGTTTTGCGCCGCACGCCGCCGTTTCGGCTCGTGGGATGGCGCGCTGGAAGCAGCAGGTTACAACGCCGATAAAATTCGTCTGCGCCGCCACAACCCGGCCATGAACGAGCGTCGCGGCAAGGGCGCCGGGGCCGAGGAAGAAGTGGTAGCAGCGAAACCCGCTGCCAAGAAAGCAGCCACCAAGGCGGCTGCGCCCGCGAAAAAGGCTGCGGTAAAAGCCACTGCCAAAGCCGTCGCCACCAAAGCACCGGCAAAGGCAACGGCCAAGAAAGCCGCAACGAAAGCCGTTGCACCCGCCAAGGCCACCAAAGCCGCTGCAAAACCGGCGGCCAAGGCACCGGCCAAAGCTGCCGCTAAGAAAGTGGTTGCCACCAAAGCCGTCGCTACTAAAGCACCGGCCAAGGCAGCCGTGAAGGCACCGGCAAAGAAAGCAGCCGTAAAAGCGCCCGCCAAAGCCGCTGTGAAAGCACCGGCAAAAGCAGCAGCCAAAGCACCGGCCAAGGCAGCCGCAACCAAAACGGCAGCCAAAGCGGCGGCACCGGCTAAGAAAGCGGCTGTAAAAGCGCCCGCCAAAGCAGCCGTGAAGGCAGCGGCCAAAGCACCGGCCAAAGCAGCCGCCACAAAGAGCGCGAAAGCGCCCGCCAAGGCAGCAGCTAAGCCCGCAGCAAAAAAACCGGCCGCTAAAGCTGCCAAAAAGAAGTCGTCTAAGGGTTAAACCCTCATGTCTCTTCGCATCGCCTTCCTGGGAACCGGTATCATGGGCGCGCCGATGGCCGTTCATCTGCTGCGTGCCGGTCATACCGTTTCCTGTTTCAATCGCACCAAAAGCAAAACGCAGCCCGTGGTTGAAGCAGGCGGCACGGCTTTCGATTCGCCCCGCGAAGCCGCCCGGGATGCCGATGTGGTCATCACCATGGTGACCGACGGCCCCGATGTCGAAGCGGTGCTGTTGGGCAAAAACGGTGCGCTGCAAGATGCCAAACCCGGCGTTTTGTGCATCGACATGACGACGATGTCACCCTCGCTCACTCAGGAGATTGCCGCGCGCGCTGCAGAACGCAGAGCGCGCACCCTCGATGCCCCCGTCACCGGCGGGGAAATTGGGGCTAAGAACGCGACACTCTCTATTATGGTCGGCGGCGACAAAGACGATTTTGAAGCTGCGCGCCCCATTCTGGAAGTGCTGGGTAAAACCATCACCTATTGCGGCGACCACGGTGCCGGGCAAAGCGTGAAGCTGTGCAACCAGATTTGCGGTGCCATGAACCTGCTGGGCGTTTGTGAAGCTCTCACCCTGGGTGAGAAAATGGGCGTTGACCCGGAAATCGTCATGCAGGTCATCAATGGCGGGGCCGGGGCCAGTTGGGCGATGCAAAATTTGGCACCCAAAATCATCGCGCGCGACTTTTCTCCTGGTTTCATGGTGGAAACGCAGCAAAAGGACATGCGCCTGGTCGCCCAGGCGGCCGAGCAGACCAATACCGTTCTCCCCGGTGCGGCCCTGGCCCAGCAGTTGTGGCGAGCCGCCCAATCGCACGGCAGCGACCGCAACGGCATTCAGGCGATGGCCAAAGTTCTGCGCGGCCTTTCCAACCTGGATTAACGCTTCATTATGGAGCATTTTCCAGCCGGAAAAACAAAGACAAACATTGCGATAACCAAAACCGCTTGAAAGCCAACGGCTTTTCGCGGTTTTATCTTCATTTTAAGGCTAAACTTTTGTTATGAAAATCACCATCGCGCACTCGCCCGATTCCGACGATGCGTTTATGCATTATGCACTCGCCCGCCACAAAATCGATATGGGCGATCTCGAATTCGAACATATTCTGCAAGATATCGAAACCCTGAACCGGGCCGCAGCCGATTCGACTTACGATGTCACGGCGATTTCCATTCACGCCTACGCCTACTTGCACGATAAATACGCCCTGCTCTCGCATGGCGCTTCGATGGGCGAAGAGTACGGCCCCATGATCGTAGCTCGCGAACCGTTCTCGCTCGATGAAATCAAGCAGCAGACCGTCGCCGTTCCCGGCCTGCAAACTTCGGCCTATCTGGCGCTGAAGCTGTTTGCCCCTGAAATTGAAACCGTGGCGATGCCGTTCGATGAGATTCTGCCCGCCGTCGCCGAGGGCAAAGTCGCTGCCGGATTGCTCATCCACGAAGGCCAGCTCACCTATGCCAACGAAGGCGTGCATAACATCCTCGATTTCGGCCAATGGTGGAGCCAGCAGACCGGTGGTTTGCCATTGCCCCTCGGTGGCAACGCAATTCGTCGCGATATGGAACCGGAATTGCAAAAGAGGGTTTCACATCTGTTGCGTGAAAGCATTCGCTATTCGCTCGAACACCGCGAAGAAGCGCTCGATTACGCCATGGAATATGCGCGCGGCCTGGAAACAGAGCGTAGCCTGGCCGACCGTTTCGTAGGCATGTATGTCAACCAGCGCACGCTCGATTATGGCGATGACGGGCGACGCTCGGTGCAGTTGTTCTTAGACAAGGGCTTTGAAGCCGGAGTCATTCCGCACAAGGTTAACGTTGAATTTGTAAATTAAGTATCAAAGTAAAACTTAAAAGTTACGGGGGATAACATGAAAGTCGGAGTATTATTATCTGGTTGCGGCGTTCTTGACGGTAGCGAAATTTATGAAAGCGTCCTGACGATATTGGCGATTGAACGGGCCGGAGCCGAAGTGGCCGCCATTGCGCCGGACGTGCCCCAACACGACATCATCAACCACTATCGCGGCGGCGAATTGCGCACCGGCGACGGCACCGCAGAGCGCAGCGTTCTGGCTGAATCTGCCCGCATCGTGCGTGGCCGCATCACTTCGCTGGCCGAAGTTTCGGCTCACGATATCGACGCCCTCATCATTCCCGGCGGCTACGGCGTGGTTAAGAACCTGTGTACCTATGCTCATAACGACGACCACGTGAGTATCAACGAAGAGGCCAAGCGTCTGCTCACAGAAATGGCATCGCTGCGTAAACCCATCGGTGCCCTTTGCATCGCTCCGGTTCTGGTTGCCCTGGCTCTGGGCGATAAAGCCCCCAGCCTCACCGTGGGCAACGATGCCAAAGTCACGATGGATTTGCAGCGTTTCGGCGCGCAGACGGCAGAAACCACTGTCGACCAGATTCACGTCGATGCCAAGCACAACATCGTGAGCACCCCGGCCTTCATGTTAGCCGAAACACCGCTGGAAGCCGAAACCGGTGTCAACAAGCTGGTGGCCAAAGTGATTGAGTTGGCGAAAGCCATCTAATTCGTCGCCACACATGGAAAATTTCATCACCGTCGCGTCCGTGGAAGAGTTTGCGGACGGGCGGCGTAAAACGGTAAAGTTCGATGATCGCATCGTTGCAATTTTTAAAATTGCCGATGAGTTCTATGCCATTGAGAACGAATGCCCCCATCATGGCGCACCGCTTTGCGAGGGCTATGTCGATGGCGAACTGGTGAGCTGTCCCTTGCACGGCTGGCAGTTCGACCTGCAAACCGGCGAGAGCATGACCGTGCCGGGAATGGATGTTCGGGCCTACTCTGTAAAAATCGAAGACGGCCATGTCAAAATCACTGCAAAGCGGTGACGTGGCCGTTTTTCTTCTTAAAACTCCCCTCCCTCAGGGAGGGGTTGGGGGAGGGAGTCGGAGAGTAACGATGAATCCTGAACTATGAACCGTTCATTCAATCCCTCTATCCGTTATTCTTCGTTAGGGATTAAGCTTCAAATCCCCCACCCAACCTCCCCCTGTGGAGGAGGAGTTATGCCACAGGAAATTACAACTCTTCCACCCGAGCCTGAGCCGTTGCTACCAACTGCTCGAACCACACGCCATCGGGCGAAACCAGAGGCAACCACCACGCCGTGGGGCGCAGATTGGTGTAGCGCAAGCCTTCGCTGGTGGCGATGGCATCGCGCACGCGACGCAAACGCTCTAACTCAGCTTCATACTCCCAACGGGTAATCGTGGCGCGCGCAACCTGGGCTTCAGGGCTTTTTTCTGTTTCCACTCGCTGCGTGGTAAGTTTGCGTGCTTCTTCGCGCGACCGCACGGCCGCACTGTGCCACATGGCGATTTCCTCATCGTATCGGGCGCGTTCCGGCTGCATCTGGGTAATGACGGCGCGCAGGGTCTCCACTTCTTCGAGCGCCGCTTTATCCAACTCGGCGTTTTGGGCGCGTTCGGCTTTGGAGAGCTTGCGGAGTTGACCGGTTTCATCAACCGGGCTAATGCGTCCTGCGATCTCTTCGTGCAGATCGCGAATCTTCTCGCGTAGCGGCAGAATCTCGGCGCGAAACGCCTCGCCTTTCTTGCGCTCGACGGCCACGGCATTTTGCGTGAAGGCTTGTTTGCGTTCGCGCAACTCTTCAATCTGCTTTTGCAGTTCTTTGGCCCGTTCGCTGACTTCGGCGATCACTGCACGTGCTTTGCCATATTCATTGGCGGCGTTCTGCCAGTATTCACTCTCTTGAGCCAGGGTATTGAGGAGTTCACGCGGCGAGCGGCAGGCTTTTAAATTTTCGCGAAGGGTATCCTGCTCGGTGCAAACCGCTTCCCAGCGCGCGGCAAACTCGGAAGCTGAAACGGCCTTCTTGCCAAACGCCCGTTCGAGGTGCGGCGGCAGGCAAAACTGGGCCGGAACTTGCGCTAAGGCATCCCAGGTGGAATATTTCAGCCGCAGCATAGGGTGCAATCCCAGTTCGATACCGGCAGCGCGCAAACTCGCGTTCATCTTCTGGGTGAGTTTGGTGTAACCGGAAGCCTTTTCGTGGAAGACAAAAATCATCTCACGCGCCAGCATGGAAATGAGGCTAACGGCTTTGCCTACTACCACCACATCTTCCCCAAACTTCGCTTCGAGAATCGCGGCCAGCTCAGCCACACTCTCACAAAGCCCTTCCACCTTGATAGCGACCGGAGGATTGGTCTCGATGACGACCAGGTTCTCACGCACCCGCAAAGTACCGCGCCCTTTGCCGGGAATTACCACGTCGAACGGCAAAGCGCCAGTACCGAATTGATCGAGTGTGTAAATACCGCTGCCGCGCACGGCATCGTTATAGGCCGCGCGTGCTGCATCGCGAGTGGCAGGCTTCAGGAAAAGATCGACAAACTCAAAACGCGGCAGTGCAGCGGTTTTCTGGTTGAAACGGAAGATTTTGAGCGAGTGGCTGGTTTGCAGATTACAGGAGCCGCCATTGCGAATCATGCCCCATAAACGCGGGGTGAGATAGCGGTAGAGTTCGGAGAGCGTTGCATCCGGCTCAGCGGCGCAGTATTCTTCGACCCAGCGCAACACACGGGCCGCGACTTCGCGGCTTTCACAAGGGGCCGGACACTGGCATTCACCAACATGCTCGTCCACTTCGGCAGTGGCATTGCCCAGCGTGCGCAGGCTCTCATCGAACGCCAGGCTCATTTGTTCGAGCAGCTTAGGCGCGATATCGCGCAAGCGCACTTCACCAGCCAGGAGCGACCCGGCTTCGGTATGCACCAGCGCACGCCAGCCCCAGGCGGCGGTTTCGGTGTTGAGCAGTTCCTTAAGTCCGCCGGGATAATGACGGGCCACCTTGTCGATCGCCACGCCGTTCTCACTGAGCTTTTGGCGTGTGGGCACGGTTTCACTGCCCAGCAAAGTGCTGATTTCACCGGCAGCGCTCCACAGATCGCGCGTATCGCCATCGTTATGCTCCAGGAGAACGAACTTCTCCCCACTCACTTCCACCGGCGAATCGGTGGGAGAGACTTTGGCGAAATAATCGGTATCGTGAACTGCCGCGACGATAGTGGCTTGGGGAGCCAAAACTTCCAGGGCGCGGCAAAAAGCCGCTTTCACCGGCTCGTCCCAGAGCACGGTCTGTCCCAGTGTGAGGAACGGCGCTTGCGGGAAACGCTCCCGCAAGTCGGCAACGGCAGCTTGCATCGAAGGCTGAAACGGCAAAACGTTCTCGGGCATGAGTTTGTTCTTGTGAGAACAGTTTACTGAAAACAGCCGGGGCAAACCCTGTTTTTTGTAAGGTTAGTGTTCTTTTCATACAAAGGGATTGCACCAGGGCGGGTGAATATTGGCCTTAACACCATGCGGCGGGTAGTCAATTACTATGCTGCCTCTGTTTTTCGATCAACGCCACCATTAAATTGGAAGCTAACTGCAATACACGTCCCCCTAGGGGGTCGGTGGAAAGGGCATCCATTTCCCCTTGCCCGAAATGTAGGCCACTGGGCGTGAGAAAAGACAGCCGCGCCGAATCGCGAGGCGGCGGACCGGGACGTTCTTCTTCCCACGGGCCAATTTGGGCGACTACCTGTGCAGCCGCTTCGAGTAACTGGTCTATGGCGAAGTTTAGAGAGGTATCGGGATACTCCCACACCACACCTGCGCCGGAATAATTGTAGTAGCGCGCCGAGTAATCTGGATAAGCGGCCAGCAAATCGAGACCTTCGGGCATCCCCACTTCCACCACAACTCCCAGCACCTGTTGGGCTATCTCCGGCGGAGGCTGCTGCCCCTGCTGACGCAGAAAATGCCAGGCTTGGAGATAGTGTCTTGGCTCCAAGTCGGGTTGAGCTACAATGTTTTGCCAATCGGCAATGGCTTCGCTTTTACGCCCTGCCGCAAGATGGGTTCGCGCAGAGACGAATTTATCCCACGGAAACTCATCGGAAGTGTCGTCGGTTAACGGCCATCGGTCGAGTGGCATGTCGCCGAATAATGTTTCGCGGATTGGGTTGGGAGCGGGCTTTTTCTTGCCGAAGAGGGAATTGAGGATGCTCATGGGTGAGATACAGGCTTTGGTTTATTGTGCTTGTGATATGCCCAAGGCGTGCCTACAGGCGGATACTTTTGTAATAAGCAACGGCATCTTGCTCTTCCAATTTCACGATGTCTTGCATGCGAGAGATGTAGTCAGCCGCTAAAAAAACAGGTAGTGTGATGTCATACCGCCCGCTGAGTTCGCAACCTTCGTCATCCCATGATAGGTAGAAACGCAAATACCACGACTCTAAATTGGAGATTATGCCAACGAACACATCCTCATCGCCTGGCATTGCCTGAAGCAACGAGCGTGGCGATTTTACAATTTCGAATAATTCGTGAAAAGTAATTGTGTCTTTAGAGAAGTGGAACCCATCGTGTTCCCACCAATCATCATATTTAAATAGTAAAGTCCCATGAGTTTCAAAAACCTGTATAAAACTAGCCGTCCGGCATAATGCTTGAGTCAATTTTGGAGCAGAGAGAGCTTTACTGGAAAAATTAATGCCTGACGGTGGATTAAACATAATAATAAACCAAAACTAGCCGAAAATAGCCTCATGCTCTTTATATCTGAGTATCTCTTGGCCGGGCCGCTTCGTGATGCCCATGTATAATTATCAAAGTGCTTGAACAGTGTGTTATCTCTCACAATGGTAGCCAAGCTCTCGGCAGACTTTATGGAATGTAGCTCTGAATAAATCCGCATCAAACCCACCGAGCTTCTTACTTTTTGCATGCAGGACTTCCGTTTCGCAATAGATAAGGGAAATGGCATATGCGATAGCCTGATCTACAGGAAGCAATCTCATCAATTCAAAATCCGGCCGTACGCTGAAATGCCCTACATTAAACTCACCGGGCGATGATGGGAGACCAAAATAAGATCGGCCAGAGACACGCTTTTGGAATCTAAAAGGATGACGGGGTTTACCATCGGTTTTAGCATGGGCTTCGATCAACTCCAGATCTATCCAAAGGTGCTCCATGTTCCCGCCATAATCCCCCACTAAACCTGCGCTCAGCGCGTCAAATACAGGGCGTATTGCCGTCGCGACGTGTGCGGTGCTCTGATCGACCATATTCGCGTTAATTTTGACTTGCATTTCTTATAAGGATTGCTCCGTCGTCAAATAGATAATTTCAATCATATATGAGCCAACACCAAAAACAAACAAAAAACTTGCCACTACTAAATTCGGTATCGCTCCCAGCCATGCCTGATGATGAGCAACAACACTCACGGTAGCCACAAACATGCTCAGAAATGCGACAATCATCACCATAAACGCGATTAAGGTGCTATTGGAACCTGTGCCATAAGACTTGGCTCCGGCATAGCCCAAGCCACTGACGCTCCACAAATAAACGCCAGCCAAGAAACTGGCAGCAGCCCAATAGGACGAGGAGGTGCTGTTCTCCGCGACATTAGCGACGATGAAAACAGGTACTAAGAGGAGGAAGATGACGGCTAAAAAGCGATAGAGCCAGGCGTAGAACTTAAAGCCATCGGCAATGCGTTGGTTTTGTTTGGCTTGAGGTAACGATGAATCGACCGGCTTACCGTGCAAAGCCAGAATGAGGTTCCACCAGAAACGGGTAGGACGATGGGAAGTAAAAGCTGCGCGGACGGACTGTGCGCTGCAAATAATTTGGGAAAAATTTGGTTTTTTCTCGTGACGCATGGTTTGACCTCCTTACTTTGTTTTGCTCTGTCGTCCAGGACTATATGAGGGCATTATATCTGCCAGAACGGCACGAAGATTTATCAGTTATCCCTTGAGTAGCAAGTTCAGAATCCTCCTAACTAATCCATTGAATAACACGATCGCCTCTCACCGCAGCGGCTTGATAGAATTTGCGCAGCTCTTCATAGTACCCCAGAACATATTCAAGCGCTTCTTCCCCTTCTTCCACCCAAATATCGGGGTAGATCTCTGCCTTTTCCATTGCTTTTGCATTATAAGATTGCGAAAGCACTTTCTCCTCCGGCAAGGCGTCCGCAATTTGGCGAACATGCTCGGCACTGAGCAAGCGTGCTGGGCCATACCCCATATCTTCACCGATCTCATCGCCGCCCAGGTAAACGGCCCACGTTAAAGGTTCGGGGCCTTCTTCGGCACTGCCGGTGAGTAGGTAATGAATTCCGTGCCAGGCTTTATCGATCTCAAGGTAATTTTCCGGAACAGAATTTCCATCATCTGGATACAGAAACTCTTCTATTTGCTCAGGGGAGGAACATATGCGGTTTGCTGTCGCATCATCAACGGCGACAAAACAGCCAATCATACTCATAACGCCTTCTCCTTAGTTCTCTACTAAAGCTACCTTCGAAATGACTTTGGACAAGTGTGAATTAATCGGCGACTAGAAAAACATGCCCGAAAGCTATGAACGTAAAAACGACACTCAGGATGAGAGTAATCCCACTTCTCCAGTTCATCCTGAAAATGAACGCCAAGAGGGCAAAAATAAAGGCATACACTGGCGGATCTAACAATTTGCGAACCCCCGCTTCCAGAAAGAGATCGTAGCACCAGACACCACAAGTAACATGCGAGGGTGCACCCGGCTTAGGATAAAGCCCTTTCTGCCACGCATAATGATACAGAACTACTAATTCCAATAACATGAACCCCAACCAGGCAATCGCTACCAGGCTGAGAAACTGACTCACCCGCTCGTTCCAGGTGCGTTGTGGTTTTTGTTGAACTTCCACATCATTTTCATTTGTGGCTGCTGCGTCCGAGGCGTTCACGTCCTTATTGTCGCATATACAAACACTCGATATAACGAAAAAATACTCCTACTTATGGGAACAAATAGGAGCATTTTTTTCTGCTGAAAAGCGATGTTCGAACATCTCTTGGGTCTATCTTACATCGCACCGTTTAACGTTTCCCGCCAAAATATCTGCCGCAAATTATTGCGCCACTGCTGGACACATTCGGCGACCGACAGTTTTTGCAAAGCCGCATCGGCGGGTGTGACACGCACGATTTCCTGCCCACGCGCGGCAAGGCGGGCACCATCACCGACGGTTTGCACCTGGATTTCGTAGAGCTGAACGTTATCTTTGAGCAGATCGTTGAGCGCGGTGGCGGCTTTTTCGGCGCGCCTTTTAGTGGCGGCTTCGCTGCCGGTAATGGCAAATTCCATGAGGGTCACTTTCTTAAAGTCGACCTTTACGCGCCCTTCTTCCACCACGGCTGCGGCGCTGGCTCCGCCGGAAACGGCACGGGGATTGAACGGCAGGCCGAGGGCGAGGATTTCTTTTTTGACGGCTTCGGCGCGCTCTTCCGAAGGCGGATGGGTGCGAAAAATACCCGGTTCTGTTTTAGGGCGTCGCTTTTCTTCAGCTTCAAAACGTTGCATCACCGTGGCCAGGGCCGAAGGATTGTAGCCACTCTTTTGCATCGTCTCAACCGCAGAGGAGTCGGCTTCTTTTTCGTAGTTGACGCTGTAGCCACTGATGATGCCGGCCATCAGGTATTGCGAGAACAAGGCGACATCGGCACCGCTCTGCCCGCCGCTGGCCAGGGCGGCCAGCATCACGGCCATACCGATCATGGAAGTTTTGCTGGATTTGGATGAGCCGCGCAGGGCGTGCATTTCGGCGTTGTGGCCGATTTCATGGGCCATCACAGCGGCGATTTCATCGTCGCTACCCAGAATATTAAGTAAGCCGGTGTAGAAATAGATGTTACCGTTGGGCAGGGTGAAGGCGTTGACATCGACATCTTCGATGACCTTGACCTTATATTCGATCTTGGGACGCGCCGAATTTTTACCGATGGTCTGCGCCATTTTATTGAGCTTATCGTAGAGCGCTTGCGATTCGGCGTCTTTTTTGGGGTCGAGAATCTTGATTTTCGGATTTTTTTCCAGCTCTTCGGCGGTTTTATCGCCCAGCTTTACTTCTTTTTCCGTCGGTCCCGGCGGCACATCCTTTTTCTTGGAGTGAAGTTTTTCGGAGGCCGGGGTTTCACGGTCATCGGCATGAGCGACGCCGCTCCCTAAAAGCGTAGCCGCGATACCGGCTGCGGCTAAAAATTTAGGCAGGGCAGAAAAAAAGCGGGTCATGAGTACTCCTCGCGTTGCGCGACGCGGATGTTTTTTTAAGATCACGGCAGAAACAGACGACGACAGCGCAAAGAAGTTTACTCTGATATTGTCATTGGGCGAATCGTCGTGGAATCGAGCACTGCCTTGAGCACCGGTAGGGGCAAATCGGCGACCACAATGAGCTGGCCTTCGGGCAGACTGCGCATTGTGAGAGTGCCGGGGCCAAATTCACACGACTGGCCATCGGCATGCTTTTTGTCGGGCGAAGTTTTTTGTGCCTTATCGATAGAGCAATGCGGCTTCAAGGCAAACAGCGAAAGCGTGTTCAAACCATCGGTGTAGCGGGTCAGGCTGGAATAGCAACCGCCACGGCAGGTATCACAACGATGCGCGCCGACGCTATCAAACTGGAAACCGGGAGGAAGCTGCTTGGCTTCGGGCGGATAGAGGCCGACCAGGCGAGCGACCCGCTCGCGGTCGTTGCCGGTATCCTGGGCCATAAAGGGATGGCTCTGCGCTGCAACCTGCATCGATTGCGGCGAGACGAAAGTTCGTGCATCGATGCGCGGCGAGAAATCGACATCGCTGAGAACCGATTCCATGACCTTCATCATCATGAAGTTAAAGCTCTGTTGACGCAGAGTGAGGCCGGTTTCGGTATCGATCCAGAGTTTACGGGCCGGGCCGCGTGCGCCCTCCACCGGGTGCATCGGGGTGAGTCGAATGACGTCGGCCTGACGGCCGGAGACAACTTCACGGCCTTTCCACTTGGCGCGGTAATTTTGCAACATCAGCGCAAAACGCTGGGCGGCGATTTCATCGGTGGGGCGCTCCAACTCGACATAGGGCACGACAGGCTGGGTGGCTTCAATCTGCCGCCAGGTCCATTGGCGGTTGTAACCGCCACCCTGACCGGCGTAGTCGCCGGTTTGATAGCTGATGGAAAGGCGCTGCGGCGCATGGATAATGCGTGCGACCGATTCCATCTTGCGGTCGCCGATATGAGCCGTAGTGCGGGAAACGGCGGCATAGGTGAGGTAATTATCGGTGTGGAACGCCCGGAAAAGGGTGGCGGCTACCAGTTGGGTTTCAGCTTGTTGAGCGGCCAATGCCGCCTTTTGGCCACGCTCGAGGCGACCATTCAACACCCAACAGGCGGCAATAACCACAACCAGCGAAGCCCAGAATACACTGCATTTAAACGGAGAGATTTGCATAACGAGAGCAGAGTCTTAGGGGCGCGTTCCGGCGGGCGGCGCTACGGAATAGGAAACCAGGGTTTTTCCGGCATAATCGTTGAACGGATCGACAGTGGTCACCGAATGATGATTAATCAGTCCGGCAGCCACGGCGGGCGGATTCTGCAGCGCCACTAATTGGCCTTCGGGCGGGAAAATATCGTTGTTGATGGCGTTATCACCCTGGGGAGCCATAAACCAAACGGCACCGAACAGCGCAAACGCGCCTGCCAACCCGGCCCAGCTCCAACGCGGCTGACGAACCAGCCAGCCACGCCAGCCCTGGCCTGCAGGGATGTTTATCGGTGCGGCCTGCAAGCGCTCGGCTTCCACCTTTTCAAAAATGTGCTCCATGCACTGGTGCCACATTTGCTCGCTGGCGAGCGGCGAAGGAAGCACCTGCTGGGTGGTGGAAACCAGGAAGAGCGTGCGCTCGAAAACCACCCACTCCTGTGAGCATTGCCCACACTGTTCCAAATGTAATTGTACGGCTTGAGTACCCTGGGCATTCAGAACGCCCGCACTCAAGTCGGCCAGTTGATCGTGACAATCACCACAATTCATCAACAGTTTCCGTCCTTGTCTGGCCTATTAATTCCGCCGATTTTCCGCCCGGAAAAAGGCTGGGAGAGTACCAGATCGATTTCAAAACTATTGCCGGAGACGCGCGGCACACAAGGCCGGTTCCGCTTCACTCGAATTTCCCTTCACCGCCAGGGAGCGGGTTCGTGTAAGATATTAGCGTAAAATGGCACTCGATCCGTGATTTGAGTGCTGATTTGTGCGGAAGAAAAACGAAAAATAAAACAGGTGGGAACGAGATGAAGAAGACTTTAATGCCGGTTTTGGGCTTACTTTTATTGAACCAGGCCGCATTCGCCGAACAGAAAGCGGAAACCGCTAAACCAGCCGCCAAACCAGCGACTGCGACAGAAAAAGCGGCCGCACCGAAAACTACCACGGCTCCTCAAGCCGCGCAGAAGCCTGCAGCCGGAACTCCTGCTGCAGCTCCTCAAGCCGATGAACGCGTAAAAGTGGCCCTCGACCGCCTGAAGCTGAAATACGCCATCGGCGATCGTGGGACCTATAGCGTAGTATTCAACGTCGACAAGCGCCGCCAGACCATTTTCGTGAACTCCTCCACCCAGGAATTCAACGGCACTGAAATTCGCCTGGTCACGTCTACGGCATTTAAAGTCGATGGCAACTTGCCGGTTGAAAAAGCCAATGCCCTTCTCAATGACAACAACCGCCGCAAACTGGGTGGCTGGCGCGTGGTGGGTAATAACGGTGCGAACTACGTCGTATATGCCATTCAACTCCCCGCCAATGCCGACGATAACCTGCTGCGCACCGCCATTGCCGCCGCCATGCAGTCGGCCGATGCTCTGGAATTGGAAGAAACCGGCAAAGACGAGTATTAAAGGCGGGAAACAGTAGACGGAATACAGGAAACAGGAGGCAACCGGATTTGGGTGCTTCTAATTTGCGTCTCACGAAGAAGAGAAGAAGAAAAGCGGAGCGAGAATATTTTCGCTCCGCTTTTCGTTTTATTTTGGAATGGGATATCTGAGAAGGTCATACAAATTTGATAGGCTCGCCCCTCACCCCCGGCCCCTCTCCCAGAACAGGAGAGGGGAGCACTAGCCACCACACCTCACTCTGTGTGGTGCGCCAAAGTGAGTGCTGCCTACCCCCTCGCCCCTTCGGGGGAGAGGGTTGGGGTGAGGGGAAAGAGCGTTTTAATTTTGTATTACATTCTCAAAGTCCCTACATCTGACCGGAAAGTTTCAACTCTTACTTACGCAGATATTAAGCATCCAAGGGATAAATCGGGCGAATGAGATGTTTGAAAGTGAACATCTTCACATCACTGGCGCAGGGGCCGGGTGTGCTCACCGTGAAAGTGGCTCCGGTGATTTTATCGTAGGCCCGGCGATGCGCGACTGCTGCTTTCACGCCAATAGCTGCCAATTCAGAAGGCTCGATGCCCTGCGAACGTAACTGCCCCAGGTCCATCGGGGCGGTTTTGCGGGTGGTGAGCAGAATCGTCACCCCACCGTGGCGCACCACGGCAGACTCGCCCATGTCGATATTCAGGCCCGACATTGACGCCATATGGCTGTGGGCGTCTTCCAGCACGAACTTGCCGTCGCTGCGCGAAACCAGTTCCACTTCGAGTTCCAACGGCGTGCTCTGCCAGATGGTATCGCCTAACTGCACGGTGGCTTTTTCGCCTATCTGGAGGGAAGAAAGCTGCTGCACCGCCTCGGGATCGTTGATGGCAACGGCACTGTTTTCGATATTGTGCTTGAGCAGAGCGCGCAAGATGCCGGTGCCATCACCGGGAGCGCCGCCGCCGATGTTATCGGACGGCTCCACCAGGATGACCGGAGTCGTTCCGGCTGCAATGAGCTCTTTCACCTGCTCCATCACGCTTTCGATTTCCGGCTCGATAACGTTGCCCTGTTCCTTGTGCTCCAGCGCATAGTCGCAGAGTTTTTTCAGCTCGGCACGCGGGCCGTTAAGTTCGCCTACGCACACAACGGTGAACGATACACCGGTGTGAGGCGTATCGGCAAAGGAGAACCCGGCGTGGACGTTGACCGCCAGGATGTTGGGATTGTTTTCCTCGATCTCGCGGGCCAATTTCTCCAGGCTGTTCATCGGCTCATCGGCGGTGCCAGTGCCGGTCGGCGGCCATAGAATGGGCGGGTGCTCGAACAATGTCGTGGGGAACTCGCCGCGCCGCATCACGCCATCGAGCAGATGCACGGCGCGTACTGCGGTTTCCTTGGCATCGGTATGCGGGTTCTCGCGATAGGTCACCAGTCCCTGAGTGCAGGCGGCCATCAGCGGCGAAAAGTTAGTGTGCAGGTCGGTCACGCCGCCAATTGGCACTTGCGCGAGATCGTCATACTCACGGATGCGCTGCAGCAACTCGCCTTCCACATCCGGGAGCGACTGGCTGGCCATCGCGCCGTGCAGCACCAGATAGATGCCGTCGAGCTTGCCTTGCGCCAGGGCTTTTTGCAGGCCGCTTTCGAACTCTTCCCACCACAGTTCCACCACTTCATCTTCCACAATGGCCGAAGGAGTGGCGCGGTAATCGACGACGGGAACGAAATCCCAGCCGCATTCCCGGCCAGTTTCTACCGCACCAGCCAGCGGTGAGGCGTCACCGGCGGTTTGCAGCAGTTGGTCGCCGAGCAGAATTTCGAAGTCAGCCAATCCGGTGGTGCCGCTTAAAAAGGTGTGAGTCTCGTGAAAAAATCCGGCTAATAATACTCGAGGGCGCATAATTTAAAAAAGGCACGGGGTGCTGGGCACTGGGCGCTAGGGATAAATCCTCGTGCCCAGCGCCTCGCGCCTCGTGCCTAACTCCGTTTTACTCCATTTCTGCGAGCACTTCGGTGGCAGTGGCGATGGCGCGATCGATATCGGCATCGGTGTGGGCGTTGGAGACATACCACAGGCCACGGCCAATGAGGCGAATGCCGCGTTCTTGCATGCCAAAGATGAAGGCACCGTTCTTGGCTTTATCGAAGTCGAGTGTGCCACGATAATCGGTCACTTTTTCGGCATCGGTAAACGCGACGTTCAGCATCGGACCCATGCCCTGCACCAAAACCTTGTGCTTGGAGGCGTTACCGGCGGCCTGCAAACCTTCGATCAGGCGCTTGCCCAGGCGGAAGAGTTTTTCGTGGGTGTTGTCGCGTTCGAGCACTTCGATGGTCGCCATCGCGGCAGCGATGCAGGGGTTGCCCGAGTTCATGGTTCCGGCATGGATCACCACACCATCGGTCAGGAGCTGCATGTACTTCTGGCGGCCAACCAGGGCGCTGATGGGGTAGCCGCTGGCCATCGCTTTGCCGAACACGGCCAGGTCGGGGATGACGCCGAAATACTGCTGTGCGCCGCCCATGCCCAAACGGAAGCCGGTGATGACTTCATCGAGGATGAAGAGGATGTTGTAACGGTCGCACAGGGCGCGGATGCCTTCGAGGAAGCCCGGTTCGGGCGGAATGCAGCCGTTGTTGCACATCACGCCTTCGGTGATGATGGCGCAGATGTCTTCGTGGTGCTCGGCAATGGTCTTTTCGAGCAATTCGAGGTCGTTCCACGGCAGCACGATCATTTCTTCACCGATACGATCGGGCAAGCCCTTCGTCCAAGCGACAGGAGTGGGGTTTTCACGCGGGCCGATCTGCTCTTTGGTGCCGCCGTTGCCCCACACGGCGTTATCGAACCAGCCGTGATAGTGGCCTTCGAAACGCACGAACTTCTGGCGGCCGGTGTAGCCACGGGCCAGACGAATAGCGGCGTGGTCGCACTCGCTGCCCGAAAGGGAAAAACGCATCCGCTCGGCACAGGGAATCAGCGATTGCAGCTTCTCGGCAAGCTCTAATTCCAGCATATGCTGTCCGGCAAAAATTTGCCCGGCCTTGGAGTATTCGGTGACGCGTTCGAGAACGTGGGGATGGGAGTGGCCCAGAATCAGCGGACCCTGCGACAGCGTAAAGTCAAGAAACTCGTTGCCATCGACGTCCCAGATGCGGTTGCCTTCGCCGCGTTCGTAGAACAGCGGGTGCGGCTGGTTGAATTTGCGGAATTCGCTGGAAACTCCGCCCGCGAGGACTTGGCTCGCGCGCTCGTGTAACTGTTTGGATTGCTGGTAGTTGCTCATGAGAAAATTTCGCTTGCGTGCGTGTTTTGACCTATGAATGATACCAAAATCTTGGTTAAACTGGCGATCCATGAACCTCATTGATTGCCACAATCATGTTGGCGTCGAGCTTATTCACTATTACACCCAGAGCTTTCCCTACTGCCAGCACCTCATCCACATGACCGATGAAGGACGCGCCATTGGCGTCAATCGCTGGATCGTTTTTCCTTTCGTCACCCATCTGGGACTCGATCAAGACGCCCTGCGCCAGGGCAAAATCGTCACTGCCACCGACGGCACCGTGCCCTACATCTACGAGAATCGTCGTTTGATGCATGAAATCTACGACCTTTTTCCTGAAGCGGGTAAAGACACGATTCCTTTTGCCATGTTCGACCCGGCGCGCAAAGTGCCCGAACAGGCCAAAGCGCTGCGGGCCTTGCGTGAGCAGTATCCCTTCTACGGCCTCAAGACCCAGACCACCATCACCCAGTCGCCCATCACCCTGCTTAAGGGCGAGGCGAAGGTATTCCTGGAATTAGCCGAGGAGTGGGACATTCCGGTTCTCATCCATTCCAGCGTGCTGGAAAGCGATGTGTGGGCACAGGCGCGCGACATTCTCGATATTGCCGAAGCCACCCCCAACGTGCGTTTTTGCGTGGCCCATTCCCTGCGCTTCGACGGCGAACAGTTAGACCGCCTGGCGCAGATGCCCAACGCCTGGTTCGATTGCTCGGCCCACCGCATCCACTGCGACTTGGCTGTGGCCAACAGCGCCAGCATCGCTCCAATCGGCCGTCGTTTTGATAGCGACTATAGCCGCCCGGCCCAGGTGCTGCGCGACTTGGCCGAAGCCTACCCCAACAAAATGATGTGGGGCAGCGATTCGCCGTTCTACTCCTACGTCGCCACCCACAGCAACAGCGTCATGCGCCTCATCAGCACCTACGCCCTGGAAGTGGCCGCCGTGCATGCGCTGCCGCTGCACCTGCAAAAAGAAATCGGCGAAACCAACACTCTGAACTGCTTGCAATTGAAGGATTCATAAATTAACCACAGAGGACACGGAGAACACAGAGAGATTTAGATTGTGAGTGATTATAACTATCTGTAAACCTTAAAACGGGTATGGGAGCTATCTCAACATTTTAGAATGGACTCATGCGTCCTAATCAAAACTCTCAAAATTCCCTCTGTGTTCTCCGTGTCCTCTGTGGTTTATTTCCCCTATCTCTATGAAACGATTTGATCTTGCCGGGCGCGCGGCCTTGGTGACGGGTTCGACGCGTGGTATCGGGCGCGGTATTGCCGATGCCCTGCTGGAAAGCAACGCCAAGGTGCTTTTTCACGGTCGCACTCCTCCGCCGGACCTGCCTGCGGATGCCCCGCTCCTCAAAGCCGACCTGGCCCAGCCCGGTGCGGCGCGCGAACTAATGGATAGCGCTTTTGCCACTGCACCCGAACTCGATATTCTGGTGTGCAACGCCGGTTCGTTTTTCGATGCTCCTTTTCTGGAGATGACCGAAGAGCGCTACGACCAAACACTCGACTTGAATGTGCGTGCGCCTTATTTCCTGATTCAGGCTTTCGCCCAGAAGCTGGCCGCCGAAAAGCGCAGCGGTTCTGTGGTTATCATCGGCTCGACCAACGGTTTTCAGGCTGAATATGATTCGACTGCCTACGATACCTCTAAAGGCGCACTGGTGATGTTGACCAAAAGCCTGGCGCTGTCGTTAGGTGAATATGGCATCCGCGTCAACTGTGTCGCACCGGGCCTGATTCGCACCCCGCTCACCCAGGGCTGGATCGATACCAATCACGCCCAGCGCGAGCACTACGAACGAAACACTCCGGTCGGGCGTATCGGCAATCTGGAAGATTGCGCCGGTGCCACGGCGTTTCTGGTGTCGGATGCCGCCAGCTATATTACCGGACACATTTTGGTAGTTGACGGCGGTTTGACGCTGAGCCAGATTGATAAGTTGTCGCGGTAAATGAGGAACCACGCGCGTGAGCAAGTGGATTTTGTTGGCATTGCGCTCAGTCCAGCTTGCCTTGGTTGACGTTCTCGAAATATTCGGACAAGCAAAACTCTTCCACAATCCGGCTTGCTTACGCGCGCGGTTCCTCAGTCTTCCCCACCGTTGACAACCCATTCAACTACTTGTTGTATACTTAACACTGATATTACCGACTTCGCCCTTTCAAAATCTCATTCTGGCGAAGCGCGACTCGGAATGCTCGTTGGTGTCCTCTCCATTGACTGGTAGCTCTTCGGGTCACATGGACAATAAGGACAATTAATGCTTAGACGTAAAAAAGCCGTTTCTCCCGCTCGGGTGGAAACGGTCGAGGCTCCGGCTGTGCCCGAGACGCTCGACACCCCCACAGAAGAAGTAAAAGTAGTAGAAGACAACACTCAGGACACCTTTAAGGCTTTGGGCCTTGACGCCAAACTTTTGGCCGTGCTCGACCGACTTGGTTTTGTCACCCCCACCCCGATTCAGCGTAGCTCGATTCCGGTGGGAATGAAGAACGAAGACATCATCGGTATTGCCCAGACCGGCACCGGCAAAACGCTGGCCTTTGGCCTGCCGATTCTCAACCGTTTTGTGAAGAATGGCAACCGTTCACGCGGCCGGGCGCTCATTATCCTGCCAACGCGTGAGTTAGCGATCCAAGTCAACGATTCGCTCAGCAAAATCGGTAAACCGTTCGGTTTGCGCACCGCCACACTGATCGGCGGCGCCCCGATGCGCCCCCAGCAGAGCGAACTGCGTAACAACCCGGATATTATCATCGCCACTCCCGGCAGATTGATTGACCACTTGCAGCAGCGCGGCGTCGATCTGCGCACCGTCGATACGCTGGTGTTGGATGAAGCCGACCGCATGCTCGACATGGGCTTTGCACCGCAGATCAAACAGATTCTGCGCGATGTTCCGGCCGAGCGCCAGACATTGTTGTTTTCGGCCACCATGCCGGATGCCATCGTGCAGATTGCCAACAACTACATGCGCAAACCGGTGCGTATTGAAATCGCTCGCGCGGGCAGCACTGCCCGCGACGTGACTCAGGAACTCTTCATCGTGCCGCAAGACGAAAAGAACGACCTTCTGGCTCGCTTGCTGTTCGATTACACCGGCACGATTCTGGTCTTCACCCGCACCCGCAGCCGCGCTTCCCGCGTGGCCCGCTACATTCGTGGCGGCGATCACACCGTGGCCGAAATCCACGCAGATCGCACCTTGTCGCAACGCCGCGCCGCACTTGATGGCTTCAAGTCGGGACGCTATCGCATTCTGGTCGCCACCGACATTGCGGCTCGTGGTATTGACGTTTCGGATATCGAATGTGTCATCAACTACGACCTGCCCGATAACGCCGAAGACTACGTGCATCGTATCGGCCGCACCGGCCGCGCCGGAAAAAGCGGTCATGCGATCTCTTTTGCCGCACCCGACCAGAGCGGTTTGATGCGCGACATCGAACGCCTCATCGAATCTCCGGTCGAACGCTCGGAGCATTCGTTGTATCAGTTCGAGGCCGCCCCCTCCGGTGGCAGTCGCCGTGGTCGCGGACGCGGCCCCAGCACTCCCCGCGCCACCTCCAACCACGGCGGCGGCCCGCGCGGTGCCCGTGCCGGTGCAAGCGGCGGAAGCAGCCGCAACGCATCGAGCGGTCGTGGCTCCTTTGGCGGCAACCGCAGCGGTGGACAGCGCGCAGCAGCCAAACGCTAAACGGTAGCACTCAAAACAACAAAAGGGAATCCCATGATTGGGATTCCCTTTTGTTATTTGTCTTTGTTATGTATATGTGAAACGCAGAAGCCCGAACTCCCCTCTCCTGTTCTGGGAGAGGGGCCGGGGGTGAGGGTTGAGCTTCTTACCCCACTTCAAACGCTAACCAAAACTCAAACGCCCGTTCCCCTCACCCCAACCCTCTCCCCGATGGGGCGAGGGGGTAGGCTGCACCTACCTCAGCGAACCACACAGAGTACATTACAAACTATATTCCTGCAACACCTTCTTCAAATTCTCACCCAAAATCAAGCGCTTCTCCGCTTCGCTGATGCGGGCAAAAAGAATCGGCCCAAAACCCCAGGCAACCGGCAAGTCGGTGAGGTCGGAACCGAACATGAAGCGGTCGGCTCCCACGGCATCGACAACTCGTTCCACGATGAGCGGCGTGTGAACCGGGCAGGAGCAGACGTAGAGATTTTTATATTTCTTCATCGTCTCGGCATAGGCCATGGTGGTATGGCCGGTAAAGAAACAGGCATCGGTATAGGTGCTTACCAACCGCTCCATCTGCTCGGGGCCGCCCCAGTAATGATTGAGAATAATCTGCTTGTGCTCATGCACCCATTCGCAGGCTGCGTCGATATTAGGGCCTTCTTCCGGGTAACCCTGATAAGACGGAATGAGTTTCACGCCACGCATGCCTAAATCGGCGCAGCGCTCCAACTCGCGGCGCATCGCCTCAGGGCCGCGATGCGGGTTGAGCATGGTGAAGCCCACAAAACGATCGGGGTGGCGCTTGATGGCTTCGATAGTGCGGTCGTTGCCATACACTTCGTCGGTGAATACGCCTGAAAGCGAAAAAACGCAGACTTTCTCCAGGCCAAAGCGATCCATCTCGCGCACCAGGTCATCCACATGACCGTCCGGCACATAGTAATGGCCGGAGGTTTCGCCGAGATGGCCGTGGTTATCCCACAACTCGATGTTTTCGGGCTTTTCGCCGGTGCGGCCCCATTGCACCAGCTCATCAGCCGGTGGGGTCGGCTCCACTACCGGATGCACCGGATTGCACCACTTCACCAGACGGCGTAGGTTGTCTCCGGCGATGTTGCGCTTGTCCTCGTCTTCAATTTCGGCGCAGGAGAGAGTGGCTAAAGTGGCCCCGTGCCCTAAGGTGGGCCAATTGGAGCCGAAGATCAGCCGCTCGCTCCCGAAACGACGCGTTACATACTCGATGCCGTGATGCAGCCAGTAGGCGCTGAGTTCGAGATGGAGATTGGGGCAAGCCTCTAACGCACGCAGCATGACGCGCTGGGTGCGGCGGATGCGCTGTTCGGTGACGATGACCGGCAGTTTGGGGAAACGGCGGCACAGTTCCACCACACCGGGCCAATCGGTGTTGTCGTTGGGAATGCCGCCCGGGCCGATTTCTTCGGGGGTGATGAACAGCGGCACGCCTTCTTGTTCCAACGGCCCTAAGAGATCGTCTACCGCCCAGTCGGAAAGCGGAAAACGATATTGGACAGGGGCCAGATACACTGCCACGACTTTGTTTTCGCGCATCTGTCGCACCATTTCATCGGGCGAAGGGGTTTCGGTGGTGCCCGGCGGCAAGGCGACCCAGGCGGGGTGCAAGCGGGGGCTGGCTTTGGCAATCTCTAAAATACGGGGGTTGCCATCCAGGGGTGAACACTCCATGCTCAAGCAATCGACAACGATTGCTTCAGCAATACCGTGCTGATCGAGGTCGTCCAGCAAATGTTGCACGGAGTGAGGGCTGGCCGCATCGTTCGTATACTTCTGGTGCCGTCCGACTTTACATCGTGCATCGAAAAAATTCCAGTTCGTCATAACCTTTCCTTTCTCGCTTTATAGGGGCCGCAATGCCTCCGGCAACGTAAAAAACGCACGCAAAAGAACGCTATTGATTTTTAACTCATTAGCGTTCTTTCGCGCACGCAGTTGACGTGACAAAGTTTTGCGTTCTCTCTTAATGATTACGGCAGCCAGGGCTTGGCATTTTCATCCGGCGTGCAATAAGCATTGAAGACTTTATTCAAACCGGCTGCAACGGCATCGCAATCGGCTTCCGTCCACCACTGATTGACGCCCATGCTGATTTCACGGCGATACAAATCCGGACCGACCAGGCACTGATCGTAGCGGGTAACTGCGCCCAGAGTCGTGGTGACCGGGAACATTTCGCTGCACACGTGCCAGTCGGCACGGCCATTCAGGCCACGTGTGCCAGCGGGAACACCCTCGGCTTGCAACGCCTTGCTGAGTTCTGCCGACAGTTCGTGGGTTTGCGGGAAGAAGCGCAATTGATAACCAATGAGGCCTTCGACATCGTTGACTTTCTGCGGCACGATTTCGCTGAATTTCTCCAACTGGCTCACAATGCGCAGATAATTGTTGCGATAACGAGTGACGATGCCTTCGAGTTTGCCAAGCTGTACCGTATCGACTGTCGATTCCAGTTCGGACATGCGGTAGTTGGTGCCGATGAACAGTTCGCCATCGTAACGTGCCTCGCTGAAACGGTTTTCGCGCCACAGGCCACCGCACTCGGCCAACTGGTTGGCACGGTCGAAGAGTTTTTCATCTTTGGCCAGCAATAAACCGCCTTCGCCGCCACCGATGATTTTATAAGCCGAGATGCTGAAGCAACCGATATCGCCGATGGTGCCGACAAAGCGGCCCTTATACTGCGCGCCGGGAGACTGGGCGCAGTCTTCGATCACCTTGAGGCCGTGACGAGCGGCGATTTCCAGAATCGGGTCCATATCGGCCAGTTGCCCCCAATGATGGGTAGGAGCCACGGCGACGGTGTTGGGCGTGATACAGGCTTCGAGCTTGGTGGGGTCGAGCTGCATGGATTCATCGATATCGCAAAACACTGGGGTCGCGCCGGTGAGAGCCACCGCAGCGGCAGTGGCCATGAAGCCGACCGAAGCCACGATGACTTCCTTGCCGGGCTTGGCACCGCAGGCAATCATGGCCGAATGCAAAGCGCCGGTGCCCGAGCTGGTGCCCAGTGCGTAGGGCGAACCGAACAGTTCACGGGCCTTGGCTTCGTATTGCGAACCGGAAGAAGGCTTGGGGAAAGAGGTCGCATAGGTGCCGAAATTAGGGCCATCGCCCTGCAGGTCGTCGTTGCTGATGGTGGCTGCCACGCGCTCAATCGCTTCGGGAGTAAAGCCAAAACGCTTGCCCAGCGCCAGATACTCCTCGACGCCGATTTTCGGTTCGCCTATGCCTTCAAAACCAGTTACGGTTTTGGGGCCGCCGTTGACGGCCAAATCTGCCGTATTGCTCTGGGTTAACGTGTCCATGAATGCTCCTTTGTTCTCTTGGCACCTACTGCGAGTGCGTGAGATTAGGATATGTCTGTAAACTGCACCTTACCATAGCGGATTTGGCTAAAAACATGAATATTCTTGCACTCTCCACGGCTCCACAATTGCGCTTGCTCAGCGCGGGCCAATCGAAGATGTTCGATCCCGCTCCCAGCCAACATTTGACCAAAAATGTCTGGGTGCTCGAACTCATCACTAACGGTCAACTGGAAATTCGTGTGGAAGAAGGCCAGTGGCAGGTTTTAGAGCAAGGCAAAGGCATTCTCTATGCACCGGGGACGAACTACCGCGAAAAAGTTCCCGCACCGGGACAGGTGGCCCATAGTATCCACCTCATGTTCGAATTGGGCCGACCAGATGCGAATAAAGCCTGGGAACGGTTTGAAAGCCCGTATTTCCTGGTGCAGGACAACGAGCATCTGCTATTGGGATTGACCGAGCACATCCTGCACCATCTCAGCCTCAGTGTTGCCGACAACCTACTGGCAAATGCGGCGTTTTATGAAGTCATAGCTCACCTGCTGCGGGCCTCAATCCAAGACCAAACTCTCGTCACGACCCGGGAGACTTCCGGTAGCGACCTGGTTTCGCGCACCCACCGCTATATGCGCGCTGAGTTACAACATTCCATCACTCTCGAACACATCGCCGGTGCGGTGGGGCTGAGCGTTTCGGGCTTTGCTCACGCCTACAAGCGACAGACGGGAATCAGCCCGATGGTGGCTCTGCGCCAGATGCGCATTGAAGTCGCTAAATCCCATTTGATGCGCGACCGGTTGTCATTGGCTCAAATCGCGCGTGAAACCGGCTTTGCCGATGCATTTCATCTTTCACGCACTTTTAAACAGACAGTTGGGGTCAGTCCGCGACAGTTTCGGCAAGGGTTATTGAAAACAAAATAGCGAGGCTCCGGGGGAGCCTCGCCATGAGGGGAATAACTCCTCCCCCACAGGGGGAGGTTGGGTGGGGGATTCAAAGCTTATTACTGAATTTAAGAATGGCGGATAGGAGATGCTGATCTGATCACCTATCATTCATAATTCTGTATTTATTGTTACTCTCGACCTCCCTCCCCCAGCCCCTCCCTGAGGGAGGGGGGCTTTTCCCGCATCCCCTTTTTGTGTCTTTTGTGCCTCTTCGCGGCTATTGCACGAGATCCCAAACCAACGTCTGCGAATCAATTTCCGTCAAATCCAACGCCACCCCTGCACCCGTCACTGCCGGGGCCGGTTTGCCATCCAGCGTTTTGCCGGTGCCCGCTTTTACTAAACCAGCCGGTAAGGTGAGCGTTGTTTTTTCCGGCGTCGATTCCGGATTGGTCACCAGCACATACAGCTTGCCTTCGTGCTTGAGAGCGCGGACATAAACTTTCTTATTGCTCGAAGTTACTGCCGTGATGTGCTGGCCCAGCATCACCGGCTCGGAAAGTTCCTTGATTTCGGCGTTGATGGCTTTCATGTGCGGCCAGAGCGGGGTTTTAGTGAGGTCCCAGTTCGGATCGTACATCGAATACCACCAGATGCCCTTGGCACCTTCGATGAGCG
>DAITOV010000011.1:0-30047 GCA_036833945.1 Abditibacteriia bacterium
GTGAGTTTCAGTGTTGTGGGACATCATCCGCGCAATCGCTATTTACAACCTGAAAAATTGGACGTCGAAGAATCTATCGTCGATGTGCGTGAAGATGCCATTCATATCGTGGGAGGCAAAAAAACACCGATTAAAGATGCGGCT
Source organism: Abditibacteriia bacterium (assembly GCA_036833945.1). Taxonomy (GTDB): domain Bacteria; phylum Armatimonadota; class Abditibacteriia; order Abditibacteriales; family Abditibacteriaceae; genus DAITOV01. Next base: position 145 of record DAITOV010000011.1, read on the forward strand.
GGGGTATCGCACGTGCGCGACCGGGGCACGCTCTATGGCGTCTATAATTTCCTCGATGCGTTGGGCGTGCGCTGGTATGCGCCAGGTGATGAAAACACCTACATCCCTCGTTTGAAATCGATTAAATTAAAGCCGGAGCGGCAAACATACAAGCCGGTTTATCGCTATCGTTATGGCCAGTTTCTGTGGAGCAAAACCGATTCACCGCAAACCGCCTGGGCGGTGCGCAACCGTATGAACGTGGATATTGGCACTGGTTTGCCTAAATTCGGCGGCAACGAAGGGGTGAGCTTCAACCACAGCTATGCCAGCATGATTCCGCAGTGGAAATATCACAAAACTCATCCCGAATATTTTGCGCTTATCGATGGCAAGCGAAGCGAGCATGTCGAGGCGCAGCCCTGCCTGAGCAATCCGGCCGTGCAGGAGCTTATGGCACAGTATGTCATCGCCTATGCCAAGGCCAATCCCTGGCGTACGGTAATTTCGGTGGAGCCTAACGACGGCGCTTTGTGGTGTGAATGCGATAATTGCAAAAAACTCGATGACCCTCATCTCATTGCTTATGCGAACGGCAAACCATCAATGAGTAATCGCGTTGCATTGATTGCCAATCTCATCGCCAAACGCCTGGCAGTGGAAGTGCCGGGTGTCAGCGTAGGACGCTTGTCTTACCTGATGCATACCGAAAAACCCAGCATTGTGAAAGAATTTGAACCCAATCTGGCTATGCAGGCGACTACAATCGTGGGGTATAGCGATTATTCCAAGAAGCTGTACGACGCCAAAAGCCGTCCGAACCAAATGTTTCTTAACGTCTTGCGTAACCAACAAGCCCAAACCAAACAAAATTTTGTCTATGAATATTGGGGCGGCTATGCCTGGGCCGGGCCGTTGCCTGTTTTGTCGATCATGCACGACAGGTTAAATAGCTACCATCGCAATTTTAACGTGATCGGTGTTTATAACGAATCGGTGCATCACTGGAATACACAAAATGCCAACTACTACCTCTATCCACGTCTGATGTGGAATCCGAGTCGGGATATGAAAAAAGAGGTGCGCGAATATTGCCGCCACTACTATGGCCCGGCGGCTAAGGCGATGGAAGAATATTTCTGGTTGCTGGAAGCTGCGTCGCTCAAAGGCCCGGAATATTACAGTGGCGGCTACATGATCGAACCGCTTTTTACCAGGGAATTAGTGGAAACGATGAGGGTGCCGGTCGAAGCTGCGGTTAAAGCGGCGCAGAACTCCGGTATCTATGAAGCACGAGTACGCGGGGCATGGCTGGGCTATGAGTTTTCTCGCCTGACCAACCTTTTTGAGGAGTATAAGCGTACCCATCAGGTTCAAAAAGCGCTCGATACCTGGGAGCAGACCGAAGCGTTGCTTAAGGACAAGAAGAATAAGTTTTCTGCGGAATCGGTTATCTATTTCAAACAGCCTGTTTTGAGCGCTTTACGCCAGCAGTTGGAGATGTTCAAGGAATATCCGGGAGCCAAAGCCATAGCCGGGTTGGATGAGGGCTGGCGCTTCGAAACCGATCCCCGGAACCAGGGCATCGAAGCTGGTTGGAACCAGGCGGTCTTTGTCGACGAGAAATGGCGCGTTTTAACCGCTACCAAGTGGTGGAATCAGCAAGGCGTGAGTTACTACGGCAGCGCCTGGTATCGCAAGAGCTTTACCGTTCCGGCGTTGGAAAAAGGTAAAGAGGGCTTGCTCTTCTTTGGTGCTGTGGATGGCGATGCATTAGTCTTTCTAAATGGCCAAAAAGTGGGAGAGCGGCTCTTGGGGCCGCAAGGGCAGGGCTGGGATCAGCCGATTGTTTTTAATACGACCGCTTACCTCAAGGCGGGGCAGAACCAGCTCAGTATCCGTGTCACCAAGCGTAGTGCGATGGCCGGTATCTATCAGGGTGTGACCTTATTCGAGGCCACGCCAAAGCAATAACCATGAACCGTCGCGATTTTCTCATTCAAGGCACGTTTGCCGTCACCACTCTGGCGGCTTCTGGCAACTTGCTCTCGGCTTTTGCCCAGGATGTACCTAAACTGGTTTTGCTTGATAAACAAAAAAAAGCATTGATCGTTATTGGGACTACTGCGAGCGAGTCGGAGCAGTATGCGGCGGAAGAGTTAGCGCACTACCTGAAAAAAATTAGCGGGCAAGAAGTGGAGTGGCGGCGAGATGATGCACCTTCAGTAACCGCCCATACACTGGTCGTGATTGGGCATCATCCGCTTAATAACGATCTTCAACCAGAGAAGCTGGAGTTGGAAGAATCGGTCATTAGCATCGAAGAAAGCCGATTGCGTATTGTCGGTGGTAAGCTAGCACCACTCACCGATGATAAAGGCAATGTTTTCTTGCGCGATCGAGGCACTTTGTATGGTGTCTATAACTTTTTAGACTTGTTAGGAGTGCGCTGGTACGCTCCGCGAGAGGAGAACGAATTCGTTCCTCGCGCTCAGCGAATCGAACTGCCGTTGGGCAAAAGCACCATCAAGCCGACCTACCGCTATCGCTATGGCTATTACCTGTGGAACAAAACCGATGGCCCCGAGTTGGTATGGGCGATTCGCAATCGTTTGAATGTCGATACCGGAACCGGTCTTGCGCGTTTTGGCGGAACGGAAGGCATTAGTTTTAATCACAACTACGCGGCGCTCGTGCCGCAGTGGAAATATTTCAAAGATCATCCCGAATATTTCGCTCTTATCGACGGTAAACGCAAAGAGCACCCTGAAGCGCAGTTATGTGTGAGTAACCCGGAAGTGCAACAAATTGCCGGTGATAGCCTGGTAGCGTATGCGAAAGCCAATTCATGGCGCACTGTGGTTTCAGTTGAACCCAACGATGGTGCCTTATGGTGTGAGTGCGATAATTGCAAATTGTGGGACGATCCCGGTGTGCCAGGTGCTGCCTTTAGCTTCAAAAAGCCGTCGATGAGTAATCGGGTAGTGCGGTTTAGCAATATCATGGCGCGTCGGTTGGCCAAGGAAGCTCCCGGCACACGTGCCGGTTGGCTGGCCTATTTGGCGCATAATGAAGCTCCCACCACGGCGTTGCCGCTGGAACCCAATACCGCCGTGCAAATAGCGGCCAACCCGGCGTTCTCCGATTATTCGCGCAAATTGCGCGATACGGCGGAGGGCGGGCATAATGTGCGCTTGATGAAGGTGCTGGAAGGCTATAAAGGGCTGGCTCCACTTTTTGCCTATGAATATTGGGCGGGCTATGCCTGGATTGGGCCATTGCCCATCGTGCATGTGATGCACGACCGCCTCACCCAATATAACCGTGATTTTGGCATCATCGGAGTCTATTGCGAGCCGCAGTATCATTGGGGCGTGCAGGGTATGAACGCCTATCTTTACACGCGCCTGCTGTGGAATGCCGGGCTTGATGTTGAAAAAGAAGTGGCGCAGTATTGCCGCAATTTCTACGGTCCGGCTGGTGATGCGGTGCTGAAATATCATCAGGCCTGGGAGACGGCCTCGCAGAACGGGCCGATGTATCACAGCGGCGGCTCTTACATCCAGCGCCTCATCCTCAAGAACACGGCCCTGTTTGAAACGCTCAAACCGCTTATCGAAGCTGCCCAAAGAGCGGTCGAAGGCCACCAGCCCTATGAAAGCCGGGTGCAGGGTGTTTTTTACGGCTATGAGATCGCCCGCCAGACTTATCTCATCGGTGAGTACAACGCGAAAGGCCAGCATCTTCAGGCTGTCGATGCGATGCAGCAAATTCGTGATATCGTGCTGGAAAAGTCGGAGCCGGGTATGTTCGATCGCGGGGCGTTCAACGCCTATATCTTCAATTACATGGTGGCGCTGACCGATCCGTTTCGTAACTCCCGCGCGGCTATTACCGCTTTGGGCGGATATAAGGAAGTCGGTATCCTGGACGAACTCAATGATGGCTGGCGTTTTAGTACCGATCAACAAAAAGTCGGCTTGGCGCGTGGTGTCACCAAAAGCACATTCAGCCCGGCGGCGTGGCGAAGCATCAGCATCGAAAAGAGCTGGCAGGAGCAGGGCAATACCACCTATCAGGGTGATGCCTGGTATCACAAGAATTTCGAATTTACGCCGCTCCCGAAGAATCAACGCACTCTCCTCTATTTTGGCGCAGTGGGTGGCGCAATCACACTTTACCTGAATGGCGTGGAAATCGGAAAGAAAACTGAAGACGAAACGAAAACGGCATTCGCAGTCGATATCACCGATAAAATCCAGGCTCAGCGTAATGTGCTGGTAGCCCAGGTTTCTTCCTCTTCAGCGCAAAGCGGCCTTTACGGCGGTTTGACTTTGCTCAAAGCCGTGAAAGCCTGAGTGTTCTTGAAGTTCTTTTCATTAACATTTTCAATTAAATGAGCGCTTCCCCTTTGTGAACCGGTGAGTATAATAAGACGGATTGTCTCGTTATCAGCCGGCATTCAACCAGAAATATTATTCATAGAAAACAACATTTGATCGTTGCATTGTAAATCTCACGTCCCGCAAGGGCGCGTCACTTTATATATTTACAGAGAGATGTCGTCGTCATAGTTTCTTTGAAAGATTTTCGTTGGAATCCATTTCCTGCGCCCGGCAACCGCTTGCCGTATTTCTCCACCCCCTTAAATTTTCGTTTTATAAAGCTTAAAGGAAATTCCTTCATGCCGAATTCCCCCCATCAATGGACTGGTCCAACGATTGAAGTCGCAGTGCCGCCGGGCCGCGATCCCTTTGTGAATACTCCACTCATCTCTTTAGGCAAGAATGCCGAAGGGTTTGAACGATTCTGGATTTCGAGCTGGAATTCCAATGTCGGCGCCACTGCGGTGCTCATCGATGAACTGGGCCGCGAGCGAATCTATCGTTTCCCGATGCCGCACGCCGGTTTCTACAGTGCCGTGCTGGAAGATGAAGACACGCTCTGGCTTTGTGGTGATCTCTCGCGATTAGTGCGCCTGACCCTGAGCAGCGGTGAGTTTGAGACCTATGAAACCGGTGCGCCTTCGGCCTTGGTGTTTCAAGGCATGGTGATTGATAAAGCCCAACAAAAAATCTTTGCCATAGCCTATCCGCCGCCCCACACGGTTGCGTTTTCCTTCGACTACGGTAAACGCCAACCGGTGCGGGTCTATCACGATGTGTATGAAAATTCGGAAATTGCCCTAGACGGCCAGGCGCATTATTGCCGCTTTGGTTTTTCTAATCACGATGGAACGTACAGTTTGATCGCGGTCACGCCAGGCGCAACTTTGCTGCGCTGGGACCCACGAGAAGAGACCTTGAATGCGTGCTCGATCTGCGATATCGATCCTGAAAAGTGGCAGGCGAACCAACAGGGTTTAAAAGGCTATTTCTACTCCGAAGTCTCACTGATTCAAAACGATGCGGGCCAATATTACATTCCCTATTTAGGCTGGTACGATGCGGCTGCGCAGCAGTTGGTCGATGGCCCACAGCCCGAGCAGGAGATGAACTGGTTTGCCCGCAACGGCGACCATGTTTGGGGCAGCCAATTCGGTCTCGATGAAAATACCGTCTGGCAGTGGGAAATCAGCAGCGGCACGGTGCGCAAAATTAAAGCGCTCACCAACGTGACCTGTCGCGCCGTTAAGCTCAGTGAGAGTGGAAAGCTGATTGCCGTGAGCCTTTATGGCGAGTTCACCCGCCACGATGCCCATACCGGTGCCAAGGAGATTGCAAGGCGGCTTCCCACCGATTCCATCGGTGCGGTCGATTGCCTGTGCCGCATCGACGAAGAGCGCCTGCTGGGAACACCATTTATTACCCAGCGGTTCTGGGAAGTGAACCTCAAAACCGGCCACGGCTATGATTGCGGGCGTGCTTCAAGCAGTTCGGGCGAAGTGTTGCTGACGTGGAAAGTGAACGGCAAAATCTACATGGCGACCTACACCCAGGGGCTGCTCACCGAATACGACCCTGGTATCCATCCGCATTATCCGGAAAACCCGCTTGAAGTTGCCCAGGTGCCGGGCGGAATGCGGCCTCTGTCCGGTTTTCGTATTGAAGATGACATCTATTTTTCTTGTAGTCACCATTACGGCAATCTGGGCTGTGTTCTGACTAAATTCAATACGACCACCGGCCAGGCCTTTTACTGCGACGACCCTTTGCCCGGCCTCTGCATCAATACCTGGCACTACCATGAGCCCAGCCGCAGCATCATTGCCGGCACCACCATCCACGCCGATTGCCGGAGTTGCCCGCCTACTGAAGAACGCAATGTTATTGCCCGTTTGTGTCCCGATACGTTGCAAGTGCTGCAAGTGCAACCATCCTCTGCAAAAAACTGGATGTCTCTGGTTTACGGACAGCTCGATGACAAAAGTTACCTGGTAGAGAATTTTGGCGAAGAGGGGCATAAATCGTGGCAGCGTTTGGATGCCGCGACACTCGAGATGGCTCCATTGATTCACGCCGCTTTGGAAAACCCTGAACTTTCCTTCATTAAATACAGCGGTAAACCGGGCTACTACATTTGGCGCATTGAGGGTCGTTTTGAACTGTGGGATATGAATCGTATGGAAAGCGTGATGGTGCTGTATTCGGGCGAAGACGTGCATCATTGCCACGCGCAGGATGACAGCGTATATCTGGTAAAGCAGAAAGAAATTCTCATTCTCGAAGACTGTTTGAAAAATCTATAAAAATGCGCAGAAATGGTTAGCGATATGCAAGAAAACACAACTCAATGGAGAGGACAAGCCTTGCAGGTAGCGGTTCCCAGCAGCCGTGATCCTTTCATTAACACCCACCTCATTCCACTTGGTCCAGGCGAAGACGGAGTGGAGCGATTCTGGATCTCCTCCTGGAACAGCAACTCAGGCACGCAAGGCGTGCTGGTCGATGAAAACGGCCGGGAAAGAATCTATCGCTTTCCATTGCCGCATGCAGGATTTTATTGCTGTGTTCAGGAAGATAGCGATACGCTGTGGCTCTGTGGCTATCTCAATCGGGTAGTGCGCCTCACCCTCAGCAGCGGCGAGTATGAAGCCTATGAAACCGGTGCCCCGGCGGCGTTGGTATTTGCCGGTATGGCGATTGACCGGATTCATAAGAAGCTCTTTGCCGTGGCCTATCCGGGAAAGGTAGCGGCGTTTTCTTTCGATTACGAGAAGCGCGAACCGGTGAAAGTTTATAACGACGTCTATGCCGATTCTTCACTACCACCCGAAAAGCAGGGGATTTACATGCGTCATCATTTCGCCAATAGCGATGGCACTTACAATGTCGTTCTCATGATTGCCGGGGCGGTGCTTTTGCGTTGGAACCCCGAAAACGAAACTGTCGAACCGCTTCAACTGAAAGAATCCGCTGTCTCGTTGTGGGAAGCGGAAAAAGAGAAATTGGAGAAGTTCTTTAATGGCGATCTCGCTTTCATTACTGGTGAGAATTCTGATCATTATTATTTGCCCTATTTAGGTTGGTTCGATTCGACCACGAACCAATTTATCGAAGGCCCGAAACCCGAGCGAGAAACCAAATGGTTCATACGGCGGGGGAACCTGGCCTGGGGCTGGTCGGGAGATGCGACCACCAGCATTATCAGTTTGTGGAACCTCGAAGACGGCAGCGTGCGCGATCTTTGTAAAATCCCCGATTTCAAAGGCGGCGGTGTTTGCCTGAGCCAAAATAATAAAATCGTTGCCATGACGATTTACGGGCAGTTCCTGCGCTTCGATGCCCTCACCGGTGAACAGGAGATTTCCCGTCTACTACCTACCGAAGCCGTTGGGGCGGTCGATTGCCTGTGCCGCATCGACGAAGAACGTCTGCTTGGCACGCCGTTTATCACCCAGCGGTTCTGGGAAGCGAATCTTAAAACCGGGGAAGGCAGCGATTGCGGGCGCGCCGCTCCTGGGGTGGGTGAAGTCCTGCTGACCTGGAATATTAACCAGAAAATCTATATGGCTTCCTATACGGAAGGCATTCTTACCGAATACGATCCGCAAAAGCCGGTTAATTTTGGTGAGAATCCGCGTGTAGTGGCAAAAGCCCCCGATGGAATGCGCCCTATTGCTGCGGCGCACAATGGCGAAACTCTTTACTATTCGTGTAGCTATCACTACGGCCATTTAGGTTGTGTTCTCACTCAATATAATGTCCTCACCGGAGAAGCAATTTATCGGCATAATCCTATTCCCGGACTGAGCATCAATACCTGGCATTATCACGAGCCCAGCCATAGCCTGATTGCTGGGACAACCATCCACGCCGATTGCCGCAGTTGCCCGCCGACCCAAGAGCAGAGTGTGTTAGCCCGCTTATGCCCCGATACGCTGGAAGTATTGGAAGTGAAACCTGTATCTCCAAAGAGCTGGCAGGCACTGATTTACGGTCAATTGAACGACACCGCATATCTGATGCAAACCTTTGGCGACGAGCATGCGCAAGCGTGGCATCGTGTTGATAGCGCGACTCTGGAAAGCGCCCTCCTCACTCATCCGGCACTGGAAGATGCTGCACTCAGCTACATCAAATATACCGGGAAGCCGGGATATTATGTCTGGAAGGTTGCAAATCGCTTTGAGCTCTGGGATATGAACCGCATGGAACGCGTGATGGTTTTAGCCCAGCAAGAAGGTGTGCATCTTTGCCACGTGCAGAATGAGAGTGTCTATTTGGTAACGCAGAAAGAGATTCTCATTTTGGAAGATTGCCTGAAAGGTTTGCCTGTCATTGGCAATTAACTTTTAAAAGGTTACTTTCATTTACTTTTTCTCTGTAAATCTAGCCCCGGAATAGCAGGCAGGAGCGATAAAATATCTCTCACGACTATGTCTCAATCGCCTGTAATTCTTGGGTTCGATATCGGGGGAACGAAATGTGCTGCGGTTTTGGGGCGCGTTGTCGATGGCGCGCCACCGCAAATCTTGGCTCGCGAGGTATTTCCGACATCGGAATGTGATAATCCGGCAACGGTTTTAAGTCGTCTCTGCGACCTGGCACAAACGATGGTGAGACAACATGATATTCGCCAGGTGCAGGCAGCGGGTGTGAGTTGCGGCGGGCCACTCAATAGCAAGCTTGGTATCGTGCAATCGCCGCCCAATCTACCAGGGTGGGATGATATCCCTGTTACTTCTCTCATTGGCAGGAGACTGGGTATTCCTGTTCAACTGCAAAACGATGCCAATGCCGGGGCGCTGGTCGAATGGCACTGGGGGGCGGCGAAGGGTGTGCAAACCGCGGTTTTTCTCACTTTCGGCACTGGCCTGGGGGCCGGGCTGATTATCAACGGACGCTTGCACGCCGGGCAAAACGACCTGGCCGGTGAACTGGGGCACTGGCGCTTAGCCAGTGAAGGCCCAGTAGGTTTTGGCAAGGCCGGTTCATTTGAAGGCTTTTGTTCAGGCGGCGGGTTACGTCAGTTAGCCGAGCAAAAGCAGGCGAGCACTACCGATGTCAAAGCGTTGGCCGAAACTGCCCGTAATGGGGATGTCGTCGCACAAGAAATTTTTGCCCTCTCCGGTCAGAAGCTGGGCGAGGGATTAGCGTTGGTAGTCGATCTGCTCAACCCGGAAGTCATCGTGTTAGGTAGCATTTTCGTGCGTTGCGAAGATTTAATCCGCCCGGCAATGGAAGCCGCTTTGCGCCGTGAAGCGATAGGGCTGGCTGTTGATCATTGCCGCATTGTTCCTGCCCTCCTCGATGAACAGATTGGCGATTACGCTGCCCTGGCGGTCGCCATGAACGTTTCGTAAGTGACCCTCTCAAGCTCTCCCATTTTCCCTCATGACCTTTTCCTCACAGGCCCATCTCTCCCTTAACGGCTCCTGGCAAATGTTGCATGGCGAGGAGGAACTGTCCATTACAAGCTGGGAAGAGTTTCAAGCCGCTTCCACCAAACATTTGCCCGCAGCAGTGCCAGGGAACTTTGAGCTCGATTTATTCGCTGCCGGAGAGATTGCCGATCCATTCGTGGGCATGACGATGAAGGAACTGTATGCGTTGGAGACGCATCATGTCTGGTATGCACGGGAATTTGAAGTCGAAATTAAAAAGCAACAATTGCTATTCTTAAAATTAGAAGGTAGCGATTGCTTTGCCGAATACTATCTCAACGGCCAATTTGTAGGGGAGAGCGAGAATGCTTTGGTAGAGCATGAGTTTGCTGTCGGGCATTTATTAAGAAACGGGCGTAATGAATTGATCGTACATTTTCGCCCGGCCTATCTCGAAGCCAAAAAGTACGACTATCCAGCATCGCTGGAAGCCTTTAATACCAATTATGAAGCCTTGCACGTGCGCAAAGCTCCGCACAGCTACGGCTGGGATATTATGCCGCGCACGCTCTCGGTGGGGCTATGGCGCGACGTTTCCATTGTTTGGAAAGCGAAGGAGCGACTAGAAGAGTTGTATCTCGAAACATTGGGAATCAGCGATGAAAAAGCCCAACTGCGGCTCTTTTTTCGAGGGAATTTTGTATCGCGATTATCGACTTATGAAATCGAAATCTCTGGCCAGGGCTCCCAAACTTCTTTTCATCGTAAAGAACGTGTCTTTTTCGAAGCCGGGCAGATCGTTTTTCATGTCGAATCACCTCAACTCTGGTGGCCGCGCGGTCGGGGTGAAGCGCATCTGTATGATGTGACGGTGCGCTTATTGAAAGATGGGCAAGAAATCGACCAAGTACAATTCAAGCACGGCATTCGCTCTATAAGACTCGAACGCACCAGTACCACCAACGAGCAGGGCGAAGGCGAGTTCTGTTTCTGGGTGAATGGCGAGAAGATTTTCATCCTGGGCAACAACCACGTGCCGCTCGACGCCTATCATTCGCGCGACCTCTCCCATACCCGGCCTTATTTCGACATGCTCGAAGAACTGGGCTGCAACATGTTGCGCTGCTGGGGCGGTAATGTTTATGAGAGCGACCTTTTCTATGATCTCTGCGATGAAAAAGGTATTTTAGTGTGGCAGGATTTCGCTATGGCCTGCGCCGCCTATCCGCAAGATGCAGGATTTCAAGAGAAGTTTGCCGCTGAAGTCACCAAAGTTGTAAAACGGTTGCGTCAACATCCTTGCATCGCTTTATGGGCGGGTGATAATGAGTGTGATTCCAGCGGCCATCGTCGTCGCCGTGCGACTGATAACCCTAACCATAACATCGTTACCCGGCAGACTTTACCCGGCGTGCTGCGTCAGCACGATCCCGGACGGGAGTATTTGCCGTCATCGCCCTATATCGATGAGGAAGGCTATCAGACTACGCTGGATTACATCTCGGAGCAGCACCCGTGGGGGCCGCGCGACTATTATAAAAACGAATACTACAGCAAAAATTTGTGCCACTTCGCCTCTGAGATGGGCTATCATGGCTGTCCTTCGCCAGAATCGATCCGTAAATTCATCACGCCCGAGAATGTATGGCCACCGCACAATGACGAATGGCTGCTGCATACCAGTTCGCCCTATCCCGGCTACGATCAATACGATTACCGCGTGCCGCTGATGGCTAAACAGATTTTCGATGTTTTCGGCACCCAGCCTGAAACACTGGAAGAATTCGCCCGGCAAAGCCAGTTCGTGCAGGCTGAAGCCAAGAAATTCTTTATCGAATTGTTTCGCACTGCCAAGTGGCGTCGCACCGGCATCATCTGGTGGAATTTGCGCGACGGCTGGCCGCAAACCTCCGATGCCGTGGTCGATTATTATGGCGTGAAGAAGCTTGCCTACAAATACATCAAGCGTGCGCAACAGCCGTTACTGGTCACGTTTCGCGAACCGGAGAACGGCACCTTGGAGTTGGTCGCTTGTAACGATCGGCGTGAAGAGATTTCCCTCGCCTATCGTGTGCGTAACGTCGCAACCGGCGTGCTGGTAAAAGAAGGCGTCGTCTGTGCGCAGGGAGATGCGGTGACGCCTTTAGCCGTTGTGCCCTACGATGAAAACGGGCAGTGCCTGTATGGCATTGAATGGGAAAGCTCCCTGGGCGTAGCGAAGAATCATTATCTGGCAGGCAAGCCACCCTTTAACCCGCAACAATATTGGGAATGGTGCCAGAAAGCCTACTCTTAAAGAGAATGCCGGCAGTCAGTGAGGAATTACCGTGTTGTATGGGCATGGTAAGATGATTGTCATGTCAGCGCCTCCGCCATTTGTCGATGTCATCTCCCAAAAAATTCTGCCTACGATTAGCCGCACGGGCTTTGACCGCTTTATCGTGGCCTGGTCCAGCCTGGCGGAGATGAAAGTGCGTGCGGATGTGCAACTCCAACCGTTCAAAGTGCATGGCCCGCGCGTCGCGGTACGTACCTACACCTTTAGCGATCTCTGCGCCAAATGGCCAAATGACCATCTCTTGGAATCGCGTGCGCCTCTATTACTGTTTGTTTTAAACGGGCAGTCCGATCTTCATGTCGGCGATTACCTGATGAGCGTACCCCAGGGCTATTTCGTGTTGGTTCCCTCGGGGGTGCCGCACTGGAGCGGCGCGCGTCCCATGACCGACTATGGCGATAATCCACAGCGCTTCAGCGACAACATGTTGTTCATGAATCATTGCGGCAGCATGCAGGTGTGGATGAATCACGACCGGGGCAACGAGCATATCCTGGCTGGCCTGAACGAAATCCTGGCACTGCAGGATTCCCACCTACTGCGCCTGATCGATGAAATTCAGGATGAATGCGCCGAGCAGCGTTATAACCAGACCGAAATCATCGTCGATTTACTGCGTTTGTTTTTTCACCGTTTACAGCGTGGCCTGATAGAGAATCGCTCATTTCATCCCAGCCGCCTGGCTTCCGAACGTAATAGCTTGCAGCAAGATTATAATCCCATCGAGAAGGCGTGCCAGTTCATCCGCGATAATCTTCACCAGCACCTCACTCAGGATCAGGTCGCACGTCATGTGCATATGGGAAGGACCCTGTTTATCCGCCGTTTTCGCGCGGAGACAGGGCAGACTTTCAACGAATTTATTACAAACTGCCGCATGGAACAGGCCAAAATACTGCTGCAAAGTTCGGAGTTCCCTCTCACCTTTTTAGCCCATTCGCTTGGCTACAAGGCACCGGACTACTTCAATAAACTGTTTCTCAAACATACCGGCTTGCTTCCTGCAGAATACCGCAGAAAAAGTGACCAATAAATAGGCTGCGTGACCTGTATTTCGGTTTAATGTCCGATTGTAGGTGGTAAATATAAATAGAACCTACCACTTGATGGAGAACTCATGAAAAAGTCGATTACAGTTTCACGGCAAAAACAGACAGGCTTCACATTGATAGAACTGCTGGTCGTCATAGCAATGATAGCTATTCTGGCGGCGATTTTATTTCCTGTCTTCGCACGGGCACGCGAAAACGCCCGGCGCACCAGTTGTGTGAGCAACCTGAAGCAAATCGGCCTGGGCATTATGCAATATACCCAGGATTATGATGAGCGCTACCCGCTTCCGGTATGGCAAGTGACCTGGCCCTCACCGGCCAGTACTGTGCAGGCCCAAAGCCCACTCATTCCAGGTAGCCCGGCGGCCACATTCGGTAGTGCCGGAAATCTTTCGTGGCGCGATTTCATTTTTCCTTACGTGAAAAGTGTGCAAATTTTTGTATGCCCTTCATGGGTCAATCCTTATCCTGCGACGTGGATCAACCCGCCCAGCTATGGCTACAGCCAGCACATTAGCGGTTGGAAATCCGCCACCGGCTCTACCATCTCCATTCCTCCACGTGCTTTAGCCGACGTGGCAAGGGCTTCGGAAATTGTGATGGTGCTGGATTATCCTTATGTGGGCGATGTGAATCCATCGAATTACTGCAGTAATGGAAGTAGCGGATTCCTGAATCCTGCCAGCACTTATCACGAAATCATGTGGCCGCATCTCGAAGGCGGCACGGTGACATTCGCCGATGGCCATGCCAAGTGGTACAAAAAAGGCTCCACCGCTGTTTGCCGCGTCGCCTCAGCCGCTGCCAGTAACCAGCGTGCCTGGGACCCCACTTTGCCGTAAATTCACTTGCGACTATAGCAGACCAAATTTCTATGAAAGTCCTTCTCCCACTTGCTGCTCTTTTAACCAGCGCTGTTGTGCTGCCCTATGGGACATCAGCAGCATCTGCCGACGATAATCCACGTAACAATTGGGGCCGCGCTGCCCTCGGCCCCAATATCACTCCCACGGAATGGAAGCCTGCTCTTGAAAAACGCCCTTTGGTAAGCCACCGCCGTATCTTACCGGCCCAGGGCAAGGTGTTGGAATTGGCAAAAGCCGGAAAGTCACAGGCTATCGTCGCTTTGCCGCAAAATGCCACCGCTTCGGCGCAAGCTGCCGCGAAATTATTGCAGCGTATCTTCAAAGCCATGGCAGGAGTGGAGTTGCTCGTGGCAGATGAAGGCAAAATCCAGGCACAGGGAGATAGCTTTCAAGCCGAGGGCAAGAGCTTCGCCAACCTGATCTCCATTGGCGATACCCGTTTTGCACAGAGCGCAGGCATAAACGCTGGGGATTTAGCGCTCGATGGTTACCGTTTGCAAACCAGCGGCAACACCTTGTTCATCGTGGGCCAAGACCGGGCACCGCGCCCGGGCCATGAGGGAACGCCACTGCGCGTCGCCAACAGCGGTGTTTCGGGGAATATCCATGCCAATGGCACCCTGCACGGCACTTACGCTCTGCTGGAGCGCCACTTCGGCTGCCGTTGGCTGTGGCCCACCGAAGGTGGCGGCGAAATCATTCCCCGGCGAGAGAGCCTCGTATTGCAGCCGTTACATGAAAGCGATGAACCGGCCATTACCCAGCGCATCATTCGCAATTATTATCCCGAACAGGGCGTCAATGCTTATGGCCGCCGTCAACAGCAGACTGTATTGCCGCTGTTGAATCGCAGCTATACCAGCCTTGTCAACAAAGCTAAAAACTCCAACGAATGGTTCACGGCCATGGGCCTGGGGCAATCGATTCTCTTTAACACCGAAGAGCCATTCACGGCCTACTGGCGGAAATATAGCGAGACTCATCCCACATGGTTTGCCTTGCAGGCCGATGGCACCCGCAACCAGGCGCGCGGGACGGGTGACGCGGCGCGGATATCGGCGCGCGCCCGGCTCGATGTTTCCAATCCCGAGCTGATTGAGTTTATCGCGCAGGAAATCATCCAGAAATTCGATGCAGATCCGACCCTGACGTCGGCTTCCATTGCACCTAACGACGGCAGCTACCCGAGCTTTTGCCTCTGTGAAGTATGTCGTCGTCTCGACCCGCCACAAGGCGAACCCGTCTCTTTTTCCATCATGGATAAAGCCGGGAAAACCTCGCGCATAGAATATCCATCACTGAGCGATCGCTATGTCATCTTCTACAGCCAAATTGCCGATCGCGTAGCGAAAAAATACCCCAACCACCAGTTGATGGCCCTGGCCTACAGCACCTATAGCTCGCCGCCGCTTTATGCCAAATTGTCACCGAACGTGGTGATTTCCTACGTCGGACTCAGCTACTTCAACGACGACCAGCGCGCTAAAGATGTGCGCGGCTGGGAAGATTGGGCGCGCTCGGCCTCGCAAATGCGCTTGAGGCCCAATGCTTTACTGGGCGGCTATGGCATGCCAGCGGTTTTCACCCGTAAGTTGGGGCAAGATTTCAAGCGTGCCTACCAAACCGGCATGGTGGGTATGGACTGGGATGCCCTCACCCACAACTGGGCCGGGCGTGGCTTGAATTATTACATTCTTGCCAAGTTGGCCTGGGACCCGTCGTTGGACGTTGATGCGTTGGTGAAAGATTATTGCGACAGTGGATTTGGCCCGGCTTCTCCGAGCATCCAGAAGTATTTTGCGGAGTTAGAAAAACTCACCGATGAAGCGGCCGCTAAAGTCGGCGATTCGGCGCGCGCTGAAGATGGAATCGACGTGGGATCCATGAAAGGCGCGATTCAGGTATTAGCCCAATCCTATACACCGGAGAGAATTGAAGCATTGCAGGCCATCTTGAACGAAGCCAAAGCTCAAGCCAAAAGCGATCAGGCCGTATTGGAGCGTATTGTTTTTCTCGAACAGGCGCTGCGATACGCCCGGGTGCAGGCCAACCTCTTTGGTGCTTATTTCGCTCCTCGCTCTCCTGAGCGCAAACAAAACGTGCAAAAAGCGCTGCAAGAGCGGTTGGTTGTTTTTACAGATATTTACGACAACCATTTCTACGCCCAGGGTATTTTTGAAACTCTTTATCGCCAATCCGCATTATGGCAAGAGTTTGGGCTGGATGGTGCCGGGCGCGAATTGAAAGTTGCCCAGGAATAGAAGGCTTCTATTTCCCCAACAACGCATCTGCCGCCGCTTCTCCGGTGTTGACCGCGCCTTCCATGAACCCCTGCCAGTCGGCCAGGTGTTCTCCGGCGAACAGCACTTTGCCGTGTGGGCGTTGCAGAATCGGGCGAATCTCAAACCACTGGCCGGGGCGGTAGAGCGCATAGGAACCTTGCGAGAACGGGTCGCGCTGCCACGATTGCGAAATAATCCCACGTGCCAGTTGCGGCGCGCGCATGTCCAATGTCTTGAGGTCGTTGGTGATGATCTCCTGTCGCTGTTGCGGGCTTTGTGAGGCCATGACATCGGCCTTTTCTCCGGTCGCGTAGCTGGTAAGGACACCCATCTTTCCCGGCTGTTTCTGGGTGGCGTGAAAGTAGTAATGAGAAGTGGTATCGGAGATCATGCCGAAGTCATCGGCCTGCCAGAACCGTTCTTCAAACAAGACGGCGTTCTTTACGATGCGGGCATATTGCAGTTCCCAGGCGGCTCTGGCCTGGGCAGCAGGAAGGCTGGGCGTGAAACGGATATGGTTGAGCACACGTGATGGAACCGTGCAGATACAGGCATCGGCAGTGAGAGTGTGCGCTCCGGCACGAACATAAACTTTGCCGTTTTTTTGCGTGATGGCCGAAACAGTCGTTCCCAACCGGAAGTTGTCCAGGCCGATGCGCTGCGCGATGGCGTGCGGCAGCCGCTCGTTGCCACCGGTGATCTTCCAATCCATTTCGTTGGTGGCATTCGATTCGAGATATTCTCCGGCGGCCGAATAGGCTGAAATATGGCGAATCGACTCGCCAAAATCGGTGCTGTCCATCAAATCGCGCAGCAGGAGATCGTTTTCGGTATAACCCAGGCGAACAAGCCAGGTCCACCAGTCGTAATGATCGAGGTTTTGCTTCTCTTGTTGCGAATAGCCGCGCCAGGCGGTGGCAAACTTCTGCCAGGTGTTCTTGGCTTGCTGCGAAAACCCCCAGCTGCCGGGAGGGAGAATCCGGCCGCGCTGCAACAGGTTGTCTTTAAAACGATGACGCTGCAAAGGCAGTTTAAAATGATGGCAGAGCGCAAGCATGCGCTCATGATCGTCGCCAATCCATTCACCACCGCGCTCGCAGGTGAGGTTGGCGGCTGCAAACCGATCCGTCCACACCCGCCCGCCAATGCGGGGCCGCGCCTCGATTATTGTGACTTCCCAGCCCGCCTGCTGCAGGCGATAGGCACCGGCCAAACCGGACATGCCGGCACCGATAATCACACACGATTTGCGGGCCTTGGCAGCAAAAATCGGTGGAGAAAAAGGCAGTGTAGCGCCCAGCGCCAATGCTCCAGCACTCTTGAGAAACACACGACGAGAAACGACGGAATCGCTCATAATCGCCTGACAATCCGTATTTGAGAGAGTAACAGCGCTGGAATTTTAACTGGTTTTGCGATGACGCAAAATACCCGAGCCTATTGCTGCCAGAAGCATAGTGCCTCCCAGCGTCAACGGCAAGGTGGCATTGCGTGTCCCGGCCAGTTTCTCGACCCGTTCCTGGTTATTCTTGTTCACAGCATCTTCGGGATAATCGCGTACCAAATCGCGCCAGGTCTGTTTGGAAAGTTCCATATCTCCGGCTTTTTCTGCCGCATGAGCCAGGCGGCGGCGCAGCATCTGTGCTTCGCCTTTATCGGCATCTTGTGGCAGGAATTTCACGGCATTTACATAGGCGTCTTTCGCCTGAGCCGCAAGATCCGGCGTGGCTCGCTTTTGCAAGTCGTAGTGCTGACCGGCGGCATCCCACATTTCCCAATTTGTGGGGTTGGCCTTCAAACCGCGCTGGATATGGGCCAGGGCTTCATCCTTCTTCTCCAGGCTCCATAGCAGCCACGCGGCGACGCTAAAACTTTCGGTATCGGTCGGGTCGAGGGCGACGATGGCTTTATGCAAACCCACCGCACGTTCATAGTCGCCGGCATGAAACGCTTCATCCGACTTACGCCAGAAGTAATCGAGTGTATCCTCGTTCTCTTTGGGAGTGGCGCGCTCGGAATGTTGGTGCCCGTCACCGGGATGGTGGCCTTCTTCGGCGTGAACAGGCGTGCCCAGCCATAACGGTGCAACGGTGTATAATGCTACGGCTGCAATGCCCAGACCGCTTTTGCTGTGGAAAGATATCATACCTGCTCCTCGATATTTTTGGTTTCAGCCACGATGTAAGGCGTTTTGCCCTGCGATTCGTAGTAGATACGCATATTCATTTCGGCGATTAGCCCCATCATGACGAACTGCAAGGCAGCTACGAAAAACAAGATGCCCACGAAAAAGAGCGGGTTCCGGTTAATACTCAAATGCGACGCGCTGAACAGTTTTTGTGCCAGCACTAAAAACCACAGCAAAAAACCAATCGCGCCCGACCACATCCCCGCGCCGCCGAAAAAATAGATCGGTTTAGAGCCATAGCCGCCCAGGAATTTCACCACTAACAAGTCGAGCATGACCTTGAAAATGCGGTTCATGCCATATTTGCTTTGACCGGCGGTGCGCGGGTGATGTTTCACTGGAATTTCGGTAACTTTCGCACCCACCATCGCTGCATAGGCCGGAATGAAACGGTGCATTTCACCGTAAAGAGTAATGTCTTTGATGACCTCGGCGCGGTAGGCTTTCAGGCTGCAGCCGTAATCGTGCAGTGCCACACCCGTCACTTTAGAGATCAGTCGATTGGCAATCTGCGAAGGAATTTTGCGGATAGTGTCGTCCTGCCGCTTCTCGCGCCAGCCCGAAACCACGTCGTAGCCTTCTTCAATCTTTTCCAGCAGGCGCGGAATATCGGCGGGGTCGTTTTGCCCATCGGCATCGAGCGGAATAATGACTTTGCCGCGCGCATACTCCATACCCGCCGCCATAGCTGCCGTCTGGCCGAAATTACGCCGGAAGCGGATAAGCTTTATCCGCCCGTCGCCACTGGCGATCTGGCGCAGCAGTTCGAAAGAGCGGTCGCGGCTACCGTCGTCTACATACAAAATCTCGTAGGAAAGCCGCAATGCGGTGAGAGCGTCGTAGAGCTTCTTGTGCAGAGCATCGATGTTTTCTTCTTCGTTAAAAACAGGAATAACGACCGAAATCTCCGGCGTTAGCGGGCCGGGAACATCGTCTAATGAGGCCGAAGAAACAGGCAATGGCTGTGTTAGGTTCACGAGGGAAAGTATAACCGGCTACGGTTGCGATGTAGGCGGATTGTCGGAAGGAAATGAGGGGTCGCGCCCGAGGTTTTTGATGTCGCGCACGGTATGAATGCTTTTGATGATACCCTCGCGACCGTAAATAAGTCCTAGGCCAAATAGCATCTGGACAATGCTGACGAAGTAATCCGGTTGCTCTTGGAAAAAAGAGCGGTAGTAATAGGGCTCACGGATAGAAACGAGCGTACTTAGAACAAAATGGATAAAAGCAGGAAGTGCTTTGAGGATGAGAAGAACGCCAATCGCTGAAAAAGTGATGACATGAATCGCATAGGAGTCGAGAGCTAAGACGGCTTTATCATCATCTTCGCCGGGTGCGATATGCTTGGCGAGACGTGAAGCAAACTTCCAAAACAAAATCGCTGCTATCGTATAAACGACAAAAGGTGTAGTCTCAACGATTAGTTCCCAAATGCGAAAAGGAGGAGGATTGATAAAGTCTAAACTACCGTGTGGTGGTATTAGAATCTGCCAATAGTGGGCCACATTCATTAAGACGCGTGAGACTTGCGTCAGCGCCAGCATGGCACAATAAATCGCCAGCACCCGAATTGCCAAAGCCGCCAGTTGCCGCCCTGTCATGGTTTTACTCCCGTTGCAGCCATTCTGCCGTGGCCTTCAGGCCCTCGTCGATAGTCGTCCCCGGATTATAATCTAAAAATTCCTGTGCCCGGGAAATATCGGCGGAAGTCAACTTCACATCGCCGGGCTGGTCGCTTTCCCACTGAATCTTGGCCGTCTTTCCGGTGGCAATTTCGATTTTCTCCACCAATTCCCGCAACGTAATGGTACGGCCACCGCCGAGGTTGAGAATCGCCAGGCCTAATTGCGGAGCACGCTCGATGGAAGCCAGCAGCCCGTCCACGATATCGGCGACATAGGTGTAGTCACGCGCGGTGCTGCCGTCACCGAATAGAGTGATGGTTTTTCCTTCCAGAATGGCTTTGGTGAACTTGTGAATCGCCATGTCAGGACGTTGGCGAGGGCCGTAGACGGTAAAAAAGCGCAGGCAGGTGATCGGCAAGCCGTAGAGGTGGTGGTAGGTGTGGGCCAGCAGTTCTCCGGCACGCTTGGTGGCGGCATAGGGCGAAACCGGGAAATCGGCGGCTTCGTCTTCGCGATAGGGAGCAGTAGCGCTATTGCCATAGACTGAAGACGAGGAAGCAAATATGACTGGAATATCGTGTCGGCGGGCTGCCTCGAAAATATGCGTGGTGCCGGTGACGTTGACATCGGCATACTCTGCAGGCGATTCGATGGAAGGACGCACCCCGGCGCGGGCAGCCAGATGTACGATGCGGTCGGGCGCAAATTCGCCAATCAAGCGGTGAACCAATTCACCATCGCGGATATCGCCACGGTGCAGCACGAAACCTGCATATTGCTGCAATCGCGCGACATGGCGCTCTTTCAATTGAACATCGTAATAGGGATCGAAATTATCGAGGGCCAGAACCTCATGGCCTTCCTGTAACAAACGTTCACTTAAATGCGAACCGATAAAACCGGCGCCACCGGTCAGGAAAATTTTCATCACCTTCTATTTTAGCAGTTGGAATCGGTCTTACAGAGGTTAACTTGTGACGGATAATCTCCTGTGACAAACTGCGTTTGACTTACTTTTTACAGTTCCCCAATTTTTAAGGAGTATTTTTCCAATGGCAAGCGTAACCCTGAAAGGCAACCCGGTTGAATTGAGCGGCGAACTGCCGCAAGTCGGCCAGCCCGCCCCCGATTTCGAACTCACCGCCAACGACCTGAGCACCGTTCGTTTGAGCGACGACGCCGGTAAAGTCCGCATCATTTCGGCCATCCCCAGCGTCGATACCCCGGTCTGCTCCATCGAAACCAAGCGTTTTAATACCGAAGTCGCTAACCTGCCCGAAGACGTGGTGTTCTACACCGTCAGCGTCGACACCCCGTTCGCGCAGAAGCGTTGGTGCGGTGCCGAAGGCGTGGAGAAGATCAAGTTGCTCTCCGACTACAAGAACAACAACAAATTCGGCCACGATTACGGTCTCTACATCGCCAATCCGCTCGGCGCTCATGCCCGTGCCATCTTCATTGTTGGCAAGGACGACACCATCGCCTACTCGCAGTTGGTGCCGGAAATCGCCCAGGAACCCGATTACGACGAAGTGCTGACCAAAGCCCGCGAGCTGTCGGCCTAAGTTTTCTGGTTAACCAACCGCATGGCGCGGACGACTTTTTATAGTCGTCCGCGTTTTTGTTTGTAAAAGCATGGCGCTGTATAAATAGCTTTGTTAAAGTCCCCGCCAGTCGTAAATTCTCCTCGTATAGAAAATCCCATGATTCAACGTATTGAACGAGAAACGATTTGGAACGGCCGGCAAACCGGCGGCACCTGGTTCCATCCGCGCGCTACTCGTTTACCGGATGGTAAGGTTTTGATGACCTGCCAGAACGTAGTCGGCTCGGATAATTTCGGACAGGTGCATTGGAGCGAAACCGCCGATAACGGAAAAAGCTGGACGCAGCCACAACCGATTGCCGCTTTCGAACGCAAGCCTATCGAAGAAGACTACGAAGAAGGCGTTTGCGATGTCGTGCCGGAGTATCACCCGCCCACCGGCACGGTGCTGGCGATGGGCCACAATGTGTATTACAAGGGTGGCCATTTCACTCCGCGCGAAGGCCGCACCGCGGTGTACTCCGTGCGCGATCAGGAAGGAAACTGGTCATCGCGCCAGGTGCCGGAATGGGACGACCCACGCACCACAGCGAGCAAAGTTTGCGGTTGTGCCCAGCGGTACACCTTCGAAAATGGCGACGTGCTGGTGCCGATGTATTTCGGGCCGTTAGGTCGCACCGACCGCGAGGTCACCACCATTCGCTATGCCTTTGACGGGGAAAAGCTCACCCTGGTGGAAGTGGGGCGCGAACTCAATCTTCCTGTCAATCGCGGTTTACTCGAACCCAGCATCGTGCGTTTTGGCGATCTGTTTTATCTCACAATTCGCGCCGAAGACGGGCGCGGCTATCTCAGCACCTCGACCGACGGACTCAACTGGAGCGACATCACACCCTGGGTTTTCGATAACGGCGAAGTGCCGGAGATGTCGAGCACGCAGCAACGCTGGTTGCCTCATAGCGATGGCCTCTTTCTGGTTTATACCCGCAAACTGGACGATAACCACGGCGTCGCCCGCTGGCGCGCCCCGCTATTGGTAGCTCAGGTCGATACACAGAAAAAGCAGCTCATCCGCGAAACCGAACAAGTGGTGTTGCCGCTTCGAGGCGATGGGATGGCACCGGGCGATATCGTAGCCCGCATGGGAAATTTCCACACCGTGGCAGCCTCGCCGCAAGAATCGTGGATTACGGTCGGTGAGGAAATGCCCAACAACCACTGGAACGGCGATACATTTCTGGCCCGTATCGTATGGGATAAACCCAACACTGCTATTTAATGAATAGCCACGAAAAGGCACAAAAATCACAAAAATTTCTTGCTCAAATTGAAACAGTGGGACCCGGGCGACAGCATTTTAAAGTACTTCACCCTATATTTTGTGTTCTTTGTGCCTTTTTGTGGCTATCTCTTATCTCTCACCAGCCGAATGGCGTTTGATGTAATCCTCGAAAAAAGCGCGATAAGGTGAATCGTCTTTAGGGGCGATACCGAGCTTATCGCCGGTTTCGAGGGCTTCTTCCAGTTTCCAGCCGTTTTTCACGGCTAAATACAAAAGTGTGAAAACCCCGGCGCGCCCGCCGCCGGCGCAATGCACGTAGATCGGCGGCGCGCTATCGGAATCGATAGCACTGGCAAGGCGTTGCATCGCCATGTCGTCGATCAGTTCCGGGGAGATCGGTATCTCGGCATAATTGAAGCCGCGATGCTCCACTTCATGCTCTTCTTCGGCAAAGTATCCGTTTTCGTTCTCAGTACGAAGGTTGACTATGGTACGAAATCCCTGGGCCTGTAATGCGTCGAGATCGTTCTCGCTGGGCTGGCCGCCGATGGTAATTTCCGAGGTAATGGAGCGTGTGTTCATGGGGAGTTTCTCCTTATTGGTTTTTCCCTGGTAACTCTGTATGTTAGAATAACAGCGCTTTACTTATATTTCATCGTAAAATAAAGTTTCTGACACCGAATTTGTCAAAGGAGTCTACGCGTGAATCGTTATCAACCCGCGTCGCGTCGTAACCTGAAATTAGTTGCACTCTTTGCTGCCCTGGGCAGCACGCTGGCTGGAACCGTGGTTCCTGCCCTGGCTCAAGGCAACGATATGCCTGCACCGGTGCTGGCTCCGGCTCCCTCCGAGTCGGTTGCTGCCGTTGCGCCCAGCCAACAACAGGCACGTGCCGCCCAGCTTCTCGATGAGGCGATTACGGTCGCTTCCCGCAATCACGAGGCCAGACCGGCCCTGGCACGCGGCGCGGCAGCATTGCTCCCCAAGCTTGCAGGTCAATCGCGCCAGAATCTTGCCGAACGTTGGTTGGTGCAGATTCAAAACGACTCCGTCTCCCGCGGCGCTCAGTTAGCAGCGCTCTCCTCCTTCTTCGATGTCGCCTCGCAAAGCGGCACCGCCCAGGATTTGGAATTCGGTCGTGAACTCGCACTGGATCTTCCCGATGCCACCGCTCGCGCCTGCGCCTTCATCCAGCTCAGCGAAGCCGCCGAGCGCAGTGGTTGGGATCAGGCTGCTGAATATGCCTCTCTCGCCCAACGCGCCGCCCGTCAGGAAACCGATCCCCGCTTGAAAGCCCGTGCCCTGGCCTATGTTGCCACCCGCATGGCCACCCTCAACCCGGCAGAACGTGAAGCGGCAGTCATCGAAGCCTCTTCCTACGCCCGTTTGGTCACCCGCACCGGCCAGCGCGACGCTCTCCTGGCTGAAGTTGTCGGGGCCGCCGCAAAATTCGACATTGGCCTGGCCCAGCGCGTTTCCGGTGGCATCGAGAACGAGAATTTCAAGAACCTGGCCACCGCCCGTATTGCCGTCGCGCAGACCCAGGCCGGTTTTGCCGTGAAGAAGCCCGATGCCGACCGCGTGGCGCAAATCGTGCAGGGCGTGCCCCGCTATGACAGCAGCTTTATTCCGGTCTTGTTGCAGTTGCCGGCTACACCGGAAGTGTTTGAGGCTTTGGGCAAGTCGTTGCCGATGATCTACCCCAACGCTCCCCTCGCCGTCGAACCCAGCACGTTGGAACGTGTGTGGAACTTCGCCGCCAAGGCCGAGCCGAGCGTCTACCGCGACCAGTTGCAGAGCCGCTTGGCCCGCCTGATGGTGCTGCACGATCTGTGGCGCGGTCGCGAATGGGGCCGCCAGTTGGCCTGGGAAGGCGGACGCAACCAGATTGCGCGCTTCGTTGATGAAACCGTCAAAGCCCGTGAATCGAGCCTGCAGACCGAAGCTTTGCGTGCCAAGGCCCAGGTCGATGTCAACAGCGCTATCCTCTCGACCCGCAGCCAGTGGCCCAGCGAGCGCGTGGAAGGCTTGCTCCTCATCGCCGGTCAGGTCTTATCGTAAATTAGTCGAAAAGCAGAGAAAGCCCGCCGAAACGCATTGTTTCGGCGGGCTTTGCTGTTTGTCGGGCAAGAAGGTGGTAGACAGGAAACAGGAAGGTAACCGGGTCTCAAGCACATCATTCTTTTTAACGACTGTACAGCCGAGAAAAGGCACAAAAATCACATAAATACGGTTGCCGTAGAACTCCCCTCCCTCAGGGAGGGGCTGGGGGAGGGATTTCTGTCACAGAACTCAAGTCATTGTTTAAAGAGATCCATCCCACAAAATCCAGGTAGGTAGTGTCGTTCTTGTTTCAATTTTTGAGTGAGTATTACGCCTGAAATCCCCCACCCAACCTCCCCCTGTGGGGGAGGAGTTATGCTCGCCAATATTTGATATGAAACCCAAAAGGCACAAACAAACAACCGGGCGTCAACATCGACGCCCGGTTATTTGTTTGTTTCCCGTATTCTGCTTCCCGTCTTCTAATTACCTTCCAGCGTTTTTCCACGTCGAAAGAATCGCTTCCAATTCACGTTCAGAGGTGTTTTCGAGTTTCAGTTTCCATTTACCGGCAACCGTGGGTTTGTCGAAGAATATGGAGCGAAACCACGCATAGGCAGCAGGTGTTTTCGCCAAACTTTCTCCGACGAGAGTGCCTTTTTCATCGAAGAGAGTGGCGGAAACCAACGGGTCAGCCATAAAAGTCAGTCCGAAATTATTGGCGGCTTCGACCGGAATTTCAACTTCGACAGTTTGTTTGGGCGTCAGCGTGACGGCTTTGGCGAAATCAGGCTTATAGGGATCTTTTGAGACCGCCTGTGGTTCCTTCGTCGCGCTGATGAATTGGAAAGTGGCCTTGCCGCGAAAATCCGGGTTAGCCTTGGCCTGGTTCGGGTAAGTCGGCAGTTCCGGCGCTTCAGGATTGTGGTTGCCTTTGGGGCCGATGGCCAGACGTGGTTTGACGAACGAAGAGAAATCGGCCGTGCCGGTCAAATCGGTGTGAATACGCGGCGATACCGCCCTATCCTTAATCTCCCAGTGAGCCGAAGGCACTGACACGCAACCATCGTTCCAGACGACCTCTTTACACATCGTCGGCAGCGGATTCCCCGCCAGCACCGAGAATTTCACACCTTTGCGATTGATATTGATCTTATTGAACTGCGCCGCGACATCCTGACGCAGTTGGCGCACGGCTTCGACGGTTTTACCCAGGAATTCAAAAGTCGCGCTCATTACGTCACCGCAGGGACTACCCATGTTAGGCGTTCCAAGTTGAATGAGATGCGCGACTTGCGGGCGGCCATCGGGCGACTGTGCGGGCATGAACTGATGGATGTAATGCCGCGAAATCAGTCCGCCCATGGAGTGGGCGACGAGATCGACATGCCATGCATTGCGGTCTTCCTGGGCGTATTTGATATATTTGCCGAGTTCTTGTGAGTTTTCAAAAATCGTATTGGTCGGGCTGGTTGAAAGAAACTCGCCGCCGGTATTCATCAGGCCCTTTTCCGGTTTTTCACCGACGGGAAACGCCTTCCAGTCGTAGGAGTGGGAGGTGGTCAGGATATTTTGCCAGGTTTCCCAGGCTTTCCAGTTGCTCCATAAACCATGAACCAGAACGAGTGGTTTGGGCGCGACTTTGAGATTTTTAGTTTTTTCGTCCGTTTTCTTGCCATTTTCTTCCAACTCGGCTTTGATGCGCTGCAAGAGGCGCGGGCGGCCGTCATCAAACCAGGCATAGCCGCTCGAATCCCACACCAACTCCACTTCGCGCTGCTCGCCGGGATCGAGGCTCACAGAAAGTTCGCCGCCTTGAAGTAAGCCGTCGGGCCGTGCGCCGTCCCACTTATCGCCCTTGTAGGTTTCCTTGAGCTTCACGGTGCCGGATTTCGTATCGCCCCCAACGTTGACGACTGTGGCCGTGATTTTAACCAGGTTGCCGTCTATGGTGCCGGTCTGCTCGGAGATGTCCTTCCATTCCATCCAGTTCGGGAATTTCATATCCTCGAACTTTAAGTCGAACAAACGGAGCGGGCCGCCGTTCTTTTGCAGATTCCAGGTAATAGTTTCGGTGACGTTCTGCCAGGTTTTGGAATAACTTCCGCTCAGGCGATTCGCCTCGGACGGTTTGACACGATGCGTGCCGTCGCTACTCAGCGAGTTGCCATCAATGGTGGTTTCAGTCGTCGGTAGGGTGAAGTTTTTGCCTTCTTTGGTTGTACACTGCCCGCTGAAAGATGAGCTTTGCGAACCGGTCGTTTTGCCTTTGATGGACGGCAAGGCGACGCTCACGGTGTAAGTTCCATCGGAGTTGACGCCGATGCTGACGTTCGCGTTCTGTTGGCTGGCGTTGCCGCTGGTTTCGGTTTTTGAAGAGAATTCGCCCTTCATGTCGCGCCAGGTTTTGCCGCGGTCGCACGAGTTTTTTTCTGTGCTGGTGTTTTTCTCGACAGATGAAAATTTGTGTGAGATATTGGCTTTGCCGATGCTGGAGCCGTTTTTCTCAGGAGCTTCAAGAACGGCAACCTGCGCCTGATAGTTGTAATTCATCTGCCAGTCGCGCGTGTCTTCGCCTCTCCCCGAAACGCGGGGAGTGGTTTTGTTGTCGCTCATCGACTGCGAACGGGTATAGGTAATCGTGCCCGTCCATGCGCTGGGCCGCGCCGGTGTGGAAGTCTTGGTCGCGGTGGCTTTGCTCGACTGTTTACTCGGGGCTTGTTTCGAGGGGCCACGAGTTTGTGCCGCAGCCTGTAAGGCATTGCCACACAAAATACCTGCGCACGAAACGACGAAACCTAATTTTCCAAGAACTGTATGGGAGGCTTTTTTGTGCATGATTTCCTTTGGTAATGACTATTCGTTCGGTCTGGAACCATTCAAGAATTCATATTTTTGCAAATTAAAAACGCCAAGCAAAGTAAAAAATGCTTGGCGTTTTCAATTCCGTTTGTTGAATGACGAAGTTCAGGCACGCGCCAACAAGGCGGCACCGATTGCGGCGTCATACTGGGGCAGAATGACTTCAATCTCCGGAATCGCTTCCTGTAAGTGGGCCTCATAGGAGGCGCGCACCAGCGCTGCATTGGTCAGCACGCCACCTACGACCGCCACGCGCTGCA
The DNA here is from genome assembly GCA_036833945.1 of Abditibacteriia bacterium. Classification (GTDB taxonomy): domain Bacteria; phylum Armatimonadota; class Abditibacteriia; order Abditibacteriales; family Abditibacteriaceae; genus DAITOV01. The sequence continues at coordinate 28,237 of DAITOV010000011.1, forward strand.
AATTCAGTTTTTTCAAGACAGCCAGCGTGGTGCAAGCCAGGTCGCGTCCGGCATCGTGCAGCATGCCTCTGGCGATCTGATCGTCGTTTTGGGCCTCCTGCAAAACAATCGGGAAAAGAGCAGCGATCTGTGTGCGCGAAAACTCCGGCTGATACACAATCTGCACTAACTCATCGATGTTGGCCACGTTCAGTGCCTGCAGGCAAGGTTCAAGCAGGCTGGTATGAGGTCCGCTGCCGTCATTAGCCGAGCAAATAGCGCGAAGCGCCGCTTCACCGATACGGTAGCCGCCGCCACGATCGCCTAAAAGCGGCCCCAGGCCGTCGGCACGGGCGCGTTCGCCCTGCTCGTTGATACCAAAGCAGTTAGCCCCGGTTCCGGCGATACACACCGCTCCGGCACCGCCTGCGAAAGAGCCGCTCTGTGCGGCGGCGGCGTCTTCATCGACGGCAAAGGTTTTTCCCTGGGTAATGGGGGCTAATTTGTCGCTGAGCAAGTTCTGCTCGGCTGGTGTGCAAACCCCGGCCAGGCCGAAGCCGTAGCTGGAGATGGCAGCACTTTCGATTTTAGCCTCGTGTAAGGCGATTTCAATTGCCGATTGGATGTTGGCTGTGGTTGCGTCTAACCCCACATTATAATGGTTACTCGAACCGGCTTCGCCGCGTCCCAATACCTGAATGTCGCTCTCTGTTTGTTTAATGATGGCGGCGCGTGTCGTGGTGCCGCCACCGTCGATACCGATTCTGATCATAAAGAAGTAAATTACTCGCCAGTATTTTAGCGAATTTTGCCTGAAACGTTTTGCTACACTGCTTTACATGCCCAAACAAACATCTTCCCCGGTTTTTGTCGCTCTTGATGTCCCCACTCAGGCTGCCGCTGGCGATTTAGCACAACGCCTTGCGCCGTATGTCGGTGGTTTTAAGATTGGATTAGAGCTGTTTACCTCTTGCGGGCCGCGTATCGTGGAAGAAATTGGTGCGCCGGATGTGTTTCTGGACCTGAAATTTCACGATATTCCCAACACCGTGGCGGGCTGCTCGCGCGCCGCAGCCCGTATGGGTGTGAAAATCTTCAACGTCCACTGCCTGGGTGGCAGCCAGATGATGCGTGCTGCCGCCGATGCTGCTAAAAGCGAGAACAGCAGTGCGAAAGTGATTGGCGTGACGATTCTCACTTCGCACGATGAAGCCAGCCTGCGGGAACTGGGACTGGAAGGTTCGCCCGAAGAGAATGTAGTGCGTTTGGCAGAGTTGGCGCAAAGCAGTGGCTTGGATGGAGTGGTGTGCTCGCCGCTGGAGATTGGAAAAATCCGCGCTGCCTGTGGCGATGACTTTCTTATCGTCACTCCCGGCGTGCGCCCGGCGACGGCCGAACTGGGCGACCAGAAGCGCGTGCTCACCCCGCAACAGGCGCTCGCAGCCGGAGCCGATTGGCTGGTTGTGGGCCGTCCCATCACCGGTGCAGCCGACCCGGTAGCGGCTGCGCAGTCGCTTTTTTCGGCCTGAATCCGGGCTTTGGATTCAGGTAGGAAAATAACCCAGCCTTGACAAAGCTAAATCTCCTTCCTAAAATTTGTGGAGCCATTTTTAGCGAGTGGCGTTGTACTGTGGGACCTAAGACCGCACTGTAACGGAGGAGCGCGATGTTTTTAGACTTAATCGATGTTTTGCGCAATCCCGGGCAGCGAGTTGAAAAGCCGCTGGAGATTGCGCCCATGACGTTGGGCGATATTGAAGTGGTGGAGCCGGTTGTCGGCACAATTCGGGTCGAGAACGCACGTCGCAACATTGTTGTGAGCGGGCGGGCAA
>DAITOV010000012.1:0-29587 GCA_036833945.1 Abditibacteriia bacterium
AGGATCGCGTCGTGCAGCGCGAGAACGGCCAGAACCAGCGTGCGCCGAGGGTGTCCTGCAAAAAAGTATAGGTTGCCTGCAAAGCAGCGCGTGGCGTGGGGCCTGCCAGATATAAGGTGTTACTGCGCTGCACAACGCGAATTTCTTCGGCGTTTTGGGTGTTAAAGAGGTTAGCGCTTTTAATAGCCGGAGTGTTTTGCGGTGTGCCGATGATAATGTTGGTCGTGTCAGGTTTGGCGGCATTGGCAATGGTAAGTCTGGCACTACTGATTTTTTCAATGGCACGTTGCAACTCCTGAGCAGCGTATTTTTCGGGCGGAGTAGCTGCGGCGCTCACCACAATCTGAGCCAAGGGCTGGCCGTCGTTGGCGATAGTTAAAGTTTGAGCCTGGCAACCGGCTAAAAATTGGAAGTGAGTAAGACAAAATAAAAACAAAAACAAGACGATTCGTTGCATGGTGATAAATAATTGGCTCAAGGGATGTAGGCATTCCAAAGTTTGCTGCAGGTGTAACGAGTTGGTGAAGGTGAGAACGGGTTGCAAGTTCCTGTGGCAGTGCCACGCGCGGATTGCATGGTGCCTCTGCTCATCCATTTTGCATGGCCATCGGCATAGACGATGTTTGCGCCTTCGAGATGAGGGCTGAAAGTTGCCAGGTTTTGGTTCCAACGAGTCGGCTCAGCGCTCCAGGCATAGGATTCTTGCCACTCGGCAACCAATAAAACTTCAGCCGGGCGAGCGACTACCGACATGGGCAGCGGAGTATGCCAGGGTGGTTTATCGGTGCATCCTGAACAGTAAACCTTCTGCGTGTAGAAATTGCCGATGACGTGATTGTATCCATAGGAAGGTGTTTTATCGTAGGTTTGCAAATCTTCGCGAAACGAAGGGCAAACGAAAACTTCGGCGCTTTTCACGTAAGGATAAATGCTATCCATCCAGGTAAAGAAGTAATTCCGGGAAGTGCCGGAGTTGTTCCAGACGCGAAAACGGCGGCCGGGCGAGGGTGAACCCACCGGCACGACGAGATCAGGGTTGGAAGCGTTCGGATTGGTAGCCGCTGCCTGGGCAATGGCACTCAAAGGGTACCGCTCATCAAAATCTTGCGTGTATTGCATAATGCCCAAAGCAATTTGCTTCAGATTACTCAGACAGCTACTACGGCGTGCGTTTTCCCGCGCCTGGGCAAATACCGGGAAGAGTATGGCGGCGAGAATACCTATTATTGCTATGACAACAAGTAATTCAATGAGAGTGAACCCTTTTCGTGCCGTGCAAATGCTGTTTTTCATTTTCTATTGCCTCCAAAAAATTGCGATGAATCGCGGACGGCTAATTCTGGCATCAGCAGTTGATGCCTCACTTCCAGACCGGGGTTTTCGATGCGTTGCTGAAGAAATTCCCAGGCAATGCGGCACATCTCTTCCACCGGCTGCACGATAGTGGTGATGGGGCACTCCAGATACAGGGTATCTTCGATGCCATCGCAACCAATCAGCGCAACATCACTGGGTACGTTGATCTTCAATTCACACAACGCGCGGTAGGTGCCCAGCGCGACTTCGTCGTTGATGCAAAGCAGGCCATCGGGACAACCGTGCTGCGTAATATACTGTTTTACCTGTCGGTGAGCGGTGGAACGATTCTGATGGTCGATTGCAATAAATTCGGGTTGCAGGCGATGTTGCTCCATAAATGTTTCATAGGCATGGGCACGCTGTTCCCGAGGAGCGGGTGCTACCTGGCTGGTGATGAAAGCGATACGCCGGCAGCCGATTTCCATGAGATGCTTCGTCGCTTGTGTAATGCCCCTGGGCAAGTCAATGCCGACCGAATCGAGGTTTTCTATGTGATACCGCGTGCCGCCCATGCTCACGATGGGAGCAGGCCATTTCTGTTTTTCTTCCCAGTGCTTAGCCAACACTTCACCGGCTTCGAGGGCCAGCACGCCATCCAGCGGCCAGGGGAAGAGTCCTTCCAATAAGCGATTTTCGGGAGAGTCGAAATCGCTATCCCAACGGCTGATGAGCAAGTGAAAGGGCGAAACGCGAATCTGGTCTTCAGTGCGTTGAATGATGTTGGCATAATGGGACAAGCCAAGGTTACGCACGCAGAGTCCAATGAGGTGAGAACGGCCTGTCACCAGCGCGCGGGCCGAACGGTTAGGACGATAACCTAAGTGCTCGGCCGCTTCCTGCACACGCCGTTTGGTTTCCGGGCTGATGCTGCCGTTGGCACGCTCGCGGCCATTCAAAACAAACGAAACCGTAGACTGCGAAACTCCCGCCGCTTCGGCTACCTGACTCATAGTAACGTTGGACATAATATTAGTAAAACGTATTACTGAATATTATTATACCCCGTTGTGGTGGAGTTTAAACATTTTTATTCGATAAAAAGCAAAACCACCCGTCGCATGGGCGGCGGGTGGTTTTTGCAGCGCAGGGCAATATTGTTTTGACGAAAAGCGATGCAAGAAGAAAAAGGAGATAGGTATTACTCCCGGCTTACCAGTAGATTTTCCAACAGCATGGCCGTAGCTTGCGGGTTCTGATTGCCGAAGATCTCATGCCCACCGCCATACCCCATATCCGAAGAGGTGAGCATCAACGTGCCTTTGCCGATTTTCTGGCGCAGCAAGTAAGGGTGATCTTCACCGTTTTTCATCCGCAAGCTCGCTAAAACTTCCCAGTTATCGCTTTGGGGTAAGTAGGCATTGGCTGGGGTGAGGCCGTTGCGGATGATGCCGGTGATATCGTGCGGTTTCTGCTGCCATACCCCTGACGTCGATGAACGCGTGATGCGATTTTCGTCAATGGCCCAGCCGCTCCATTTCACCGCGGCGGTGGGGCCAAACCATTGGTCAAGCGGCACTTCAGCGTAGGCTGAAACTACCACCACGCCACCGTTTTCAAGGAAAGTGCGCACCGGGCCGGAGAGGAACTCGTTACTCAGGGCAAAGGTTCCGGGACGGCGCAGCAACAGCAAATCGGTTCCATTGGCGAGCGCGGCTTTCAGTTCTGCTTCATCGCTGGCGATGTTCTTAATAGTAAAGCCAAACTTGGCCAGTTCGCTACGCAAGTTGGTGCTGCTTTTTTCGGCATCGTAGAGCAGAATCCGTTTCTGCTCCGGGACTTTGTTCACCAGCGTAAGCGTGCCAAACGAGGCGGGGTTGTGATACGCCGCATCGGGCCAGCCGGTGCCGGAACGGCCGTTGGTGCCGCCGCGCTTGAACGACATTTTCCAGTTGGCTGCTTCTTTAGCCGTCACGCCAAATTCATTGAAGGGTAGCGCAACATCGGCAATCCAGCGGTCGCCCAGCACTTTCACGCTGCGCTGCCATTGGGGATTCCAGGTTTTGTCGAAGTTCATCGCGCCATCGGACTTGGCATCGTAGAAAGCGTCCTTGGTATTAAAGGCCAGGTGATAATAGTGGCCGGGTTGGCCAACGTTTTCGAGGAAGAGTTCGATGTTGTCATCCGGAAAGGGATTATTATCGCGGCCGGTATCGCTGGCAATCAGGTTCTTGATCTGGTCATCGTGCGCAACGAAGCGCAAATACAGCTTTTCATTGTCCCAAAACACATAAGCTTCGGTTTGCGGTGCGATGGCGTTACCCTGGGCATCTTCAAAAGCCGGGAGGCGGTTGGCGGTTTTCCAGATTTCTTCCCCGGCCTCGGCCTTTAGCTGAGGTGTGCCGGTTGCCAATGGAGCATACGCCTGAAAATGCGCGGCGCGGCCTTTTTGCAACAAGTAGACCTGACGCCATTTATCGAGCATGGCGCTTTCAAGCTGAATTTGCTCCTGCACGCGTTGGCGCTGGGTGCCATCGGCAATCGCAGCAGCCTTCTGGCGGGCCTGGGCAAAGGAGGCATCGGCCTGTTTGAGCAAGTCGTCGGAGATGAAGTGGCTCACAAAACCGGCGGGGGGCTGTAGAAAATAACCCAGGCCGATTTTGCTCGAATTCCACGCATTGTCCATCAGCCAGTAGTAATCGTTCATCGATTCGCCCGCCGCGCCGTAGACGGTTTGGTTCCAATCGCGGACAAGCTGTTTGGTGTCGAGGTTAGAGTTCCACATCGCCTGCGCCACGGCATACAGCGCCAGGCGGTTGGTAATCCAGTTGCCGCTCTGGTCGGGGCTATTGCGGGGCCAATTATAAGGAGTAACCTCCGATTCCCAGCCTACCAAACCGTTTTCTTTCGACCATTTGATTTCATCAACGATGATAGAAGCAATCGGTGCGAACATCGGCTCGCGGAACGGGATGAACTGGTAGCCGCGAATGCCCATCTTGCCGCCAACCTGTTGCCAGGCCTTAATCTCACTGCGCGCTGTGGCGTTGATTTCATGCGCCAGTGGCTTGGTGTAGTCGATGTTATAAGTGGTATAGCCAATAATAGAGTAGGGCGCGACTTCCTGGGGCACGTCGCGGTAGGCCTGATAGGCCAGAGTCTGATACTCCTTGCCGGGATATTTTTCGTTGAGCTTGGCAATCACAATTTTTGAAAACTTCTGCCAGCGCGTGGTGACATCCGGTGCCCAGGCGGCGCAGAGGCTGCATTCGCAAAAGTGATTGTGATCGGCACCGAAAAAGCTGATGGAAGTCACCAGCGGGTTCTGCTCCCACCATTGGCTTGCCATCTTTACGACTTCTTCCTGCACGCCGGGATTGGCCCAGCACAAATGCGGCGGATGCCCCACGGGGATCTGGCGCTTGCCGCCATATTCCGCCATGTATTCGGGATGCTTTTCAATCAACTCATGGGGGAGCACCAGGTTATGTCCGCCGATCATGATTTGCAAGCCGCGCTCGACCAAATATCCCTTGTCGATCGGGGTCTGCACGTTGTGGCCGTTCATGCGGTTGCGTGCCATCCAGGTGGCGGTTTCTTCATCGAAGTGCGGGCTGTTGATGGAGAGCTTGCGCGACCACAGGCTGGGTACATGGCGCACATCGAGGTTGCCAATGATAATGCTGGGCTGTTTGGGCAGATACTCGCCGCTCTCGCCGGGCCAAAACCAGCGCGCGCCGAGAGTATCTTGCAGGAAAGTATAGGTTGCTTGCAAGGCAGCACGGGGGGTGGGGCCAGCCAGAAAGAGTGTGTTGCCGCGCCGCACCACGCGGGTTTCTTCTTCGTTTTTAGTATTGAAAAGATTGGCGCTCTTAATAGTGGGAGAGCTTTGCGGCGTGCCGATGACGATTTGAGCTGCATTGGCTGTGCCGGTTTGGCTAATGGGAAGTTGCGCGCCGCTCATCAGCCGGATGGCGCGTTGTAGTTCCTGCGCGGCGTATTTTTCGGTTGATGTGGCGTTGCTGCCCAGAAGAATCTGCGCGGTGGGTTGTCCCTGATCTGTGACTGTGAGCTGCTGAGCCTGGCAACCCGAAATGAGGAATAGCGGTAAAAAGGACAGCAGAAAGGAAAATAAGAGAGAAGTTCTCATGGCGTACGATTTTTAAGGTTTAAAGCGATAGTTTAAAGCTGTGCAGGATCGCCCTGAAGCTGTTTAAGCGAGGTGGCTGTGTTCGCTGATATAGCCTGTGGACCCTTGGCAGTCCACAGGTTGCAGATATTTGGAGAACAGGCGTTATCTCTTTTGGCGCCACTAATTACTCAATATAGAAATTCCAGTTGCGGTTGCAGCTTGCAACATTGTCATTGGGCGCAGCCACACTGCACCAGCTACCCACCGGTGGGCTGGCTGCGACGTTGGCACCTGCAATATCGAGTTTTGCCCGATTGCTCCACTTGACATGTCCATCGGCATACAGGGCGTTGCCGCCGTCGAGATGGGGAAAGCCGACTGTTGTTGCTTCGGCGGTTCTTCCCGTCCAGCCCCAGGGGCTGGCGATGTAGGCTCCGGCACTTCGATAATCCAACACCAGAAATACTTCGGATGTTCTGTTGACTTGTGGTGACATTACGGGAATACCATTGGTCATGCTATTGCATGCTGCTGTTGTGCAAAGGTATTGACGGTAGTTAAACCAGTTGCTAAAGGCAAGGTTATATCCATAAGAGGCCCAAGTATATGTTGTCCCGGAAATAGTATCGTTGGGGATTGTGCGATACGACGGACACTCGAAGACTTGTGCATTTTTTACATAAGGATAAATAATATCCATCCATGTCTGGTAACGCCCGATATTCCAGGCTCCCAGTCTGCGGGTATAGTGACGATACCCTGGCATAGATTCATTTGTTTGTAATTGATTAGGGTCGTTGGCAGGAATAGTCGCCGTATACCCACCAAACGGATAACGGTCGTCATAGTCTTGTAAATACATCGCAAAGCTGACGCCCAATTGCTTCAAATTACTTTGACAACTGGCGCGACGCGCATTTTCGCGGGCACGGGCAAACACCGGAAACAGTATCGAGGCAAGTATTCCGATTATAGCAATAACGACAAGCAGTTCTATGAGGGTGAATCCTCTTTTTGTGCGGCAGGCTTTCGGGCGGGAATCGTTTTTCATTTCCTTTTACCTCCAAAATATTGCGTGGAATCGCGGATTGCAAGGGTGGGAACCAACACTTGATGCTGGATTTCTTGATCGGGGTTTTCAATGCGTTGCTGAAGCATCTCCCAGGCGATGCGGCACATCTCTTCGACCGGCTGCACGATGGTGGTGATGGGGCATTCGAGATATTGGGTATCGGGAATGCCGTCGCAGCCGATGAGGGCGACATCGCGGGGCACGTTGATTTGCAAGTCGCACAGTGCCCGGTAGATGCCCAGGGCTACTTCGTCGTTGATGCAAATAAGGCCGTCGGGGCAGCCGTGCCGGGCGACATAGGCCTTGAATTCGTGGTGGGCGGTGGCGCGTTCCTGGTCGAAAAGGAGGACGAACTCCGTTTCTTTGCCTAACTCTTGCATCATTTGCCAATAGGCTTGTATGCGCCAGTCTTGCTCGTGGGTCTTGAATGAATGAGAGACAAAAGCGATGCGGCGGCAACCGATTTCAACCAAATGCTTAAGAGCTTGCGTCACGCCCAGTGATAAATCGATACCTACCGAGTCGAGGTTGTCGAGGTGATAGCTGGTGCCGCCCATGCTCACGATGGGGGCGGGCCAGGTTCCCTTTGCCTCCCAATGCCGACTGAGAATTTCCACCGCTTCGAGCGCCAGCACTCCGTCCAGCGGCCAGGGGAAAATGTCTTCGAGAATATGGCTGTCGTCTATGGCCGGGTCGTTATCCCACCGGCTGACCAGCAGGTGGAGTGAAGACTGCCGGATACGGTTTTCCATGCGGCGAATGACGTTGGCGTAGTGCGGCATGCCCAGGTCGCGGACACATAAACCGATGAGGTTGGAGCGACCGGTTACCAGCGCACGTGCAGTGCGATTGGGACGATAGCCCAGATCGTCAGCGATATCGAGAACGCGTTGCCGCGTCTCCGGGCTGATGCTGCCGTTGGCACGCTCGCGTTTGTTGAGCACGAACGAAACCGTCGCCCGGGAAACCCCGGCGGCTTCAGCTATCTGGTTCATGGTAACGCTGGACATGATGTTAGTAACTCGTGTAACTAAGGTTAATTATACCCCGCTTAAGGCAGCTTTAAACATTTTTTTCGAAGCTCTCTGTTGCGTCTGCTTCAAACCCTGCGCGAAAGCAGAAAAATAAGTGGGGCATGTGCCGTCTTTTTCGAAACCTTGGCCGTTACCTGGCGTCTGTAAAGCCCAGTTCGTGTGCTGTGAACTGAATTGGTGGCAACATGTGTGTTTATGGCGATAAATTGCCGGGTTTTGTCTCCTTTTTATCGCTATTCGAGGTAAAATAAGAGTAGAGTGCCGCAGTGTGTGCGGTCGTTTTTGCTGGTCGCCGATCGATTGTTTTCATGTCTTCAAATTTGCCCACCCCAGAAGAAACTCCTGTAGTTGCCGATACCGTTTCGGCGGCCGATTCGCCGCGTCGCCGGTGGCCCGGCGTGCCGGTAAGCAGCAGCGGTGTTTTTTGGGCTGCCACACCGGCGCTGGCCCTGTTTGGGTTAGCCGTTCTCTCGTCCCAGACCTCGCTGCCTACACCACTCGGCATGTTTGGCAATTCGGGTGCTGCTTCCAGTCAGGTGATTTCTGCGAGTGAATGGGTGGTGCCCGCCTCCCAGACCATCCTCATTTCCAACCAGAGCGCCGGTGATTACGTCGTGTTGCGCGGACGGCTCGAAGCCACGGGTGGCGAGAAAATAGCCTCACAGACCAGTGGTGAAGTGGCCCAAACGCTGGTTCAGACAGGGCAGTTCGTGAAGGCCGGGCAAAAAATCGTGTTGTTGACCACGGGCGTCGCCCCGCCGGTGACGACTTCCTCGCCGCTCGACCAGTGGCAAAACCGCGCCGAAAGCGCACAAATCGCTGCGGCCAAGCAGCAGGAAAAACTGGAAAGCCGCATGAGCGCCGCCAATGAAGAAATGGAGCGGGCCAAAGAGCGTGTTGCGGTGGCGCAGCAGCGCGTAACCGAGGCACGCGAACTCATCGCCAAGCTGCAAAAAGGTGAAGAAGTGAGCCATAGCGCCGCAGCGGCCAAGCCCACTGCAACAGCCGCGCCTTCGCGCCCCTCTTCTTCTGCGCGTGCCAATGCCAGGAAGGCTGCTTTGCGCGAAAGCCAGAAGTTGCAAGACGATGCCTCCTGGGCCGAGCAGCAGGCACAAACCGCCCAGAAGGCGGCGCGCAAAGCTCAAGACCTGGTCGATGCCAGGCAGCAGAAGCTGCAGGCCGCCATGGCCGATATGAAGGCGGTGGAAAAGAAGCCTAATCTGGGCATCATCCCCGATAACGACGATGCACCAGATGCCAACGATAGCAATGATGCCGATGCCACCAAAGCGGTGAGTGAAGCACGCCAGGCTCTGGCCGTTGCCAATTCCAGGGCAGCTGCAGCCCAGCGCGATGCTGCGCGCTTACAGACACGTGCTCAGGAAACACGCAGCAAAGCCAACGATGCCGCTCGCCGTGCCACGCAAGATTTACAGGTATTTGAAGAGCAAGCACAGACTGCGCCTGTGGCCGTTACCCAGCCGGTGCGCAATAGTTCGGGCAAAATTACCATTGCCGATGCCGCCCTCATTGCCCGCGCCGCCATGAAGGAAAGCGAAGACGCCATCGCCGATGCAGAGCGTATTCGCCGCAAGGTGGAAAACTATAGCCGCCCGGTGCAGAACACGCGACGGCAGTTCGAGCGAGCGACCGAAAAACTGGAAGCGGCGCAGCGCCGCATGTGGGAGAACGTGCCGCAGATGCGCACCACACAATCGGCTATCACAGCCACGCGCGACGGTGTGGTGACCTGGGTGGTTTCCGATAAAACCGTGGTCAAGCCTGGTGAGGCCCTAGTCACGGTGGGGCGTCCCGATCATTTGCAAGTGATGATTACCGATAAAAGCGGCATCTGGAAATCGCTCAAGCCCAACATGCAGGTCCTGGCACTGGTGCAAAGGCAAGGCACTTCGTCCGGGGGGTATCCAGGCCAAGGTAGTCCTACCGGTTCGGGTATCAATATTCCATCGATGGCGCGTGTGTTGGCCGTAGCTCCACCTGCCACCAGGGGCGGTGCCGCTCGTGTGCGTCTTGCCGTGCATAATCCGCCTCAGCAGATTGGCAATAACCAGAACGGGCTTTCGCCACGTGCATTCAAGCCTGGCATGCCGGTGTTCTTTTCGGTTTCAAAACCTTCGCAGAATACCGCGTTGCACATCCCGACAGCGGCAGTGCGCCGCGCAGAAGGTGGCAAGACGTATGTTGCAGTCCTCTCACCCTTGCAAAACCAGAAGCGAGACCGCCTGGCCGACCAGTGCCGGGTGGAATGGCGCGAAGTTTTGCTGGCTCCGGGCGATGGACAATACAATCGCGTCAAGTCTGGTTTGGAAATTGGCGAACGTGTTGCGTTGCAGCCCAACGAGCTGTATAGCTTCACCCTGGCGTATGGCGAACAGGCTACTGTTCGTGTCGAACAAATCTGATTTTTCGTCGTTGGGAAAAATCGATATTTTTTTGCAGATTATGATGGAAACACGCTTCTTCACCCCACTATGGCTGGCCGGTTTTCTGGGCAGCGCAAGTCTGGCATTTACGCCCGGCCTGTCGCAGGCTCAAACGCAAGCACAGCCCTCAATGACACCCACAACCTCCTCCAGTGTCATTGTTACATTGAACCAGGAAGCATCCCAGGGCAAACGACTGGCGACTGGTAAGCCGCGCATCGCCACCAAGCCTGAAGCAGAGGTGCGTCTGCCGGTGGTCGCCAAAGCTCCGGTTGGGAAAGTGCTGATCGCCAAAGCTCAACCAACTCCAGTTAAAGTGGTGACACCCACAGTCGCTGCGGTTCCGGCCGCGACATCCAAGCCGCTTGCTGCGCGTGGTGGCGCTACTCCTCCCGCTGTCACCGCGCCAGAGACCGCGTCAACGGCCAACCAGGAGCGCGAGCGCATACTGTTAGCTCAGCTGGATGCCGACTTGCAGCGCACTGAAAAGCGTCTTGATACTACCAACGAAAAACTGAGTAAGGGGCAGCAGGAATTGCTGTCGCTTTCCAGCACCCTCCGCACCGTGATGGATGAATTCGGTGCCGAGGGCGAAGGTTTGCACCCCTTCGTGCGCGTCGCTTCGCGTTATGCGGGCACGCCCTATGTGTGGGGCGGCGAATCGCGTTATGGCTTCGATTGCTCCGGTTTCATCATCCGCGTGATGCGTGATCTGGGCTATAAAGCACTGCCACATTCGGCTGCCGAACAGTTCAAATACGGCAGTCCGGTGGCACAGTCGCTGCTGAAACCGGGCGACATTGTATTCTTCGCCAATACCTACAAACCGGGTATTTCGCACGTGGGCATTTACATCGGCAAACGCCGTTTCATCCACGCTGCCAGCACCCGCGAAGGTACTATCGTTTCGTCGCTCGACGCTTCGCCATACAAACAGAAGTATGCGGGAGCGCGTCGTTTGGCAGTGGTCCGTTAATTTTTGGGGCGCTGGGCACGAGGCTCTGGGCGCTGAAATGGCCTTTATGGACCGCTGGCGTCCCGCCGGCACAGGCATAGCCGCGTCCTCGTCATTTCCGGGTAACTGTTACGTTGCTGCCGGCAGGATGCCAGCGATCCATAGAGCTTCACTGAGCGCTACGAATTTCTCATCTTGCGCCGTAGCATAATGCCTGCGGTGCCGGCTCTGAAATAGCGCCACCACAGCTTTCCCACCGCCGCTCCTGCGCGTGCGCCGATTCCGGCTACGGCCAACGGGGCCATAAGCATGCCGCCGGGGCTTTTAGCGTAGTTCTTAAAATAGAAACGCAGCATCGAGCCGTGGTGCTGGCGAATCATCGCGCCCTGCGCCCAGTCGCTCGAAGCGCCGATGCGGTGCGTGATGTGGGCGGCCGGAACATACCATCGCTCCCAGCCAGTGGCTTTTAGCCGCCAGCAGATATCGACATCTTCGCAATACATGAAGTACTTTTCGTCCCACGCACCGTTTACGTCGGTGATTTGTTCCAGCGCCTCGCGACGCACCAGCAGCGCTGAGCCGGAAAGCCAGTCGGCTTGTGAAGGCTCGTCATTGCGGGCTTCTTCCATCAGGTAAGAGCGCGACCACGGATTGCCCGGCCATAGCCTTCCCAGAATGGTATTACGAAACAGACCGGCACCAAATGAGGGAAAGCTGCGTGACGAGGCTTGCAGTTGCCCGTCGGGGTAGGTCATTTTGGGGCCGCTGGCTCCGGCCTGTGGGTGGCTGTCCATCCAGTCGAGCAGGATATCGAAGGCTCCGTCATGCACCAGCGTATCGGGATTGAGGAACAGAATGTAACGACCGCGCGCCGCTTTCAGGCCGATGTTGTTACCGGCTGCAAACCCCAGGTTCTTTTCGGTGACGATGAGGTGAGCCTGCGGGAAATCGCGGCGGACCGTTTCAGCCGAATCGTCAAGCTGCGAGAAGTTATCGACGACGATCAGTTCGATGTCGTGACGCCACTCCTGCTCGATGATGGAGTTAAGCGCCGCCACCAGATAGTCGCGCGCGTTCCAGTTGAGAATGACGACCGAGAGGTCGACGGGCTGGCTATCGGCTACCGGGGGAACGAGCAGGGGCATCGCTGGGAAACCGTGTGGGGAGTTCAGGCGGCGTTATCGGCGGGCGGAGCGGATTGGCTGGCACCTTCCGGTTGAATAGCTTCTTCTAACAGCATGACGGGAATGCCGTCTACCACGGGAAAGCCGAGACCGCACTCGCTGCAGCGCAACAAACCGGCCGCTTCGTCTTCAATGAGGGCGGCGTGATGGGGGCTGGGGCAAACCAAAGCCTCTTTCAGATGAGCGTCGATTAACGGCATGCGTATTCTCTCCCTGGCGAACAATAAATATAGAGCGGTGACAAACGTCGTCCCGAGTATTTTTATCACAGTTCACCCGATTAAGCATATTTTAAGGAAAACATTCAGTGCTATCGGGAGTGATGGTAAACTGACGACAGCTTGAATCATATTTTCGCTATGAACTTTTTCCGACGACTTACTGTTTTGGGCTGTCTTTCCCTCGCAGCGCCGTTAGCGCTGCTGCCCGGCACCGCAAACGCCCAGGGCGATGCCACGCCATTGCCGGGCGAGTCGGCAAAGTTGCTTGGCGATGTGCGCCAGCAGGTGGTGCGCGGTCGCTCCCAGCTTGAAGCGAACCAGATCGAAGCGATCACCACGCTCCGTAACGCGGCACAGCAAGCGCTGAGCGGCCTCATCAAATTAACCAGCCCACAAATCCTGAACGAAGATCCGGAAAACCTACCCACTACAGGGCTTTTAGGAGCTGCTGTGCGCCAAACGGCGGATGCTCATTATTGGTGGGGGCGTGCCGCCGACTATTTCGGCCGCCGCGATGAAGCCATAGCCGCTTTGGCGCGCGCTTCACGTTTTGCCGGAAAAGTACGCCCCAGTGCGCTCGATACCCTGGCGCGCGACACCCAACTCTCGCTGGGTGGCGCTTTGCGCGAGGGGCTGCCACAGGTTGCTGCCGATGATACCCTCAAGACGGTCGCAGAAATTTCACACGGCAAATTGTGGGAGCCGCGCACCTTTTCGTTTGAATACTCTCCGGCGCAGTTGAGTGTTGGCACAGCCGATGCGACAACGGCAAAGCGTGATTTTCTGGTGACCAGTGGCCGGGTCTATCCTCCGGTTTCGATGTCGGCCGCCGGTGGCAACGCACTTTCGCGCGTCCCGCCGATTTACCGCAACGTCGAAGCTGCCGCCCTGCCTGAAGTGTTGCGTCACGACCGCATGGTAGTCGGCTATGCCCGCGAAACAGCCGGACCCAACCAGGGTTTGTGGAAACAAGTGGTGCGCGTGTTCTATGCTTCCTCGCACCTCACTGTCCAAAACCGCGACGACCGCATTCGTGCTGAAGCGCTCTGTGCCCAGTTCCTGAAAGTGCATGCCATGTTCCAGGTTGCGCTGGGGGCCGATAATCCTTACGTGCGCGACGGCATCACCACGCTATGGCTTTCAGAAGTTTCGGCGCTGTGGCCGCGCGACGATTCCGACCCGCGCGTGCGCGCTGCTTTCGGCACTGCCATGCCGGGCGTGAATACGCCGACCAACGTGGGAGCCAATCCTCTCGATACTCTCGAAGTCGCCGTGAGCACCACCACCTATCCGTGGCGTGTCGGTGCCGGGCAAAGCGATTCGGCACCGGGCGACGTCATCTTCTTCGACGCTCCGCAAGCGCGCCCCGAATTTGAGTGGCTGCGCGAATTGATGCATGAATATGGTCACGTTGCACTCCCGGCTATCAACGGCTTTAAGCCGCCGCTCGAACCCTATGCCAACGGTCTGATGGGCGAAACCCTGGGCGCGTTGTGGGCGCTGGAATCGCCTGCTAACTGGAACCTGCCCGCCGCATTCGGTACTCCGGACGCTGCCGCACAATTTAACGAAGCGCTGCAAGGCCATGTTGAAAATCAGGCTTTGGCTGCCTTGAAGTTTTGGAATAACCGCGGCCCGTCTTCGCCGCTGCGCCGCGATACCACCGTCTTTGGTGTGATGTATTTACAGGGTGCCACCGTCAACATCGAGCGCGTTTATGGCGCGAATGTTTTAGGAACTGCCCTCAAACCGCTGGTAGACCAAAGCGCCAGTGCGCCCGATGCTCTGGCGCGACGTACTTCCCTGACCAGCGAATCGTTAATGGGCGCGCTTCCGACAGTATTGCGCAATGCATTCGATAAGAACGGTATCGCGCCGGATGGCAAACTGCCGGTCTGGTTGCCCGGCGCTATGTCGGGTGTTGAACTTTCCGTAGCCCAGCTTGCCGGGCGCGAAAATCTCAAGCTCAAAGCCGGACAGAGCGTAAGCGCCTGGCTCTACATTCCGCCCCAGGCGACCAACCTGCGCATCGAATGGAATTCCGGTGTCGATATGGCCAATTCGCTGGCTTTCGATTCCAACTCGCGCGTCACCCCAGTCAAGCCACAAAGCGGCGCTCAATACGCCGCGAGCCTCGATATGCGCAACCGTTCGGGCTGGCAGAAATTCACTCTGACTGCGAAATCTGCGGTTGAACTCGGCGCGGCGCAGTTTGAGAAGACACCTTAATGAGGCTGGAGGCTAGGGACTGGAGGCTGGGAAGGCAACCAGCGGTAGATAGAAGACGGTAGACGGGGAATATAGGAGGCAACCGGACTTTGATGCCAACGGTTAGCTTCGCAGTCCGTCATCCTCGCGAACGCGGGGATCCAGTACACAGCATTTCATTCGGGGATTAACATTTTGGTTTTCCTACCCTAAACCCGCTAAATCCATCGCAAGAATATCCATTAAGCGCAAGAATCTTCAAGATTCTTGCGCTTTTTCTTTTCATACTGCCCTGGAATGAGAATGAGAAAAGTGACGATTATGTCACTGGCGAATACAAGGAGAAGCGATGAATCCTGTAGGAAAAAAGTTCTTGGTGGGCCAGGGTATGAAGATGGCGGTATTAACCACCGCGATTCTGGTGGCGGGCCACAGCGCACAGGCCGAAGAAACAGTAGCTGTCAAGTCACAGGCAACAGCGGTGGTGGCAGCGGCAGTCGATAATCCCAAGCTCAACAAAGCTTTATTAGACGATTTGAAAGAAGGCCGCTGGGAAGAGGCTCTGCAAGGGCTGGCGGCTGGTGCCAACCCCAATGCCCAGGCCAAAGATGGCATGACGGCCCTGATGCTAGCTTCGCAAGGCGGCAAGCCCGATATCGTGAACGCTTTGCTGGAGCGCGGTGCGCAGGTAAACGCCACCAACAAAGCCGGGCAAACCGCGCTTCACCTGGCTACCACCATCGGCCAACCTAAACCGAAAAAGAAAAAATTCGGTGGTTTTGGCGGCTTGTTAGGTGGTGCAGCAATGGGCGGTGCATTAGGCGGACTGGGCGATAAAGCCGGGCTGGCTTCCTCGCTCCTGGGTAGTGGCGGTGTCGATGCTCTGCTGGGCGATAACCTTAAGGGCTTGCTGCAAAGCGGCGTTTTCAATCTGAGCGGCACCTCTGGCTGGAAGGCCGTCATCGGCACGGCGTTGCAGGGCGATTTGAAAAATGGTGGTGTGCTGGGCATTCAAAATTTGCTCGGCAGCAGCAGCGGTATCGACGCGCAGGGTTGGGTCAATCTGCTGAGCTCGGTGAAAGGCTCCAACACCGACGTATTCTCTGCAATGGGTAACCTCGCCGGTGGCGCTGGAGTAGAGGGCGCGCAGCAGTGGACACAATTCCTGGGCGCAGCTTCGGCGGGCGACCTCATTGCAGTGCAAGGCTTGATGGGCAATCAGGGGTTTGCACCGTTACTGGGCCAGGCTCTGCAAGGCTTGAACGGCGCAACCAATGAGCTACCGGCCAATGCTGCTCGGAACATCGTGGGGCAACTGGTGGAGAAAGGCGCGGATTTCAAAGCGGTCGATAAAGCCGGTAAAACCGCAGCCGAACTTTTAGAAGCCCGTGGTTGGGAAGATGTCAGCGCTTTGTTGAAAGAACCTGCTCCTGCTACGACTGAGTAGGTGGCGTAAGTGCCCCTTCCCCTCACCCCAGCCCTCTCCCCGAAAGGGCGAGGGGGTATGCTGCGCATACTGTAGCGCACCACACAGAATGAAGCGTGGCGGCTCGTGCTCCCCTCTCCTGTTCTGGGAGAGGGGCTGGGGTGAGGGTGGAGCCTTGAAAATTCGCTTCACCTTCCAGCTATACCGGTACGTATAAACAAGCGAAGCCCCTATGGACCGCCGGCATCTTGCCGGCATTGGCATAAACGCCACCATCAACGTTATAAATGGACTTTGACGCTGGCGGTCCATAAACGGCACATGCTATGAAACCAATATTCTCTTTTTTGAAAGACATCTCTCTGATGCCGACGAAGAATAGTCAGCGCACCCGTAGAGACGCGATTTATGCTACTTTGACAACCGCATTGTTATTGGCACCCTTCATTGCTTCGCCACAACAGGCCGTGGCCCAAACACCCATCCAACTCGAACTCGACCCCTCCAAAAACTGGGTCAACGCCATGAAAACCGCCATGCCTCCTATTCCTGCATTTCCAGCCCTGGCAGCCAAGCCGGGCACCGTGCGTGGTTATGTCAAAGATATTAAAGGCAAGCCGCTCAAGAACGCGCATTTGGGCATTCGTTCCAGTGTGGTGGGCGGCCGTTATTCCGGCGCGCAAGGCAAGACCGATGAAAAGGGTTACTACGAAATCCGTGTGCCGGTGGGAGCGGCTCATTTTTACAACGCCGGTTACACCATCAACTACGGTGAAGGCCGCGCAGCCCTGGGACTGCATCCTGCCGATGGGCAGCTCGATAGTTTTGCCTCGCAAAAGGGCAGTATCGAGAATTTCGTGGCGCTGCCATACGGCATCACCGATCGCGACCGAGTGCAAGACCAACCGCACTATTCCGGCAATTACTACGGCGGCTATCTGCACCTCGACTGGACGTTGGCCGATGAAAACCCGTTCTGGGCGCAGCCGGGCGATATCCCGGCCAATGCCGAAATCGTGATAACGCTCACTCCACAGGCTTCCATCTATGGCGGCTTGCCTGGGCGGCAAATCGTCATTCGCAAGAAAATCGGAAATTCCGCATTATCCCTGGCGGCGGTCAATCTACCAGTCAGCACTTACAAACTCAGCGCCAAATTAGCCGATGGGACGGCGCTCAAGCTGAAAGAGACCGGGCCATACAGCAGTTCTCCGTTCGGTATTGAGCCTAAAGAGGGCCGAGGAGTGGTGAACCTCCAATTCCGGCCCAATACAGCTCAGGCCAACATGGCCGGTGCCGGGCAGGGGAGTTGGGATACGGTTTCGGTTAAGCTTTCGCGCTAAGCCATTCTTCGTGGCACACTAAGGTTATGAGTAGTTCGTTGCGTGCCGCCAGGTCGTTCATCAAGATTCAAGCTCCGCCGTCGCCGTGGAAAGGGGCCAGAGTCGTGCGGCATCAGTTCTCGGCCAAAAAGTCCGAGGATAAGCTGATCGATCATTACACCATCGATCTCAACATCAGCACCGCGTTTCATCTTGAAACCAAACACGGGGCCGGTTACCGGCAAACTTTTATGCAGCCTGAAGCACTGGTAATTCGGGCAGCCAACGAAACCACAACCTTAGCCTGGCGCAACCCCATCGACTTCATCACCGTGCGGCTGGAGCCCTGGCTGGTGCGTAGCATTGCTGAAGAGCATTCAGCTTTGGGAGTGGTTGAACTTCCGGAAAGCTATGGCGAAGTCGATCCGCAGATCACCTATATCTGCCGCGCCCTGTGGGCCGAAGCGACGGCGGGCAATCCTTCGGGTAGCCTGTTCGGCGAATCGCTGGCCACGGCGCTAGCAGTGCGACTTTTAAAGAATTACAGCGTGCGTTCTATTCCGTCCGAGCCGCAGGGTAGGCTTTCGCCCCGACGGTGGAAATTGGTGAGGGATTTTGTGGAGGAGAACCTCGGCAGTGATATAGGGCTGGCCGAAATGGCTGCTGTCGCCGGGCTAAGCCCGTATTATTTCTCACGTTGTTTCAAAGCAACTATCGGTATCACGCCGCATCAATATCTCATCGAACGCCGCGTCGCCCACGCCAAACAACTACTGCAACATAGCCCGCTATCGGTTTCGCAAATCGCCGCGCAGTGTGGCTTTGCTGACCAGAGCCACCTGACCCGCCACATGAAACGCCTGCTGGGCGTCACGCCGCGCGCCCTGGGTGAGCGCAAGAATCTTCCATAAACGCAAGAATTTTCAAGACTCAGCCTGCTGTTGCCAACAAAATACCATTGTTGTTCCTACTCGAATAATTTGGGATTAAACGAGTATGGGGCCGCAAAGGTATTTTTGTTTTTGCAGGAGAGAATGATGAAAAATACGAGAATCGAATCTCGTTTATGCAGAGCTGCCATTTGTGTGGCGCTGGGAGCTGCGGCTTCCATGTCCACTGCGCAAGCCAGCCCGGTGCTGCAAGTGAAGAACCCGCACAATGCCATGGCCGGGGTCGCGCCACCCGCGATTCCAGCGTTTGGCAAAGTGGCTGTCAAGCCGGGACTGGTGCGCGGCTATGCCAAAGATAGCAGCGGCAAGCCGTTGCCGGGTGCCACTATTGTGGTGCATTCAAGCGGCGTGGGCGGCTTTCGCACCAGCGTCACCACCAAAACCAACGCCCAGGGGCTGTATGAAATCCGCGTGCCGGTGGGCATTTGCCAGGTCGTGAACGCCGATTACCGGGTGCGCTACAATGAGCGCGGCTATCTGCTGCCGCTCAAGGCAGCCGATGGCGAGCGTGATCATTTCAATTCACGCGAAGGCCATGTCGAAAACTTCGTGCTGCATACCTGGGGCATCGCTAATCGCGACTTGGCTGAGCAATCGCCCGAATATGGCGAATATTACTATGGCGCCCACATGCGCGTGCAATGGTTCATCGGTGAGCTTCCCGAAGACGGGACTGTGGAAATTACCCTGGCACCACAAGGCCCGCTGATGGGCGGCAGTGCAGGGCGCACGCTGGTTTTCCGCCTGCCGGTAAAAGGCCGCACCGAACGCTTCCTCAACAACATCCCCATTGGCCGCTACACCATGCAGGCCAAACTGGTGCGTGGTGGCGGCGGGCAACCGCTGCAATTGGAAAAGTTGTGGAGCGATGAACCGGGCCGCAGCCTGACCATTAATTTTGAAGGTTCCAACAGCGTGCTGGCCTCGCTCGATAGCAGCGGTATCGCTCAATATAACGTGATGGTGAAGCGATAATTCCCATGAAAAAATTATTCCAATCTTTATTAACCCTCCTGGGCGTGTCGCTGGCGGCGACAACCAGCGCCCACGCTTTTAGCTGGGAAGACCCGGTCAAAAGCAGCGAGTGGCACCACCAGAATATCACCAAGGATGCCACCAAAGACCATTTCTCCCCCGCAGCCGCCGAAGCCGTAGCCTGGCATAGCGATTATGTCGATTCCTACCTGTATAACCCGCTGTGGTGGGCATCGGGTGGGCTTGGTCGTTTCAAGGCTTCGATGGCGACTTCGCCGGAATTGGAAAAGCTCCATTTCGACGATCTCTTCGATGCCGATAAAGTGCGATACATGTGGCGGCGCTACGCCTCGGGCACCATGGCGGGTTTACTGTGGGCCAAAGAGAAAAACGATGTCGCCGCCGCACAGAACATCGTCGGTGTTTCGCTGCACGCGGTACAAGATTTCTACTCGCACTCCAACTGGGTCGATGACGCCGCGCGCCGTCAGAAGACGCTCTTCAATATCCCCATTCCCGAGCGCGGGGCGCTGCCGCTTTACACTGGTGCCTACGAACACGATGAGCACCACGGTGTGAAGCATCATGGCAAGTTCGTGTATGAGTGTTCCATCATGAACCAGCCGGGCGTCAAGCAACTGCTTTCGGTGGCTTGCGGCCCCGGTTCGCCGCTGGGCAACAGCGACATGTGCCGCACTTTCGATGCCTGCAAAAACGGAACTCCCGTGCGTTTCGAAGTGCATGGTGTCAAGATCCCCAGTGGCGTTATCTACCAGGCACCGCCGGGTATTGCGCTCGATAGCAAGTGGCTCTCACAAATCGGCGTCAAGCAGCGTGGCCTCACCGATATCGATGGCGACGCCGCTTTTGCCGTGGCGCGCGCGCTGGCGGTGGAGGCTTCCAAGCAGTGGCTCAAAACCCTGGAAGAGAACATGGGCAAAGCTGGTGGTGCGGCGTTCTGGAACCGGGTGAAAACCGAAGGCAGCACCCCGGCCAATCGCGAGCGGCAGTTTGAGAACTACAACCAGTTTCCGTATACCTTCATCTCCGCCGGGCCGTATCCGCCCAAGGCGCTGACGCCTGAAGAAATCTACCTGCGCGTCCGTCTCAAAACCGCCAACACCAGCGGCGCGGGCACCGATTCGGATATCTATTTGAAGGCCGATAACCAGGACATCAAAAACGGCGACGAAGACAAGACGCTGCTCGATTACATGCCGCGCGCCAACCCGGTGCTGGCCTATAACGATTTCGAGGCGGGCGATGACAATTCTTACGTCGCTGGCCCATTCAACAGCTTGCCGGGTTCAATTCAGCTCTACAACCACTCGGCCACCACGGGCGAGGTTTTGAAAGCGCTGGGCAACACGCTGCTGACGGCGGTGACGGCTCCGTTCAAGAGCATTGGCAGCATGTTCACCACCATCCTCGGCTCGCAGGCCGATTGGATAGGGACGAGGCATCACGTATGGAAGCCCGAGCAACTGGCAACCGTTCCCACCGCTGCCCAGGCTCCGGGCATCAGCATTACTGTACTGGGCCGGACGATTACCGGCCCTCCCGGCCAACCCTTCACTCTGGATGTCAATGGTGGTGATAAAGGCCATTACAAAGTTACTGGCCGCATCGTAAAGGTCGCCGAATCTGCTGCCGATGAGCCGCAGGGCTGGCGCGATTTCCAGGTGCATCTCATCGGTCTGGAATGTGTGAAGGAAAGCAAGTGGGACCGGGGCAGCAACTCCGATGAACCCTTCGTGCTGGCGCTGCTGACCCCGCTGCCGGGCGATACGCAAAAGCACCGCTCACAACCCTTCGATGACGTCGATAGTGGGGAAACGCGCAGCCTTAACTACGCGTTCCAGACGGTGCGTGTGCCTAAAGATTTCGGCATGTTGAACGTGGCGGTTTCGGTGATGGAATCCGACGATGAAAGCATCGAAACACGCAACAAACTGCTCGATACCTTCGCCGGAGAAGTCGAGAAAGAATCGGCCACCGCCAAGCGTGGCCTGGTTTCGGCGATGGGCGCGGCAATCGCTGAAGACTGGAAGCTGGAGCATATTGAAGTCTATGCCTGGAGCCGTGGCGGCCAGGTGCGCTCGGGCAAGGTTCTCGATGTCGTCGCCAACCGCTGGATCAAAGGCCGCCAGACCGCCAGCTTCAATCTTAACCCGGGCGGCCTTAAAGATTCGGGCGTTCACACCGACGACCTGCTGCCTTACATCGCACCGCAAGAGCAACCTACTGAGGAACCACAACCAGGAACCGAAACCCCACCGCCGGGTGAAGAACCCCCGCCCGGGCAAGACCCGGTGCCTGGCACTGGCGAGCCGCTTCCAGGCAACCAAACTCCCGGCGGTGAACCCGCCCCGCAAGGAGGAAATGGAAATGGAACCGGAAATGGCACTGGGACAGGTACGGGCACCACGGGCGGCCAAACCAACAGCGGCGGCGGCTTAGGCGGAACTTTTGGCGGCCTGGGTAGCATCGGTGGCGGTTTCAAGCAGCTCGATGATTACGAAGTGAAAGTCGATAGCGTAAAAGTAACCCGGGAAGATACGCTCGATGTCTTGGCGACCTATAAAAACATCCGTAAAGAGCGCGCCGGCTTGATGCCTAGCGCGGTGAACCTCTTCATCACCGATGCCGACGGAGTAGGGTATAACCATCGCGGCAACATCTATGAGACGGAGGGTGAAATCGCCAAGGTCGTCACGCAGACCATCTGGCTCCAACCCGGCGAGCAGGCACAGGTGCGCTATCAGTTCACCATCCCACGCGGTGCGGTGCCACTCAAGCGCCTCACCTTCCGGCAGACCAATGAGAAGATGCAGCATTTCGATGTCTCTTCTGTTTCGCTACCTGCTCCTGTGCCGCCAGGCATTACAGTCTCCGGCGTGGTAGGCGGTGCTGGTTACAACGAGTTCGGCCCGTATGATGTGAAGCTAAACGGTGTGCGCAAAGGCCGCAACAATACCCTGCAAGCGTTCTTTACCTTCAAGAATATGGAGAAAGAGCCGAAAGGTTTTTATGCCGGTGACATGACTTTGAACGTGAGTTTGAGCGATGGCAACCTCAAACGCAGCAACGGCAATATTTATCGTGGCTCAGGCGAGGGGGAAGGCGAGATGATTCCCCACACTATTATTGTCGCACCGCAGGAAGAGGCGCTGGTGCGGTTCATCTTCCAGCTTCCGGCAGGCACCACGGCGCAGAAGTTGAGCATCAAAACCCACGGCAATATTCAGCACGAATATTCACTGCCGCAACTGCCGTAACCCAACTATGGACCGCCGGCAGCATGCTGGCGGTCCATAGGAGATGGGGAGCGCAGATGTTTTTAGAGTGCGTGGTAGGCTAACTTTCGTTCGTCATTACACTCACTCCGCCATTAATACCGCCCACGAACTTCTCTTTGGTTACCTGCACGGTGATGATATTTTGCGTTGGCTTCACGATGGAAGTGATATCGAAGATGAACGGTTGATCGTAACCTTCAAAATTCTTGCCCAAAAGATGCTGACCGACTTTCTTGCCGTTGAGAAACACCACGGCGTCACCATCTACTGCGCCGAACGCCAGCAGGATTTGCCGTTTTGCCACGCCTTGCGGGTCTTCGCCGGTGACAGCTTCGAGCGAGAACTCTTTGCGATACCAGGCGGTGCCGTTATATTCGTCAAAACCCTGGTTTTGCCACCAGTCGGTTGCTCCCACCGTCTTCCACGAGCTATCATTGAAAGTCGGGGCATAGTAGCGCTGGGCTGTGCCTTGCTTTTGCGGGTCGGTGGCGAAGCGCCATTCATCGTCCAAGCGCAGCACGGTTTTAGCGTTAGGGTAGGCGCGCAAGGCTTTAGCCATCGCGGTTTGCGACTGCAAGATCACATTCGCACCTTCAGCCCGGGCTGCTAACGATAAGCCGCTGGGTGCATAGACGTAGAGAGGCGATTGCGGGCCGTTTAGGTTCAGTGTGCCATCGGCAAAAGCGGCCGTGGCCGGAGTGGCATTTTCGACGGTTAGATCCCAGTTGGCGATGGATTGCACCAGGCCCTTGGCGGTGACGGTGAGGAAATAGGCGGTGTTGGCTTTGCCTTCAAACACGATATCGCCGCCGTTGTAGAAAATGCCGGTTTGCAAGAGCTTGCCGGTGCGCGCCGCATTTTCGGTAAGTGCGTAGCTCAAATACGAACTGCCGGGGCGGACATTAACCGGCTTCAACCGCACCTGGCCATCGCGGGTGGCATACAGCAAAATGCTATCGGCGTTGGGCGCTTCGGTTGCCTTCACATTCGCAGGGGCGGGTTGATTGAGTGCTACTTTTACCGGCGCGATTTTCGGCTCGGCCAGAATGTTGGGAAAGCGGGTAAAGTCCTCATTCTTTGCCAGCAGCAGTTCCGCAACTTGCGCATCGCTGCGATGGAGCGGGGAGGCCAATTTCTGGGGCAGGTAACCGGCGTTGCGCAAACGCCACTGCAGCACGATGAGGTTATCTTCGATGAGCTGCAGACGTTGTTTTTGCAGGTCTGTCATCGGCTGGCGTTTAGCTTCGAGGAACAGCTTTTCAGTCTCGGCGTAATGCGGGCCGTAGTAATCGCGGAACATGATCTCGCGCACATTGTAGTGTTGCGAAGGATCTTTGCGGAAGAAGTCGGCGTAGGCACCGTTATCCATCCAGTTGTAAAGCCGTTCCATCACCGCGCCAGCTTGCGGGCCGTAGGCGCGCGTCAGCCAGTCGCGTTGCAGTTTGAAGGCATCCTGCGAGGGGTCCCACAGCATCTGGGCCTGCACATAGTTGGCAACGGCGGTTTGGCTCCACTCCGGGGTGCCGTAGAGGTCGGCACCTTTCAGTTTGTTTTCACGTAGCAGCGAAAACATGAAATTCAGATTGTCGGGCGAAGCCGTGGTCAGTTGTCCGGCGCTGTTACGCAGCCAGATCGGCATGCCGTAATAGAACCAGGTAGACGGCGCGACTTTAGCCCACTCGCGCAGCAAGAAGGCCCCTTCTTCGCGCACTTCCTTGCGATAGAAACGGAAACCGAAATCCTGTCCGGTAATAACGGGAGTGAAGTTCTCCGGCAATTCCATACCGCCTTTTTGCGGAGGATAGCCGAAATCGGCGTAGATATAGCCGGTCAGTTTGCCCTGGGGATATTCCTTGGCCACGATTTCACAGACATCGCGATACCATTTGAGGATAAGCGGCGTGATGGATGGCCTTTTGCTGCCTGGCCGGGGCGGGTCATACCAGGCTTTGCTCTCCGGGCTTTCGCTCCAGCCACTGCCGTCGTTGGGCGAAAGAGAATAGGCGCTGGGCGTTTTCTGGGCTTTCAAAGCGGCAATCGCTTTATCGGCGTAGTAGCGCACGACCTCGGGATTGGTAGTTTCGAGTTTAAAACGGTGCGATTTGGGCGGCACACGCTTGCCGTCGATCATGGCAAACCAGTCGGGATGGTCCTTGAAGAGTTCCTTGGGAACGGCAGCTTCCCAGTAGTGCCCCCAGTATCCGGCAAACGAACGCCCCAGCCTTTGACGCTTTTGCCAGTCGCTCACCGCTGCGGTGTTTTGTAAATAGGGCATGCGGCGATGGATGAAGACCGGCGCTTTGGTGAGGTCGAGGTCGGGAATGGTCAGTGTGCTTTTACTGGGCACATCGCGCCCGAGTTCGCCCGGCATCAGCCAGCGCACGCCGATATAATCTTCCAGGAAGGTGTAGATGCCGTTGGCCGTGCCGTTACTTTGCCCGCCGTTTGCGGTGGTGCGGGGATAAGAACTCTCGGGGAATTTTTTGGCATCGTCATTCGAGGCCGTATCCGGCCCGATGATATATAAGTTGCCGCCCTGAGTTTTGAGGCGAAAGCCTTCGGGCTCGATACCTTCCGCGTTCACCCCGGCGGCTTTAGCCTGCCGGGTTTGCCCCAGGCTAATCACTGCACCGGTAGCCGCATCGTCTTTCACCAGCGGCAACAATACGCCGGTGGATTTTTGAATGTTCAACTGCAATTCATTGGCGGCTTCGATAATAGAAGCCGGGGCATCGGCGGCGATGGCGATACTGAAAGGGCTTTTGCCCTGGGCGGCGAGTTGTACATCGGCCAGGGCATATTGAGCGGGGTAGGTTAATGCCGCTGCCCCAAAGAGAAGAATGGAAAGCTGTTTTTTCATGGTTGAGATGCAAGAAAGCGTTCCGGCGGGTGACATTGCCGAAACGCTGTCCCGTTGTGGTGAGAGTTGGTTCTACGAATTGTCAATGACCGGATTAAAGGCGCTTTTGGTGGTGGCCGGGCATTCTGCGGTGACATTGGTGCCAGCGCATTTGAGAGCTTCGTTGACGACAGTGCTGCTCTTGAGCCATTTCACGTGCCCATCGACAAAAGCGACGTTGACGCCACCGAAGTGCCTTCCGCTGCGGCAATCTTTAGTCTGGTAACTATTGGCCCCCGAAGCCAGAGTGCATTCGCTGAGGCCTCGTGCCTCTGCATAACCCGGCAGGTAATATTCGGTTTGGCTGGTGTTTGGAGTTTTGGTGGGAACAAAGTGAGCGGCGTAGAACCCGAAATCCATGATGAGATAGGTCGAAGCGACCGATGGGATGGCGGCTGCTTTAAGCGGAGCGCGGTTGGTCGTCATAATTTGCGTATTCACACCGTAATGACCGTTACTTGCCCGGGTAGCTTCGGCAGGTTTCGCAGAGGAGGGGCACATAAAAATATTGATACCTCCGGCTGTGCCGTTGGGCAGGCTGCTGTGATACTCTGCCAGCGCTTGCTGCCAATACCAGTAATTAAGGCTCCATTCGCCTCCCGGCGGCACTGTGACGCCGGGACCACGCGTGCCACGGGGGGCAAGCGCCATCGGGAAACCTTCATCGTTGTCCTGCATGTACATTGCTATGATCAGCCCCTGCTGCTTGAGGTTGCTCTGGCAACTGGAACGCCGCGCATTCTCCCTCGCCCGCGCAAAAACGGGAAACAGGATTGATGTAAGTATTGAGATTATAGCTATAACGACCAAAAGTTCTATTAAAGTAAAAGCATTACGCTTCATTTATGCACCTCGTAATAGCAATGGGGAAAGCGGCGAACTCTAAGCATCCAACATTGAACGTTCAGATCAAACAAAACGCCAACACCCTTCCTCATCCAAGATCAAAGACCAAAGATCCAAGACCACTCAGATTCTTCCCCTTTTTCACTGTTCAATAACGCCGGTTTTGCCCACAGCCCGATGGTTTTGCACTTTTGTTTGAGATTGTTTGCGAAACTCGGAGGGTGCAATGCCGAAGCGCTTTTTGAACTGGGTGCGAAACTGGGAGGGTTTGAGGCCGGTGAAGCGGGTTATGAATTCAATCGACCAGTGGCCGTCGCTCAAGAGCCGCCTGGCTTCCTGCATTCGTTCTGCCGTCACATAGTCGTGGAAGGTCTGCCCGGTTTCGCGGGTGAAGTGCTGCATGAAGCTGTTGCGCGACATGTAAACGGTGTGTGCGACATGGCTGGCGGTCAATGGTTGATTGAGGTGGTTCTTGACATATTCTTTGGCTTGTTCGATGGAAGACAGCTCGCGCGGAGGCACGGTTTTTTCCGCATCTTTTCCGCTACGCTTAATAAAGCGGCCCTCTTTCAGTTCCCGTACAAACAGGTGCAGAAACGACTGAAAGCTGCTGACGGCAATGGGCTGATAGCCCGCAGCTTTTTCCTGTGCTTCCTGTAAAAAGAGCTTAAAGGCCTGGTTCACTTCGGCGCGTTGCACGATGCGATAGCCATCGCCCCAGTGCCTGTCGCCTTGAGAGTGGCAGACATAGGAAATGAGGCTGCCTGTGCCCGGGGGAATGAAGAACCACAGCACGGCGCAGTGCCTTTGCGCTAAATTTTCGCCTTCCAGGTGTGGGGTTGCGCCTTTTTGGCGCAAGACATTATCGCGAAAGAGGAGGAAGTGGCTTTGTGGGCAGTGCACGACGTAATCGGCAATGTGAAAATCGGCTTGCCCTTCAATAACGAAAACCAGGGCAGGGTAGTTGAAGATAGCCTGTCCATCTTCTTCCCACAGTTCACGGTAGGAGTTGGCACCGTTGAAATTTCTGCCGCCCCTTAAGGAAGACTTGCGCCCGGTGCGCTTCTTCACCGAGGTCTCTATCAACGATGAGGGGTTGTGCCGCTTGAAGGATGTTCGAGTTGGCTCCGTTACCGCCAGACGGCCCAGCGAAAACTGCTCCCAGATGGGAATGGCTCTCGACTCGATGAGAGAGATGAGAGGCTCAGTCTTTTCTTTTGCAGTTTCGCCGGGCATGACGTCAGTCGGTGGCTTTAATTGCCTTCGGTGGGGGTGCCGTCGATATCTGCTTTGAAGGTGAGGTTCTCTACGCGCTTGAGCACCCAGTTATCGCGATACTTGACCCAGGTATCGCGTGTAGTGCCGCTAAAGCGGATATGTTGAATCTGCGGCTCGTTGGGGTCGGTGCCCGAATTCATATCGGCATCGAGTTCCTTCACGGCCCAAATCACGACTTTGCTGGGTAGAATGGTGATTTTCTTGATGTAGACCTTGGCATCATACACTTTACGAATGCGGCCCAGCCACAGGCGAGTGGCAGCATCGGCGGCGGCTTTGTTGGTGACAGTGCCATCTTTAAGCACGCGGGTGAATTCAGGCGATTCGAAGGAAATAACACGGTCAGCATCGCCCAGCTTAACAGCAATTTGCCACAAGAGATAATTCTCCACCATGTGGGCTTTGATTTTCTCCGACTCGTTAGCGACGGCATGGGTGGCGTGCGCTAAAAGAAGGCTCAGGGCGATAATTCCAAATGTAAGAGTGCGTTTCATGGGTATGGGTTTACAATAGTGAGCCAGAGGCTGCTGGAGATTAGAGTTTGATGGGTTTGCCGTTGAGGGTGACATTACCGCTTACGTATTCACTGCGCTTAATCTTCCATTGGCCGGAGATTTTCACCCAGGTATCGCGGTAGGTGCTCGATTCCTTGTAGTAATTCGAATCGTTATTGATGCTCAGCACCAGATCGAGTTTTTGTGCCACTGTCACAATGGTGCGGTTCTTTTCGATTTTAATGCCCGTGATACGCGCCGAAGCGGAATTGGTGCGGAGGATGGAATCGAAAACCTGACGCGCGCTGGCGACAAATTCGGCGCGCTTCACAGTGCGCTTGCCAGGGAGCACGGCGGTGAAGTCGGAGGTGAGTTCACGCACGATGGGGTTTATGTCGGCGTTCTGATAGGCCTTCACCCAATTCTGGTATTTGGTGTTGATGGCTTTCTTCGTGGCTTCGTTAGCCTGGGCGCTACCCAGAAGCACGAATTGAATTGCCAGAACCAATGCCACTAATTGCACAAGCTTTTTCATATGATTTCCTTTTCACCCGATACCCGGCACTCGAAGAGTTAGATTTTCATCGGCTTGCCGTTGACAGTGACATTGGCACGAATCGATTCGCTGCGCTTAATCTTCCACTGGTTGCCAACTTTAACCCAGATATCGCGCGAAGTCGAATTCTCTTTATAACGGTGGGTATGACCTTGAGCATCGCGCAAATCGAGAACGATGTTATTGGTAGAGAGGACCACGACGCGCTGCTTTTCAATCGTCACTTTATTAATGCGAATATCGACGGTATGAGCCTTAGCAATGAGGTCGAAAGTCATGCGGAG
The DNA here is from genome assembly GCA_036833945.1 of Abditibacteriia bacterium. Classification (GTDB taxonomy): domain Bacteria; phylum Armatimonadota; class Abditibacteriia; order Abditibacteriales; family Abditibacteriaceae; genus DAITOV01. Next base: position 28,876 of record DAITOV010000012.1, read on the forward strand.
TTGCGCCTCAAACTCAGCGCGTTTGATGGTGCGATTACCGGGTAGGGTCGCCGTGAAATCGGGAGTCATTTCGTTCAGCAACACATCGACATCGGCATTGCGAAAACCCTGTGCTTGCAACTGATACTTCTTGACCATCGCCTGCTTAATGGCGGCTTCGTTCGCCTGCACGGCTTGAAGACACACGAACTGCAGGACCATAACCAAACCGGCAAGCTTTAAAAAATTTTTCATCAGTTTTCCTTTTACCGAACGCCAAGTAATAATTCTACGGTTAATTCTACGGTTAATTGATCGAGCTTTTCATAAGGCAGGGGACGGCTGCAAAGCGCGTCCACATCGAAAGCCTGTTCCTTAAGCTGCTGTCCAGCCTCCGGTGTATATTTGGTTGCAGCCGGTGAATCTCCACCGGAATTTAGCTCTTGGACGATCGCCTGAATTTCCGCATCGGCATTGAATCGTTGCACTTTTTCGGCCAATATCAGATACATTCGCATGCATCCCTTGGCGAACTCCCACACGTCGTCAGCATTAGAGGTGCGCAGGGCGTGGGCGTCGAAGTGCTTGGGGCCACTGTAGTTACTGTCTTCCAGCAATTTCACCAGGAAGAAGTTGGTTTTCTGGTCTTCCTGCCCGAAGCGCAAATCTTGATCGAAGCGGCCTGGCTTCTGGCCGTTGAGGTCGATGTGGAAGAGTTTCCCGGCATCGATAG
>DAITOV010000013.1:0-24706 GCA_036833945.1 Abditibacteriia bacterium
GTAATCTACGAGTTGGCGTCTGCGGTCGCCCCAGGCAAAGAGCTGCGAATCGTCGCCGCCATTGATGTAGTAGCCGATAACAGCCTTGCCCGGCAGGCTATTCTTGATGTAGCGATCCATCTCCACCAGCACCTTGGAGGTGTCTTCGCGCAGCTTGCGGGAGACATAGGAGTGCCCATAGCGCTCGGCGTAGGAACCGTCCCATTTCTCCGGCACTCCGCCCCAGCGGTGGTCATCGAGGCGCACGATGGCTTTTTGTCCGGCCGCATTGGTCACGACGTCGTCCGGGTTCTCTTCACCCCATGCCGGGTAGGGGTCGGTCATGATGTCGAAGACGATATAGCCGTTGGGGTCGGCGCGCAGAATCTGCCACATCAGGCCGTCGAGTTCCGAAAAATCGGTTTTGTCTTTGCCCAGCCACACGCCCAGCGGTTTCGGCTGGTAGATGCCACGTCCCAGGATGTAACTGATGAAATAGACGTTAACCCCGGCGTTTTTAAAATCGCCGATTTGGGAGCGATTGATTTTCCAGGCACCGGGGGTTTTGTAGAAGAGGGGGACGCGTTCCTGACCATCGACGAACAAGCGTGGGCGCTGTCCGACTTTGCGGACTTCTGCTGTAGCCCGGGTTCGTTGCTCCAGAAGTTTTTGAGCCTCTTCGAGCGGTATCAATGTTTCAGGTGTCGGCGGTTCGAAACGGGGTTTGTATTGCGCCTGGTCGAGGCTGGTGAGGTGAAAGTCGTCGACCAGAACATCAATCGGTGCCTGTGCGAAAACCAGATCGATCTGAACGCGATCGACGTTCTCTGCGGTCGTGAAATAGAAACGGAGTTCCTGCCACTGGCCGTTGGTGCTGGTGAGCGGGCGCACCGGGCTGGTGAGTGGACCACGTTCGGCGGTATCGCTTCCCGCTTTGAACTGGTTAATGCTCAGGTAAACATTGGCCGCCGAGCGAGTGGAGAGATTCAGTTGGGTGGAGACTTGATGCTGTGTTTTGGCTGTGGTGGAAATCAAGTTGCTCTGCAAAACGGTATTGCCACGCGAATCGGTCTTGGTGACGCGCAGTGCGGCATTGCCCGATTTTTTTGTGGTATTGTCGATGCTCCACTGGCTCTGGCTGCCATTGAGGTTTTCCAGTTTCCAGCCGGTGAGTCGTTGGCCTGTGGCTTTTTCAAACCCGGCGTCGAGAAATTGCGGCGCGACGGGGAGGGGAGCTTTGGTTTCACCTTGAGTTGGTTTGGTCGTAGAGGCGCGGCTGGTGCCACTAAACGGAAAGAGCCGCGAGTCATCGATTTGAACCAGGGGCGTTGCGGTATGGGAGAGGATGCGCAAGCGCCCGGCCACTTCGTTGGCCCTGGCTTGCAGGTCAATATCGGTTGAAAAGTAGAGTTGGTTTTCCTTGATAACGACTTGAGCTTTATGTGCCGATTGTTTACTGCCATCGGAGGTGAAGAAGCGCGAACGCACCGCGCCGTTTTCGATCCAGGTGATGAGGTCGATGCCACCGGCGTCTTTGCGCCCGGTCTGGGCGTTGTTGTCGGCGTCGAGGTAGAGAACGGTATTGGAATTGTCGGCCGGATATTTTCCGCCGAAATCGATGCGCCAGAGTTGGCGGTTGCCTGCTACATTGGCATAGGCCGCTTTCGTGACTTGTAAGCCTGCCGGTGTTTTAGGGCTGGCATTGGCTGGATTATAGATCGTGGTGAGTTGGGAGAGGGATTCCTGGCTGATGCCGAGGCTTTGGAGTTCGGAACTCGTTAGTGTGGGCGTGTTCTCCTGAGCGTGGAGAGGCACGACGGCAGTGCTCAGCAATAACAATAAAAGCGATTTCTTCATTCGTGAGTCCTTCAAGATAAGTGGTGTAACGGAGCTTGCCCGGCCACTCTTTGACGAGCAGAGGCCGGGCAAGGACTGGGTTTCTTTAATTAATTGATCGGGTTCCAGGCACTTGTCTGAGCTGCGGTCCGTGCGCGTTCTTCCTGCATGACGGCAGTGCTCTTAATCCATTTGGCGTGCCCATCGGCGTAGCCAATGTTGATGCCGCTAAAGTGCCGGCCTTTGTCGCAATCGTCTTTTTGACCGGCAGTGGCTGTGATGGACGAGCAATTCCCACCAGATTCGCCTTGTCCCGGTAGATACTCCGTGTTTCCAGAACTAGTGAGAGAACGGTTGGAAAGAGCCACTACTGTTCCCCAATCCATAAACAGGAATTTGGAGGCTGTCGCAGAAATGGCAGCAATTTTTAGAGGGGTTCCCCCTGAGATAGGCATGATAGCGCGGTTCGCTCCGTATTGTCCATTGACCGGAACTAAAGTTCCCCCCACGCCTGCATTGGAGAATTTATGCGAAGGGCACCAAAAAACCTGTGTGCTTTTATGATAGGGGAAAAGCAGTTGGGGCCAGTAAATAACTTCACCACTGGCACCGCCACTTGCCCAGATCACACCATCGGGAAATGAACTTGCAGGGGTGCCGGAAGGGAGAAAGTAATAAGAGAGCGGCAATGTCTCATCATAATCCTGCACATACTGCATCATAGCCAATCCCATCTGTTTCACGTTGGAAAGGCAAGAGGTGCGGCGCGCATTTTCCCGGGCACGCGCAAATACCGGGAAAAGAATCGCAGCGAGAATAGCTATGATAGCAATTACGACAAGTAATTCTATAAGCGTAAAGGCTCGCCTGGCGTTGGGGTTCGTATTCATGGTGTCAATCTCCTGAAAAGGCAAATATTGCTACTTTAATTATGTGCTTTTTTCAGTAAGTCTTAACGCATGAGTAATGCTCATTTTATGGATATGTTTGTTGAAAATGAGCATTGATTGACGAAATTAAACATCCGTGCTTGCTTGCCGCCGATAATCGCTGGGGGAGCAACCCGCATTACGGGTGAACCAGTGGCTGAAATGGGAGGGATTGGTAAAGCCGCACAGATAGGTGATGAGCCGGATGCTGAAAGTGGATGTGGCCAGCAAATTCTGGGCTTCTTCGAGACGGCGGGCTTGCAAATAGGCAAAGACCGTTTCGCCTTTTTCCTGATGAAAGAGCCGGTTGAGGTGCCCGTTGGAAAGGCCGACATGAAAGGCGACGTCCTTAATGGAGAGCGAAGAGTCTTTCAGGTGTTGGGCAATATATTCTGTTGCCATCTGGACGGTTTCCTGCGGAGTGGGCGAGAGGGAATAGGGCGCATTCTCGGGCGTGTCCAGTTGTATGGGGTCGCGGGGGATTTTAAGAGTCGAGGCGTTGCCTTCCCGCACACTGCGCAGCATGAGGCAGAGGATAAGCGACAGGTAATGATAAATAACGGCATCCGGTGGCCCGCTGTGCCGCTGCATTTCACGAAATAGGCGTTCGGCAGGCAGCCAGGCATCGGGAGCATAGACGAACAAATAGGGATGAAGCCAGGTTTTTCCCTTATCGCGGGTGTAACTGTGGCATTTGATGCCGTCGCGGCGCAGGTAAAGAAGAACGCCTCGCTCATAGGGTGCGTCAGGCGGTGGGTCGCTGCCGTCCAAAAATGGGGTGTCGGGCGGGATGAGAAAGAACGACCCGCTATTGATGGGAACGTGCCACTGTCTGCCTTCCTGGCCAGGGGCGGCGCGTATCACGTAGTCGACATTACCGGCATATACGCAACCCAGAATGGGCACGTTCACTGAATTGACACGTTCTTCTTTCCAGCGCCTGGCGGTCTGGATATCGGCAAAGGCCCGTGCCGGCGGCAAGGGCGGCATCGGTTCCTCGCGAATATCCAGCGGCAAGGCGCTCCGTGGTGGCGTGCCGAGCCAGATGAGCGGCGCGCTTTGCTGTGCCCAGGGGATGAGTTTTTCCCGCAGCAACGTTTCTAACTGCTGCACGGCGACGGAGGTTGAACTTGCCACAGTATTCCTTTGCTTTGCCCTACAAATAAAATTTACCCGAAAAACGCAAAAGCCACCGGCCTGTTTGGGCGGTGGCTTTTACTGGGGGGTGGTATGGCTATTGATTTTTTACAATTTTAAAAACCGCTATTTCACGATAGCCGATGGTATAGGTAAAACCTTCTCCGGTGGACTCGAAAACGTGGCCCGTAGGGCTGGCCGCTACTTTAAAGCCGGGAGGGAGAGTGACGGTACGTTGACCACCTATCTCTGAATAGAATCCGAGAATACCGCTGCCGAAACGTATTTCATCGTCGCTGGTGCTAAACGGTTGAAGTCCTGCGCTTTGGGCAATGTTGCGCACGAATTGCGGGGACAGGGCGCCAGGGCTGCCAATGACGATTTGCTTTACATCGTTTCGTTCGCTGTAGACCGCACCAGGAAGTGTCGTTCCGGCATAGCGGGCTAATACCTTGTCGCCGGGTTGGGGCGAGAAGGTCAAAGGTGTCTCGCTCCACCGTAATGCATCGTTGAAGCTATTGGGAACGGGAGGCGCGCCCAGGAGTTTGCCGGAAAGATCTGCTGTGAAAGGTCCGGCGTCTTGCACCAGAAGAGGGCGGTTTTGTGCTGCTGTGTCGGCTTTAGCCGAAATGCCGCCCAGAGTGGGAGGTTGGCCGGGGGCATATTCCCAGACCAGGATGCTTCCCGCACGTTTTGCCTTGTCTTGCAGGATTTTCACCTGCTCGGGTGTCACCGTGGCCGGGAGACGAAAGAAGCAGATTTTCGGCAAAGTAAACGCGGGATCGAGTGCATCGCTCAGCAGATAGCGGGCATAGGGCAGGCCACTGCGGTCGAGCGCGCGATAGGTGCCGATAGCGCTGGTGCGGGTGAGCACATAGCCCAGCCCGTCCGACAACTGGAAGGGCAAACGCTCGTCGGAAAAGATCGCAATGGCAGAGGGGACATTCACACTGTCATCGAGTGCCGCTTGCAGTCCGGCGCGCGCTTTGCCGAAGGCACTGATAATCTGCGTGTCTTGATACCACGATTCGGCCATGTCGAAAGGATAGAAGCCGCCCCGCAGGTCGGTGAGCGCCATCACGGCATTGCGCCAGACTTTGGTTTCGAATTGCTGCGGCGTGTATACCAATCCTTGGGTGAAGTATTGCATGGGGCTGGGCATGGGCGGGCGCATATCCAACTCCAGCCAGGTCAGTTTGCCGTGACGCCACCACGAGCCGCTGGTCTGATGACGCATGACGCTGCGTCCCATGTTGATAGCCGGAGATTCGAGGATGCGTTGCAAGGCACCGCGCGCAATGGCACCCTGTTCGCCGCTGTCGCTGTAGTAAACACCGGTGAGTAGCCGATTTTGGCTGCCTTCTTTCACCTTGTTACCCAGGCCAATCATGAAGTCGGCGATGGCGTGGGAGATAAATTCGTTGTAGTCGAAGCCCTGCGGAGTGACTGCGTTGCTCGAACCGTAACCGCGTTCGGTTAAAGGCGGAACTGTGGCGTTTTCAAAGGTTGCTTCGGCAACTTTCCAGGTGCGTTGTAGGAGAGTCTCGTTATTCTTGTAGCGCTGCTTGAGAAATTTGCGCCAACCTTCCAACCCGGCCGGGGAATAGTCGGCACCACGGGCATGATCGCGATCCCAGGGATAAATCTGCCCATCGGTGCCACCGGTGAATTCCACACCGACCACGATTTTGCCGGACGGGGAAGTTTGCAGGAAAGAAGCCAGTGCCTTGACGGCATTACCTGCATCTTCAGGAAACTGTCCGCCATAGAAACTGGGGGCGTAATCGGCTTCGCGGTTGGTCTCGTAGTTGGGAACGCCGCCATATTGCTCGCCTTCGCCGCCATAGACGACGAGTTTTTCACCCTGGGCGTTGGTGACGATGCTGCCCGGATTTTCTGTGGCCCAGGCATGGTAGGGCATCACCACGGCGCTTACGATAACCAGTGCCTCGGGGTTAATATTAGTGATGACTTTCAGTTCGCGTTCAAGGTCGGAGAAGTCGTATTGATTTTTACCACGCCAGAGATTGCCGACACCGGCTTGATGGGTTTTGGAAAGCGGGCTGAGGTGGGCGGTGAGACGCACCAGGTTATAACCGGCTTTGGAAAATTCATCGTAACGCGCGTATTGTGGATAGAAAATGCCGCGCGTATAACAGGCCGCGAGAACATCCTGACCGTATACTTCCAATGCAACCCGGCCCTCGCGGCGCACTAAGCGAGGCTGGGCCTGAGAACGCTTTGCGAGGATTTGGGCGACACTTTGCTCATCAAAATCGCGTTTTTCGGGTGTCACCTTGGGGCGGCCCCGTTCCCAGGTGAGCCCTTTGCCGATGGAGACACTCTTGATGGCGACCGTCATGGCGTTACCGCGCAACACGAAGCGGGGTTTCACGGCAGCGATATTAGCCGGTGCCTTGTAGTTGAAATCGACGGTCGCCCACTGGCCCGGCGGGGCGATGAATTCTTCGTTCATCCCCCAGTTGCTCATGATATGGCTGGTCGCGCCGTATTGAACGGGGCGGGCTAAATAAGGTGGCCCGGGTTTGCCGTTCTTATTGATCGGCAACAATTGCACGCTCAATTCAGAACCGTATTCCTGGGCAAGAACATTAAGCGAGCCGGTATAGCGCAGGTAACCTTCTGAGAGAAGCTCTGGCGCGATGGAAGCTGCCGTATCATGTTCAACAATCGCCTCTCCCACGCCACCGGGCCAGGATAAAATCAGCGTATCGTTCTCAATACGAGTTTGCAGTTTTGTCGGCCCGGTGTCGGTGACTTTGAAGCCATTCAATAGAAACGTCATGCCGGAAGCCGGTGCTGCATAAGCAGCACCGGCGATAAGGGCGAAACTCAGAGTTATTGCTGTGGCGACCGTTATATAGAGCGGGCGTAGTAACATGGTTTTTTATTAAGTAGCAATTTAGTTCGCAGGATTCCAGTCGCCATTACCAACCGAGAGGGCCTGGCGGCGGACTTCTGAACTGGCCAGCCATTTGGCGTGTCCATCGGCATAAGCCATATTGATGCCATTGAAATGCCGTCCTGTCTGGCAGTCCTTGATATTTTCAGGACGGGTGCTGGGAATTGAGCCGCAGTCTCCTCCCACGCTGCCCATTCCGGGCATGTATTCCCAGGATGCTGCGCTGATGTTGGTGCGACTGCGGTAAGCCTGATAAGTTCCCCAATCCATGATCATATAGGTGTTGGCAGTCGATGGCAGGGCGGCCATTTTGAGCGGAGTCGTCCCGGGCAGCGGAAGCACCGCCCGGTTGGCTCCGTAGTTGCCGTTTTGCGGCGTATCGCTTTCACCATTGAACGGCGTAGAGGGACAGTAAAACAACTGACTGCTTTTGGTGTAGGGTTGTAGTATCATCCACCAGAAATTTGTTGCTGCACCTTCGGTGTAATAGGCGCTGGGATACATTTCGTCGTAATCCTGCACATATTGCATCATACCCAGGCCAATTTGCTTGAGGTTGCTCAGGCAGCTTGTACGCCGGGCATTTTCGCGGGCACGGGCGAACACCGGGAAGAGAATGGCTGCGAGGATTGCTATTATAGCAATTACGACCAAAAGTTCGATGAGTGTGAAGGCCTTGCGGTTTTTTTGAAAGTTAAGCATATCAGTTTCTCCAGGGGGTAGGTTAATTCGAAAACATGCTTAATAGATACCCTGTATGCACTATATACTAACAGTAATATTGGCCGCTGATCGGCAATATCGTCCGTTAATTTAAGTGCGTCGATACTGGCTTCGCAGTGCCGTGGGCGAGAGGCCCGTGCGGCGTTGAATCAACAGGTGCAAACTGCGGGGTTGCAAACCGATTTGCAGGCCGATGTGCCGGATGGAAAGATCGGTGCCTTTAAGGAGGCGGCAAGCCTCCTCGAAGCGGTAATCGTTGACGTATTCGATAAAGGTTTTGCCGGTGCGTTCGCGAAATTGTTCGGTGAAGCTGGTGCGGGAGAGATAAACAGCACGCGCAACCTGGTCGATAGTCAGCGGCCAGCGCAGGTTGGTACGAATATATTCTTCGGCACGAGTAATGGCGTGAATGCCTTGGGCCGGTATTTCCTTGGGATCGGTGAAGAGTTCGTCGCCGCCGTGAATAATCGGTAGTTCTTTCAATTCACGGTGCAACAGCAATATTGCAGTGCGCAGTAAGCTATCGCAAACGCTTTGCCAATGGAGTTGGCGGTGCGTGGTTTCCTCTACTAATTGTTGCAGGCACGGTGTGACGAGGCTTTGCAGAATCGAGTAGGTGTCGCTGTGGCGCGCCATCTTGCCTTTGGCGTCGTAGACCTGACGGCTGGTCCAACAACTCAGGCTGCCCTGACGCGGCAAAAGCATCAGCAGTTCGCAAACGTTCCGGTGCTCGCGGGTGGTATCGAGCACGGCCAGCTTGCCGTCCGGGTTGGGCGTGCCGGGCGGCAGCAGAATGCCATGTCCGGGGCTGCAATGCAGCACATAATCGCTTATCTGGTAGGCAACAGGGCCTTCGGTGATGAAACAGAGTTTAGGGACGCGAGCCGAGAGGAGCTGGTCTTGCGGCCAGCGATCTTGCTCGATATTAGCCTTGCCATGAGAGCGAATGATGCGCGAGCGTTCGCGCTTGCCGCGCAAGGGTCTATGGGTAACGGTAGCACCCGGCGGTAGTTCCGGCCCACTTTGTTGCAAGGCCCGCCACGAAGGCTGGGCTATGAAGATATGCGAGATGCCCCGCATATTGACCCAGGGAATGATCTGTTCTTTGAGCCTCTTCTCCAGCGGTTGTTCTTTGACTGGTGTGGTGGGCGGCATAGCCTTAGTTTTACTGCATTGGCTGCGCTTCGGAGGGAGTGAAACCAAAACCGCAGCCGGGATGAAGAATACCCGCTACCACTTCCGCTGCGCGCACGCTGTTGGGAGTGCAACGGGAGAAGAGATGGGTGGCATCGGTCGTCCAGATATTACCGGTTTGCACGGCTTTTAATTGCTGGACAAGAGGGTTTTCCAGCAAGGCCAATCCCTGCTGCCTGGTTTCTTCGAGTCCGTAGCCGCAGGGCATGAGCAGAATAACATCGGGATTAGCGCTGGCGACTTCTTCCCAGGTGGAGCGGCGTGAAGGCTCCGTAGCGGCACCCAAGACATGATCTCCACCGGCCAATTCCACGATTTCTGGAACCCAATGCCCACCAATGAATGGCGGATCGCTCCATTCCAGTGTCACAACTTTAGGACGGGCACGCCCTTCAACGGCAGAGCGCACCTTTTCCAGGCGTTGTTGCAAGGAAGTAATGAGCTCTTCCGATTGCCCGGTTATGGCTGGTAGAGTAGGGCTTATTGCCTGTGCGACTTCCCGAAGATCATCCCATAACCCGGAAAAGCTGGTGGCGCTCAGATTCACTAACTTGGCATTCGGTGGCAGATCGCGGGCGGCGGAGTTGGCGTTGACGGCACAGACATCGCAAATCGTCTGGGTGAGAACGATATCGGGATTGAGGCGGTGAAGCAACTGCCGGTCTGTCACATAGAGGCTGGCATTGCCTTCGCCGTTTTGGATGGCAAGGGTCACCGCATCGTCGATTTCGCGCGGCGACATGTCGTAGCGCACCCGGCTTTGGGTGAGCACGGGAAGATGAAGAGCCGTTGGCAGGTCACAGGAATGCGACCTGCCAACGAGATGGGTTTCAAGGCCAAGAGCGGCGGCGATATCGGTGCCGGAAGGGATGAGAGAAGCAATACGCACGTACTCTATTTTAGTGTAAATAACACCTCAATAACGGCTATTTCTCTACTGTAAGTCGAAATACTCGTTAGTCGCCAAATTGCCGTCTTTATCGAGGTCTCCCAGGTTCTGAACGCGGTATTTATCCCAACTTGTCCCGGCCCGATAGACCGGTTTCATAGCTTTGGCATGTCCGTCGGCCCAGAGAACAACTCCCATACCATTGTGCCTGCCGTGAAAGGCTGGATAATTACCCATCGTGCCGATAGTGGAATCCGGCCCGGGAGGGGTGAGGTAGGTATTGCCTTGTAGGGCGTAAGGGGCAGCAAAGTCGAGACGGGCGCTGTCGGCCATGACGACCGTTTCCACGGGATCGACAATTTGCGCCAAGTGGACCGGTATACGGCCAAAAGTGTGCAAGTATTCGTTGTTATAGGCATAGCCTGTGAGGCGAAGTGCGGCTCGCAGTTGGTTGTCAAAACTCGTGCAAGCCTGAATCTGGTGATTCTTCATGTAAGGCTGCAGCAAGCCTTCGTTTTCGTTAAGGGTATTGGTTGCACTGACCCAGCTTCCCCACCAGTAATGCATTTTCCCGGAGATGGTACCCGAATCGCGTGGCATAACTCGATCATCGTAATCCTGGGCATATTGTATCCAACCCAAACCGATTTGTTTGAGATTCGACATGCAACTGGCACGGCGCGCACTCTCGCGCGCACGGGCGAAAACGGGGAAGAGGATTGCGGCGAGGATTGAAATAATAGCGATAACGATAAGTAGTTCAATAAGAGTGAAGGCGGAGGGTGTCTTTTTCATGTAATACCTGAAATAGTGGGCGGGGAGCCGAACGCCGGCACCCCGCTTGAAATGATAAAAAGGGTTGTAGTTTGGATGACGAGGAATCAGGTTTATTCCAAATCGAACAGTTCGTTGGTTGACAGATTACCGTCTTCATCGACATCGCCCAGCGACTTCTCACGGAACTCATCGCCGTTATAGCCCAGGCCAAAGCTACCGCTACGATAGATCGGTTTCATGGCTTTGACGTGGCCATCGAGAAACAATACATTCCCGGTTTCGTTGTGGCGTGCATGGAAAGCGGGAAAATCGCCGGTGTAGGTTGGTGGAGTGGTGTCGCCGGGTGGTGTGAGTTCGCTGGAGGCTTCAAAAACCGAAGGCGAAATGGGTGCGTAGGTAACCGGATCGTAATTGCGAATTCGGGCAGCATCGGCCATGAAAACGGTTTTGCTTACCGATTGGACCTGGGCCAACGCCACCGAACGCGGCTCGTAACCCGCCGCTGCATCATAGGGCGAAAGATAGCTGACATTATAGCCAAAACCATTCAATCCTAATTCGGTGCGCAAATCATTACTGAAGGAGGGGCAAGCCTTAATCTGGCTATTTTTCATATACGGGTAGAGCAGCCCCGCCGTTTCGTTGAGGGTTTTTGTGCCTCCGTCGGTAATGCTGCCGAACCAGTAGTATTTGAGGCCCGTTCCCTGGGTGTAGATCGGCACCAGTTTTTCATCGAAATCTTGCGTATATTGCATGGCAGCCAGGCCGATTTGCTTGAGATTCGACTGGCAACTCGAACGCCGTGCATTTTCCCGGGCGCGGGCGAATACCGGAAACAGGATCGCGGCCAGGATCGATATGATGGCTATAACGACAAGCAACTCGATGAGCGTAAAGGCTCGTGGTGAACGTTTCATTTGTATATTTCTCTCAAACAGACAACAAAAAACCCCGACTCAAATACATGAATCGGGGTGAAAGCGAAAAATCAGATAACCATATCTTCTGCTGAGGTTCCTCGGCAACAACGATATGACTTGAAGTTGATATGGCGGAACCGCATCGACTGGCTACATTCGCTCCACCCCTTTCCCTCGAAGGACGTGAACGGCTTCAGCCTTAAAAGCTGAGCGCGCGCGTGGCCGGTCTCCTGGCTTGTCGCTTCATCCTCGGCTCGTCTTCCCGGAGGTCTTCCAGTGACTTGGTGAGCGTTGTCGGCGACTACAGTGGCGGGGCCGTGCTTCTAACCGGGTTTTCCGGTCTCAGCGTTCCCAAAACGAAATCATAAAAATGCTCCGTTTTATGCCACACGCGGGTTATTCAATTGTTTTTATAGCATAGCGGGGGGAGAAGCCGGTGTCAACGTTCAGGTGCCTGGGTATAAAAACGGCGGCCATCCAGAGTGAGATAGATTTTGGTGTTATCACTGCTCCAGCCGGCCTGGCCGCCCACTCCCTGCGTGATGGCATCAAGGGGGACATACCATTCTCCCCGCTCGACAAAAGGCGTGGTTAAAAGGTTCGCTGTGCGCCCGTTAATAACAGCTTGCTGCGAACCGCGACGCAGGCGAATATAGTTGCTCTTACGCCGCACGGTCACCACATCGTCGTCGGTATCATCGAAGATAACCGCAGCCTCAGCCCAGCGGCTGAATTCATTCAACGGTGCCATGATGATGCTTTGGCCGTTGCGATAAACCTGAATGAGAGGCACATTGAACTCTGCCTGCGGTGCATCGCGGAAATCGCGTTCATCGAGGTTGGATGAATTGCTGGAAGTTTGCGTGTAGGAGTATTTGGGCAGATCGGCGGCCATCAAACGGGGGCCGCCAACACGTCGTGCCACATCGACCAGGTTTTCGGAAGCGATCAGCTTGCGCATGTTTTCCTGGCGTGATTTGGGATCGGGGTGTGTGGCGAGATAACGGCCTACACCACCACTGCCGCCGCCCAGGCGGCCCAGCATGGAAATCGAGGCGTTCGGATCGAAGCCCAGGCGGCTCATCCAACGCACGCCGTACATATCAGCATCGCGTTCCTGGTCGCGGGAATAGCCGGTGCTCCACATGGTGTAGGCAACGCTACCGGCAATCTGAATAGCATCGCCACCGGAACCACGGCCTAATATCGCACTGAGGATACCGACACCCAGACCGACTTTCTGCTGTTTTTCTACTGCGGTGACAATGTGTTTACGTTCAATGTGTGCCGTCTCATGGCCCAGCACGTAAGCCAGTTCGGCGTCATTGACTGCGGTTTTTACTAATTTGCTGGTCACGAAAACCGGCCCGCCCGGTGCGGCGAAGGCGTTGAGCATTTCGTTGTTATCGAGAACTTCGTAAGTGAAGGGAATATTTTTACGTTCCGAAAGGTTGGCGAAACGTTGCCCCAAAGCACGTACCCGCTGCGACATGGGGTGGTTGGTGGGTAGGGGTTTGCCGTAGCGCTTGTAGGCATCCTGGCGAACCTGTTGGCCGGCTTTAATCTCTTCTTTTTCCGATATGGAAAATAGTCCCGCGCGGGCCGGAGAAAAACTACCTGCCATTAAAGCCCAGGCGAGAACGAATAAAAATCCAAATTGCTTTAAATTGTTTATCTTGTGCATCCTTCCTCCTGCTTACTGTTATTGGCCAATATTAAGCTGCCGTTATCTATTAACGCTCAAGTCCGCTTTGGCGTTCAAAACAATTGTAAATCATTCCGGGTTCGACATGTGGGCAAAATACGCGCCCAAGTGTGAGGAGTGACAAGCAAAATTTAATCTATCTTGCGGATAGGATTTCTTGAAGAACAGGGGGAGCTTGCGCTAAACTACGCCGACACCTAAACCGAGTGGAGGAAATTTTCGATGTCATCAATTGAAGCCAAAGGCTATGTAAAGCCCGAAGTACTTGTTGATCTTGATTGGGTCGCGCAGCATAAGGACGACGCCAATGTGAAGTTGATTGAAGTAGACGTGGATACCGATGCCTACAATGAAGGCCACATCCCGGGTGCTGTTGCCTGGAACTGGACCTCGCAGCTCAACGATCCCGTTCGCCGCGACATCCTGAGCAAGGAAGCCGTTGAAAAGTTGGCCGGTGAAGCTGGTGTCAAGAATTCCGACACCATCGTTCTCTACGGCGACAACAACAACTGGTTTGCCGCGTTTGCATTCTGGATTCTCAAAATCTACGGCCACGAAGATATCCGCCTGATGGACGGCGGCCGTAAGAAGTGGGTCGAAGAAGGCCGCGAACTCACCACCCAGGAAGAAGCTCCCGAAGCCAGCCAGTACTCTGCCCAGGAAGCCAACCAGGAAATCCGCGCTTCGGTTCTGGAAATCCTCCAGGACTTGGAAACCAAGAACTACCATTTGGTCGACGTGCGCTCCCCCGCCGAATTCAGTGGCGAAGTGATTGCACCTCCGGGCATGACCGAAACCGCCCAGCGCGGCGGCCACATCCCCGGCGCCCGCAGCATTCCGTGGGCAAAGGCCGTGAACGAAGACGGTACCTTCAAGACTGCCGACGAACTGCGCGCCCTGTATGGTGCCGAGGGTGTTGACAGCAGCAAGCCGGTCATCGCCTACTGCCGCATCGGCGAGCGTTCGAGCCACACCTGGTTCGTGCTGCATTACTTGCTCGGTTTCCCGAACTGCAAGAACTACGACGGTAGCTGGACCGAATACGGTTCGATGGTCAACGTTCCGATCGAAAAATAAGTAGCCGGGAGATGGGAGGTAGGAGATGGGAGTTGGTGAACGACTTCTATCTCCACCTCCCATCTCCTATCTCCCAACAATGTCTGTTACTTCGAATTACACCAAAAAAGTCCTGCTCAAGCAGGAATTGGCACAGTTGGTTTTTAAGGTTTCGGTGCTTGATAAATACCTGCAAAACGAAACCCCGATTCAACGCACCGAAACGGTGGGGCGTGTGAAGGCTGCCAACTGGAGCCTGGATTTTGGTATTGCGCCGGGCGAACAAAAAATCCACACCACGGTTGGCCTGTTCAGTTCGCGTCTGCCTGAAAGCGAGCGTGAGCACTGGTTGGAGCATTTGGACGGTTCCCTGTTTTCGGCTAATTTCCTGAAGATGCAGAGCGGCCATTCATGCGTTGACGACGGTGGCTTCCGGGCCTGGGGCGAAGAAGAAGCCCTGATCTGATGCGGTAAGAGCCGGGCAAAATGATAGGGGCGCAGCATGCTGCGCCTTTTTTTCGTATCTGCCGCCTGTGTTTGCTGATAGAATTGAATTCAGCAGATGAAACAGGTGCGGGTGGTCAATCAAAACCGGGAAAAGATTATTTGTGCGCAGTGCAGTGTCGCCGATAACCCCGTCACCCGTATTCGTGGCCTGTTAGGCAAAAGAACACTGCCCGCCGATGAAGGGTTATTGATCGTTCCCTGTTCGTCGGTACACATGTTCGGGATGCATTTCGCGTTGGATGTTCTCTTCCTGACGCGTGAGAATATCGTTACCGACTTTGTGGAAAACCTTGTGCCCGGTAAACTCTATGTTGCCCGTCGAAATTTCGGTAAGGCACATGCTGCGCTCGAAGTTGCGCCCGGCACTATCGCCGCGACTGCCACGGTGCGCGGAGATCAAATTCAAATGGAGTCGCTTGGTTAAAACGCAAAGTGCCGCTGAAATCGTTGGACGCGATTTTGCAGCTCTTTTGTCGGATGATTGTCCTTCATGAAAATCGCGTTTTTTTGCGACACCTATCAGCCCACCCATAACGGCGTAGCGGTCAGCGTCTCCACGACAGCCACCGAGTTACGTGCGCGTGGCCACCGCGTGGTTATTTTCGCACCGCGCTACAAAGGCTTCGTCGATAGCGATCCCGATGTGGTGCGCTTCCCGGCCACCCCGTTTTACCGCGTGCGCGATTTCCCCGTGGCCTGGCCAATGCTGCCGTATTTCTCCCTTCCGGCCTGGCAGCGCTTCCTCAACGAAAAGTTCGACGTGGTACATTCGCATTCGCCCTTCATCCTGGGCACGGTGGGTGCGCGTTGGGCACGCTATTCCCGCCTGCCGCTGGTTTTTACTTTTCACACGCTCTACCATCGTTATATCCATCACACGCCGTTTCCGCCGATCGTGGCGCGGCCTTATACCCTGGAAAAACTGAAGAATTACTGCGCGCTTTGCGATCATGTGGTGGCACCTTCCTACTCCATCGAGCGGGTGGTGCTACGTTTTCGTCCGGACGTGCCGACCTCCGTCATTCCCACCGGCGTCAATCCTTCCCGCTTTCAGCAGGGCAACCGCGACGATGGCCGTAAGCGTTTTAATATTGCTCCCGATGAACGGGTGATGGTCTACGTCGGGCGTGTTTCGGTTGAAAAAAACCTGGCGTTTCTCCTGCGGAGTGTCGCTCCACTACTGCGCGAGAAATCGCAGTATCGCACTCGTTTGCTCATTGTCGGCGATGGCCCGGCGACCAATTCGCTGAAAGCCTTGGCCCAACAGCTTCACGTCGCAGGACAAGTGCAGTTCACCGGCTTTCTCGATAACCAGTCGTTGCTCGATTGTTATGCAGCGGGCGACGTCTTCGTGTTCGCTTCGCGCACCGAGACCCAGGGCGTGTGCATTGCCGAAGCGTTGGCGACCGGTTTGCCGTGTGTGGTTGTGGGCGCAATGGGCGCAGGCGAAGCGATCGACGACGGTGTGGAAGGCTTTGTTGTGCCGCCCCACGAAGACCGTTTTCGTGATGCAACCCGCCGCTTGTTGGAAAACGCGGCATTGCGCCAGGCGATGAGCGTGGCAGCACGCCACAAAGCCGATAGCCTCTCCCTCGATAACAGCGTGAGTGCTTTGCTCGATCTCTATGGCCGCATGGCCCCTTCACGTTAGTCTCGTCTCCTTCTTTCCCCTAAGTCATTTTTTATTTGTCAAGTTTTCTTTGCAGAATAATATTTATGATTTTAATATTTAAGGCTTAAAGCTGTGAAAAATAATTGTAATAAAGTTGCAGGGGGTGGGGGAGAGGTGTATAATGGACGCAGTATGACGGAAAAAGACGCAAAAGGACGTAAAAAACCATAGGTTGAAACCGGTGGTTTTAAGCGGTTTTATTGGCGTTCAATCCGTTGTAATTTGATGTTCCGGGGTTTGGGTCATGGCCAGTGCGGTGCGAAATGATGTGGAGGTGTTGGACGAAGCAGCCGGTAAATCGGCTGGATTAAGTCTGGCGCCGTCACGGGTCCGCACCGTTGATAAGGAGACTGTCGCTCTCACTCCTGCCGTGCCGGTAATGACGGGTACGCATTTTCATGCACTGGATGAAAAAGGGCGGGTCATTATTCCGTCGAAGTTGCGTCCGGCATTAACTGAACAGTTTTGGATGATGCTCGATCACAACGATAACGTTGCGATCTACAATTACCAGACTGGTTTAGATGTATTTGCACACTGCGAGAGCATGATAGCCGAACATCCCGGCGATGATGATATCGCTGCTGCAGTGGAAGATACGCTCAGTTGTGCAGAGTTGGTGACGGCTGAAGGCAATTGGCGCGTGCAGGTGAGCGAAATGTTGCGCTTTCATGCCGGGCTGGACAAGGAAGTTGTGACGGTGGGGGTTTTGAACCACGCTGTTATCTGGAGCCGGAAGAAGTGGGAAGAGGTGCAGGAGCACCGCGAGCGTAACGACGATGTGCGGCGCATGCAGGCAGAATTGCTGCGAGCGGCGACTTCACGAAGCAGGACGAATGGGCATGAGCAAGCCAGGGCGGTCGAAGCCGAAAACAGGGCGCGGCAAGAAAGGCAAGAGCAATTCGCGGCTGCAACGCGAAGAGCAGAAGGAGCCTTCTCCGATCTCATCGCAGCCGTCCGAGCAATTGGAGAAGAGGACTCATCCACCGGCCATGGTCGGCGAAGTGCTCGATCAGTTGCTCTGTCGAAGTTGGGCCGATAAAGCGGGCGAGGATTATTCGCCGTTATTTATCGATGGCACGCTGGGAACGGCTGGCCACACTATTGAATTTTTGAAAGCGCATCCGCGCAATCGAGTGTTGGCTTTCGATCGCGATGCCGAATCCATGCAAGTTGCATGGCAGCGATTGGCGCAGGAGAAGTTGGAACATCGGGTTGCCCTGGTGCAATGCGATTTCCGGCTGGCCGGTCAGGCGCTGGTTGAGTTGCAAGCTGTCATCCGTAAAGACGTTGTTGGAGATGTAGTCACAACGCACCTTGAAAACTTTGAAAATTGGAAAGTCGTTGAGAATGAAGCCGATTCGTTCCAACCCCGCGTTCGCTGGGTGGGACATGCGTTTGCTGCGCATCCGGTAACAGAAGTTGCCGGGGCGCTCATCGACGCGGGCATGTCGTTGTATCAAGTATCGTGGGCCGAGCGCGGTTTGTCGTTTCGCGCCGATGCGCCGCTCGATATGCGTTACGATCGCACGCGTGGTGTTTCGGCATTCGATCTCGTTAACGAACTTTCCCAGGAAGAGCTTGAGGATTTGTTCTTCAAGTTCACCGATGAGAGGTGGGCGCGTCGCATCGCAGAATTCATTACAGAACATCGACGCAGCCAAGTCATCAACACCACGTCGGAACTGGCCGCCATCATTGAAGCCGCCATCCCTGTCGCAGTCCGCCGCTCCATGCGAGTTCATCCCGCCACTAGAGCTTTTGCCGCCTTACGGCTTGCCGTGAACGACGAGTTCTGGGCACTCGAAGAAGGCGTGTGGGCAATTTCGGCAGTGTTGGCTAATACCGCCCGGTTGGCCGTTCTGACATACAGCAGCCACGAAGACCGCACCGTTAAACGCACCTTTCGCCGCCTCGCCGGCCGTCCTTTGGAATTGAGCAATCAATTTGAAAGAGGCCGGGGGAAACGCTCTGCACTCTCCCCGAAGCAGAGCGATTCTTCGATGCGTTCCCCTCTCACCCCTTTTCAGACAATCGAAAGTTTTTCGCTTCGTCTGCCCGTCGAAACCGATCAGAACCAGGTGCCGGAATGGATAACCGGTTTTGAAACCGACTGGAAGATGAAAGTAATAACCGGTAAACCGGTCGAGCCTCAAGAAAGTGAGGTAGAAATCAATCCATTGTCGCGTAGCTGCAAGCTGCGTGTGGTGGAGAAAATAATGTTGAATCCTGCGGCCACTGGCCAACGGAGTGGTGAAGAGCCGTAGCTTATCGCTGCGGCCGGGTTAGAAACGAAAAGAGGCGCCGTGATGCCCGCAGTTGCACGAAAAGTTACTCCTGATAGTTATCAAAGTCATTCAAGTGCAAGCACTCCCGGTGCCGCGCCTCCGGCGCGCACGCGCCGCGATTCCCCCGCTACCCGCAATCGGCGCTGGCAGGATGATTCGGCGCAACGCCCCCCTGTCAAAGCCCGCCGTAAGCCTTCCTCCGCGCGTTCGGAGGCCCAGACTCAGGAAGACTGGCGCGGTCTGGTCGATCACTTCAACGGCCAGCAGGCCGAGCAGTTGGAGCAGCAGCAGGTCGAATTCGATACGCGTCGTCTCCAACGCCGCCGCGAGCGTTTGCGGCATCGGCCATTCCGCCTGACTTTTCTCACTCTCGTATTGCTGGGCGCGCCTTTACTGCTCCTGGCCGGTAAATTGAACATGGATTCGAATGCGCTGGCGTTGGCACGGCAAGATGCGGCGCTGCAGAATCAGATTGTTGCCACGCGGTTCGAATTGCAAAATACCCAGAAAGAAATCGCAGCACTTAACTCTTCTCCCCACCTGGAACACTGGGCGAGGGTGCGGGGGTGGCAGCAAGCCGGACCACAGGACTTTGACGATATTTCGAGTGTAGTCACTCCTCCCAGTAATTTAGTTGAATCGAGTCGAGAAGCGCCATGAAGAAAAACGCCCGCGGGCAGCGCGACGAGAGCCTGAAAAAAAATACCGCGCGCCAGCGAGCCGATCAGGATAACGGTCGGCAGCGTTTAATTACGTCTCAAGCCCTCAGCGCTGTTACACGTAAGCGCATCGTCATCACCTTCTACTTGTTAGTTGCCGCCTTTACCTTCCTCGCGGGACGTATGGTGCAACTGCAAGCAATGGGGCGAGCCGATAGCGACGCGATTGAAGACGGCATGTTCGTCAAGCGGCGTATCCTGGCCGCTCCGCGCGGCCAGATTCTGGCTGCCGATGGTACGGCTCTGGCCGTTACGGTGAACGAATACGATGTCGCCGTGAATCCGCGCGCCGTCAGCGACAAGCTGAAGATGGCAACGCTCTTCACGCAAACCCTGGGCGGAACGCGCGAAGAATATCTGGAATACCTCAATAAAACTCAACGTGCCGACGGTTCGAAGAACTACTACGTTCGCGTCGCGCGTCAGGTTGAAGAAGCCCGTATCGATAAGCTGCGGGTTTTGATGCGCCCACCGGAAGACCGTAAAGAGAAGCGCGACGAACGCAAGGAGCGCCGTGAGTTTTGGGCACCTGTATCGTTGGAGCCTTCGCCACGTCGCCAGTACCCCCTGGGAAATTTTGCGTCTCAAGTCATTGGTTTTACAACGACGACGGGCGCTGGTGCCGATGGACTGGAAAAATCCTGGCAGAAAGACCTCTCCGGGCGTGAAGGGGAGATCGTTTCGCAGGTAGATGCCCAGAACCGGCCCATTCCTGGCTTTGTGCGGAGTCAGGTAGAGCCGGTGCCCGGGCATACCCTGGTAACCACCCTCGATCCGGCGATTCAAGCGGGCACGCAACGCGTCATGGAAGAGATGGTGAAAAAGTTCAAGCCGAACTTTGCCACTGCCATCGTGATGCGCCCCAAGACCGGAGAGATCGTAGCGATGGTGACGGCCCCTTCGTTCGATATCAACAATCGTCCGGCGAACGTAGTCGAGTTGGCTGCCAACCGCTGCACCCAGTTCGCTTATGAACCGGGTTCGACTTTCAAGATCATCACCGCTGCTGCTGCGATTGAGAATGTGCCCGACTGGCAGAGCCACTCGTTCGTGTGTAACGGCATCCAACGCGTGGGCAAGCATAATATGCGTTGCTGGGTCAATAGTACCTCGCAGCGTCGCCACGGCAATGAAGACCTTTCCGAAACTATCCGCGATTCCTGTAACTTTGGTGTCTACGGCTTTGCCCGCTTGATGGGAACTCGCACTTTGCTGGACTATGCCGAGCGTTTCGGATTGGAAGACCGCATCGGTTTAGCGGGTTTGAAAGAGCATCCCGGTTTATTGCCCAAGAACGATCCCAGCCGTTGGAGTGCCGAGCAGTTGGCGAACTTCTCCTTTGGGCAGGGTATGCTGATGACGCCTCTTCAGTTGGCGCGGGTCGCTTCCACCATTGCCAACGACGGTGTCATGATGAAACCGTATCTGGTCAAGGAAGTGCGCGACGAGCAGGGCAAAGTGCTGCAATCGTATAAACCGGAAATCGAAGGCCGTGTCATTAAGCCCGAAACCGCACGCATTGTGATGGGTATGATGCAGCGCGTGGTGCAGGAAGGCACGGCGCGTAAGTTCATTTTCGTGCCGGGATATGCCAGCGCGGGAAAAACCGGCTCGGCTCAAAAGGCCGATGGCCCGCGAGGTTATGCGGCGGGTAAATTCATTTCGTCGTTCGTGGGTGCTATTCCGGCCAATAATCCTGAGTTCGTTATTCTGGTGATGGCCGATGAGCCTCACGGTAGCCACTGGGGAAGTGAAGTATGCGGTCCGGCTTATACTGGTATTGCAGAAAATGCAATGCTGCAATTGCGCCTGCAAAAAGGCGTGGATGCCCCGGCTCCCAACCCCTATTTAATGGTGCAACCCAAGAACTAAAAGTAAAAAGAACGCAATGCCTTTATTAAAAGAGTTATTGGTCGAATTGCCCGAAGCGCAGGTCGAGGGCGATATCAACTGCGAAGTCGTGGCTATCGCCTACGATTCACGTGAAGTCTCTGCGGGGGCGGCGTTTGTGGCGATTCGCGGGTATACCGTCGATGGACACGATTATATTTCGTCGGCCATTGATCGTGGCGCGACCGTTATCGCGGCCGATAACCAAGCCGCATTGCAAAACCTTGCACCGGGCATCACACGTGTTCTGGTTCCCGATACCCGCATCGCCCTGGCGATGATGGCCTGTGAGTTTTACGGGCATCCTTCCCGTGAATTGGTGATGGTCGGTGTGACCGGCACCAACGGCAAAACCACAGTGGCGCACCTGGTGGCCGAACTGTTGCGCGAAGCCGGATATAAGAGTGTGGGAGTCATCGGGACGTTGGGCGCGATGCGCGATGGCGACCTGTATGACACCGGACGAACCACACCCGAAAGCCTTGACTTACAACGACTGCTGGCCGATTTTCTCGATGGCGGCAGCGAAGCGGTCGTGATGGAAGTGTCGTCACATGCACTGGCACTTCAACGAGTTTATGGCTGTGCGTTCGATGCTGGAATCTTTACCAATCTGACACAGGATCATCTCGATTTTCATGGCGATATGGAAGAGTATTTCCAGGCTAAAGTCCAGTTGTTCTCTTCCGTGGCACAATATTCATCGCGCTTTAAAAGCTTTGGCGCGGTGCTGAATGCTGATGACCATTATGGCCGCCGATTGCGAGACGAGGTGTGTGCCGACGAGCTGTATATTACCTACGGTATCGAAAGCGAAGCGCATGTGCGTGCCGAAGCAGTCCACCTCACTCCGGCGGGCAGTTCGTTCGTAGCGCGCGCCTCGGCCGGCGATATCCACCTCGATCTTGCTTTGAGCGGACGGTTTAACGTCTATAACGCACTAGCTGCAGTGGGCTTTGGTTTGCTCAAGGAAATGCCGGCCGCTAAAATCCAGGCAGCTCTCCAGCGTTCAGCGCCACCCGAGGGGCGTATGGAGATGATCGACAGCGGGCAGGAATTCTATGTCGCAGTCGATTATGCGCACACGCCCGATGGTTTGAAAAACGTGGTTTCGACGGTGAAAGAGTTCACCACCGGCCGTTTGATCACCGTCTTTGGCTGTGGCGGTGACCGCGACCGCACCAAGCGCCCGCAGATGGGCATGATAGCGGCGAGCCTGTCGGATGTGTGCGTGGTGACCAGTGATAATCCGCGAACCGAAGACCCCAATCGAATTATTGACGATGTGCTGGCCGGAATGCATGGCAGTGCGGCCCAGTCTATTGTCGAACCTGACCGCCGCAAGGCAATCGAGCACGCGTTGTCGATAGCGCGCCCCGGCGATTTTGTCATCATTGCCGGTAAAGGCCACGAGACTTATCAAATTTTCAAGGATCGCACTATCCACTTCGATGACCGTGAAGTGGTGCGTGAATTTTTAGAGGATAAGTCGGAAGATGCGAAAATGAACGACGGCTCTGCCGAAAACGGATAAGGTTAGGTTATGTCTGTCAACGACGATGTCAAAACTCCCGGCACCAACCGCGCGCAGTTTTCTCTCGAAGAAATCTGTATTGCGACCGGCGGCGAAATATTGGTGGCACCGCCAGGTACAACGCCGCAAACCCAGGTCACCGGCGTTTCCACCGATACCCGGAAGATCACTCCCGGCGCGCTGTTTATCGCTCTGAAAGGAGAAAACTTCGATGGCCACGAATATGTGGAACAAGCCGCGCAAAACGGGGCTGTTGCAGCTTTGGTCGAGTCTTCTTCTGTCGCCAGGATTATCCACGACCCTGCGCCCGCACTCACCTTAATTGCAGTACCCGATACGCTTTTAGCGTTGGGAGCGCTCGCCGGATACCATCGGAAACGGTTTGCTATCCCCGTCGTAGCCGTCACCGGCTCTTATGGCAAAACGACGACCCGAGCCATGATTGCCGCCGCGTTATCGGCTAAGTTCAATGTGCTCACGGCGCAAGGCAATTTCAATAACGAGATCGGCGTGCCGCAAACCCTGTTGCAACTCGATTCCTCGCACGGCGCAGCCGTTATTGAAATGGGGATGCGGGGGGCCGGGCAAATCGAATATCTTGCCCAGATTGCTGCGCCCACCATCGGGGTCATTACCAACATCGGCCCGCAGCATATCGAATTATTGGGCAGTGTCGATAATATTGCCGCTGCCAAAGCTGAAGTGCTCCGTTTCCTGCCGGAAAACGGGGCAGCCGTTTTGCCTGCCGATGACGAATATCTGGATTTCTTCACCGACCAGATCGAAGCCGCCCAGACGGTGACGTTCGGCACGAATCCTTCAGCAGAATACGGAGTGAATCACCTTGTCGTGGGTGACAATGGTAATGTGTCTTGCACCGTTCATAGTGTGGGGCTTGAAACAGTGGCTGTGCAATTACCGCTTCCGGGCGAGCACAATGCCCAGAACGCGGCTGCGGCGTTGGCCGTAGCGGGTGTGTTGGGTGTGCCGTTGATTGCTGCTGCTCATGCGCTGGAAAAGGTCGAAGTTCCCGGTGCGCGTATGCGCGTGTTGAAGAATGCCGCACGTGGGTTGGTAATCATCGATGATTGCTACAATGCCGGGCCGACTTCCATGCGCGCCGCGCTTGAAACCTTGCGCGATTTTCCGCGTGATAAAGAAGCGCCGGGGCGAAGAGTGGCGATATTAGGCGCGATGCGTGAGTTAGGCGACTATTCGGATGCCGAGCATCGAGGCATCGGCGCTTTGTCTGCTCTTTGTGCGGAACTGGTGATCGGGGTAAGTGAAGAAACCAAACCCTTGCTGGAAGAAGCCGAAGCTGTTGGCGCGATTCCGTTCCAGACTCAATGGTGTGAGGATGCCGCTGCGGCGGTTGAGATTTTGGGGACCCTGCTGCGTGAAGGCGACGTGGTGTTGGTGAAAGGTAGCCGAAGTATCGGACTTGAAACGGTGGTGAATGCTCTTGCTGTCACTCAATGATGCTCTTACCGTTCTCTACCATCTCCTTCCCTCGTTTCTCTTCATGCTGATTATCGGCAAACCGATGATCGCCTGGCTCAAGACGCGGCAATGGAAGAAGGGTGCGACCGAAGTGGAAATATGGGCGGTTCGTGAAGATACGCCTGAATCGCACATCGTCAAGCAGGGCACGCCTTCCATGGGCGGCATCGGTATCGTGGTCGCGACAGTGCTTTCGGCTATCGCGGTGTTTTTCGTTTTTTCCGCGCAATCGCAGCAGGTTTTCATTTCATCGTTTCCTATCGAAATGGTGACGACCTCATCGGAACTCACGGAGTGGATGGTATTATCGATTCCGCTGATTCTCTCTGTGGTGCTGTTGGCGCACGGATTGCTGGGTTTTTCGGATGACTACTCAAAAGCCAGCCGACGTGGAGGCTTACGGGCACGAGCCAAGCTTTTCAACCAGATTCTGCTGGCGGCAGGCTTTGTCGCCTACATCACGTTCTTATCGCTTAAGTTTCCTTCCTATTACATCTCTGGAAGCTTTGCCGAAGCGAATTATCTGAG
>DAITOV010000013.1:24716-29503 GCA_036833945.1 Abditibacteriia bacterium
GAGTTTCGTTTTTCTGGCTTTTGTTATCGTGGCGGTTGGCAATGCAGTCAACCTGACCGATGGCATCGACGGCCTGGCTTCCGGCCTGACGGTGCAAAGCGGGTTGATGTTATTTCTTGCGGGAACACAGGAGAATTACGCCTCCAACTACGCAGGATTAACCATGGTCATATTAGCGGGAGCCTGTTTGGGCTTCCTCTGCTTCAACCGCTATCCGGCCCGTGTTTTCATGGGCGATACCGGTTCGCTGGCGATCGGTGCGACTCTGGGCGCAGGAGCGATTTTGCAAGGTGCCGTTGCGCTACTGCCGTTTGTCGGCTTTATCTTCTTCGTGGAGATGTTTTCGGTGATTGCACAGGTGTTCTGGTTTAAGCTGACCAAGCGCCGCACCGGCGAAGGCAAACGCTTGTTCCGCCGCGCACCGTTGCATCACCATTTCGAAATGGGCGGTTGGAGCGAATGGCGAGTGGTTTCCACTTTCTGGTTGATTAACCTGCTCACTTCAACACTGGGGTTGTGGCTGTGGCACACGGGAGTGCTCCCGCGCTGGCCGTAATGAATATTAACCACAGAGGACACAGAGAGCACAGAGAAAATCAATGGAGTGTTTGAGATCGGTTTTTAGGCAGAAGGCATTATTTAAAAACTCTGTGTGCTCCGTGTCCTCCGTGGTGAATGAATATAATGCAAGATAAGAAAGTAGCGGTGATTGGTTTAGCGCGCACGGGGATTCCGGCGGCGCGTTTTTTGGCTGAGCGTGGCTGCCGCGTGGTGGGCTACGACGATCGGGAACTGGCGCAGCTTTCGCCTGAGGCGCAAGCTCTGGCCGAGATTGGTGTGGAGCTTCAAACCGGTGCGCACGGCTATGCCGGTTTGGAAGAGTGCGCGCAGATCGTGCTTTCGCCGGGCCTGAAGATTCATCACGCCCCGCTGAGCGAAGTGTTGGCGCGTTGCGAGGCGGCTGGTTGCGAAGTGATTGGAGAAATGGAACTGGCCTATCGCCACTGTAGCGCTCCGATCATTGCTGTGACCGGTACCAAGGGGAAAAGCACCACCACCAAACTGATTGCCGAATTGCTGAATGCCTGTGGCATTAAAGCGGTGCGTGCCGGTAATAGCGGTGTGCCGCTCATTGCTGAACTGGCCAACCTTTCTGCCGATTCATGGGCCGTGGTGGAAGTTTCATCATTCCAGTTGGAGCGCGCGCCGAGTTTCCGCCCGCGCATCGGCGTGTTGTTGAACCTGCTGGAAGACCACCAGGATTATCACCCCACTCTCGATCAGTATTGGGAAACCAAGTTAAAGCTGTTTGCCAACCAGAAACCGGGCGATCGGGCGGTTTTCAATATCGATGATCCACGTGTGCTTGAATACTATCTGGCACGTAAGAACGATGCCGACCTGGCAACTACGGCACGCGGCCTGGAAGAGTTTGAAGGCGTTCATTGGCTTGATGGTGTCACGCCGTTTGAGGGTAATTACCAGTATTTAGCTGCAGCGTGGCGCGAGGGCGAAAGCCTGACGGTGCTTTCGCGTCCGTTCACCACTTTTCCTTTAGCCGATATTCCACTACATGGACGGCATAACCATGCGAACGTGGCGGCGGCTTTAGGAGCGATTACCGAGATCGTCAATCCGGGTGCGCATCAAGAAGCGATTGCAACTGCAATTGCCAATTTTCAATCGCTGCCGCATCGGTTGGAGTTGGTATCGAGCTATGGCGATGTGCAATGGATCAACGATTCGCAGGCCACCATTCCCGATGCCGCGATTGCTGCATTAAAAGCGTTTGCGCCTCCGTTGACATTGATTGCGGGTGGACGCGCGAAAATTGAGAAGGCTGCATTCGCTCCGCTGGGCGCGGCGATTGCCGAATATGCACAGCTCTTCATCACCATTGGAGAGGCGGGCGAGATGCTGGCTGAAGTCGCGCGTGAAGCCGGTTTTAATGATGCGAATATCGTGAATGCCATTAGCTTGACAAATGCCGTCAGAACCGCGAAAATGCGTACACCCGCCGGGGGGAGCGTTTTGCTAAGCCCGGCATGCGCGTCGTTCGATCAGTTCGATAGTTATGAACATCGCGGACAATCTTTTCGAGAAGCGGTTGCCGCACTCGAAGAAGAAAGCTGAACTTTAGCCGTTTCCTTTGCACCTGCCAAACCCTAACTGAATATAGATTCCATTGAATAACCAACACACTCGTCATCGCAGCCGCAACCAATCTCAGAACCGTTCTTCGCAATTGTCGTCCCAGCAAAGGAGCCGCGCCATGTCTTCTGCATCGACTGATAAATTATCGCATCGCTCTCAGGCACCCGCCTATTCCGGGAGCGGGCGTCAGGCCGCGCGTGAACAGCGTTGGAGCGATACGGATGACAACGTCATCGACTTGCGTGCCGCGCGGCGCGAACGCAAGCGTAATACCGCTTCAACCCATACAGGTAAAGAGCCGGTTCGCGCCGAGCCTGTGGAGCGCAGTGCCCCCGAAGTGAAGAAGGTTTCGCGGCGGGCTTGTCCCCCGGCGCATTGGGGCCTGATTTTCATTACGCTTTTCCTGTCGCTCTTTTCGATCCCGATGATCTATTCGGCATCGCAGGCGATTGCACTGGATAACCATGGCAGTGCCGATTTTTTCCTGATCCGCCAGATTGGGTTTGTGCTGGTAGGCATCGGAGTGATGGTCGGTATCTCCCGTCTATCGCCGCATATGGTGCGCGGCATGGTCTGGTGCTTGTATTTCGCCGCTTTGGTAGGCTTGTTGGCGACTAAATTTTCGCCCCTGGGTGTCACGATGGGCGGGGTTGAACGTTGGTTGAAAGTAGGGCCGATTCCGTTGCAGGTTTCGGAAATCGCGAAATTTGCGCTGATTGGTGTACTGGCCGATTTCTGGTCGCGTGCCGGACGGATTTCGTATAAGTCGAACTGGCCCTGGTGTGCCGCTTTTGGCATCGCCGGTGTACCTCTGCTGCTGGTGTTTATGCAGCCGCATCTTTCGGCAACTTTGGTGTTGTTTACCATCCCGCTGGTTATCGGTTTTTACGCCGGTGTGCCGGGGCGTCAGTTGGCAACTCTGCTGGGTTCGATCGTGGTGGTTGGCGCTCTGGTCATGGCGCTGTGTTCGGTGGGCAAGATGCCGGGCATCAAGCCATATCAGCAAGAGCGTATCGCTCACTTCTTCGCTGCCGAAACCGATGAAACCGGTGCTCACTACCAGACCGAGCAAGGCCTGCGTGCTATTGAGCGTGGCGGTATGCTGGGGGCTGGATTTGGCGGCTCTCTCTTCAAGCAAGGCCACCTGCCCGCACCTCACACCGATTTTATTCTGGCCATTGTCGGGGAAGAAACCGGTCTGGTGGGAATGGTAGCCTTGCTGGTGGGTTACGGTGTTATGATTTTCTTCTGCTTCCAGATTGGCTATAACGCAACCCGGCAGTTTGAAACGTTGTTGTGCGTAGGTGTCGGTAGTTTGTTGGCGCTGCAGGTTGTGTGTAACCTGGGCGTGGTGCTCGATGTGCTGCCGGTGACGGGAATGCCTTTGCCTTTCATCTCCTATGGCGGCAGCGGCCTGCTCTGCACATTGCTGGGTATCGGGCTGGTTTTGGGTGTTTCGCGCAATGGTGCGCGTGAAGAGCCGGTCGTGCCTGCAGCGCAATAACGATGCAAGCAAGGAGAAAGGAGGAGCAGCGCCTCCACGTGACTTTATAAATGCCATATTTTCTGGGAATTGACGGTGGCGGCTCGACAACGCGGGCGGTTCTCATCACCGAGACACGCGAAGTGTTAGGTCGTGGCGAAGCTGGGGCCAGCAACCATTATGCGGTCGGAGCGCAAGTCGCAGCCGATAACTGCCGCCTCGCTGCCGAACAGGCATTAGCCGATGCATGCAGGGTGGCACCCGGACTCACACCGCAGAGTATCACCGCCTGGGGCTTTGGCCTGGCCGGGGTGCGGCGCGAGAGTGATGCTTTCATTATGCGTGGCCGCCTGGCCGACCTGGTGGGCCGCACCCCCTGGATTCTCGATACCGATGCCGCTGCGGCACACGCCGGCGCTTTGGCCGGACAGGCCGGGGTGATTTTAATTGCGGGTACCGGGGCGGTTGCTCTAGGCGTGAATAGAGCGAATGAACGTTTCTATGCCGATGGCTGGGGGCCTTTGTTGGGCGATGAAGGCAGTGGTTACTGGATAGGCCTGGAAGCACTCCGTGAAACCTGCCGGGGTGCTGATGGGCGTGCGCCCAAATCGGGCTTGGGCAGCGCCGTACTCACCGCTCTTGGGTTGCCTAGCAGTGAAGCATTAATTCAGTGGGTGAGTGGCCCGGAAGTGCCGCGCGACCAGGTAGCGCGGCTGGCGCAATTGGTCTTCGACCGGGCGCTTGCCGGAGAAGCTGCGGCCCTGGAAATTCGTGAACGTGCCGCGCTGCATCTCGCACAAACCGCTTCGGCGGTAGCGGTCGGCATGATACAGCGCCATCAGGAAACCGCGCCTGGCGTAGTCGAGGCGTTGGGTGTGCCGTTTGCTCTCTGCGGCGGCTTGTTTGAAGACGATCACTTCAAGGCTGTTACCGGTTATGCAATCGGTGAAAAGATGGTGGAACTCAAGCGTAAATTCCAACCGCTGGGTGCCTGGCAGATTATCAAACCCCAATACGATGCCGCCATCGGTGCAGCCTTGCTGGCCCAGAAAACGGTGAGGGCGCAAAGAGCGGCAAAGAAGTAGAGTCTGCTGCCTTATACCAATCCCAGAAATTATCTTCCTCTCCGGCAGGTAGACAGTAGACAGAA
>DAITOV010000014.1:0-29335 GCA_036833945.1 Abditibacteriia bacterium
TGTAATTTGCATCGCGGACTCCTATAGGAGGTTAGTTTACAGGATTGGTATAAGTCGGCGTTTCGCCTAAAGCGGTGCGAATCTTTTCAGGGCTGGAAAGGTCGGGCAAGCGGCCACCGTTGGCCTCACTGAAGTCCAATACTACCATTGTCAGGTCTTTCAGATTTTTTTGGCAAACAGCTCGTTTGGCAATGAACACTTCTTTCATCACCATTGCAAATATTATCCAGACCAAGAAAAGCAAAGGCGGCAGGCCCACGATACCGGCTACCAGCCAGAAGTGGCGGTTCGTCTTTTTTGTGATACAACGCAGGCAGTCGTGGTTATATTCACTCGATTGGTGACCGCATATCGGGCAGTTCATGGGTTCTCCTGAAGGATATTGCTTTCCACTTTAGATGAATTGCAATATTGCCTTCAAGCACATGATGCGAAGCGGCACAGCACCTGAGTGCCGGAGCAGCCTCTTTGGAGTGCGGTGACTTGTCACCGCGCCGTGTCGGTGTTCGATTGAAACGTGAACGAAGCGGTTATGTCCTCGCGGTGACAAGTCACCGCACTCCAAAAAAATCGCGAAAACTTGCGACGTAGTTGGCGTGGCCGAAGGCTTTGCGTGCTATGAAAACGTCACCCTAACAACCGATCAATCTCCGCGTGAACCGCAGCATCGTTGATGTTGCTCGATGGCAGTTGGTGCAGGCTCCAGCGTACCGTGTGAGTCCAGCGGGTGCCGGGGTAGAAGGTGAGCAGCGGCGAGAGGAGTTCAAGCTCCTGATAGGTCAGGCGCGGATTGCCGGTCATGTAGAGTTGAACCGTAGTGCCGCTCTGAGGCGTATCGCCATCGGGGTATTCGCCTTGCAGATATTTGGTTTTTTGCACTAATGCCAGGTCGCCACGCACGGCGGCGATGGCAGAGCGAGGCGCGTCGGTGCCGATTTTATAGGCTCCGGCCTCTGTCGGGGTCACTTTCAGCAGACCCGGCAACACCGTTTCTGTGGGGGCGCTGCCTTTGGTAATCATCGGGCGGAAGCCGGATTCATAGACACT
This sequence comes from Abditibacteriia bacterium, assembly GCA_036833945.1. Lineage (GTDB taxonomy): Bacteria > Armatimonadota > Abditibacteriia > Abditibacteriales > Abditibacteriaceae > DAITOV01. The sequence goes on from DAITOV010000014.1 coordinate 1,048, forward strand.
TTGCGCGGCGCGGGGTACGAACACCCCGTCAAGCCCGACGGAGTTGATTTGCGTCACGCTCCACAAACCGGCGCGCAGGCTTCCGGCAATTTGCGATTTAGCTTCACGGCTGGCGGTTTGTTCGATGACGAAATCGCCGTTGTCATCAAAATAAAGCACGCGGCTCACGCGCAGGCCGGTGATGGGCGAGGCCGATCCCCATATCTTGAGTTTGCCGCCGGTTTGCACTTCATATTGGAAATCTTTTTCCCACTCCAGCAGCGGCGGCCAGCGGTCTTTACCGCCCATTGCGCCCCACTTATCGGCGGGCGAGAGCCAGGTTTTATCGCCGCCCCAGTTCATCCAGCCGTTCCAGTCGGGCACTTTTTCGGCGTGGTCGGGTGCGCTCCACAGCCACTCCTGCCCGCCCGCGCGCTTGAAGCTCATTACCCGCGCCAGTGACGGCACGACGACCGCTACGGTTTTGCCATCGGTGAGACGCCAGGCTTCACGGCCATGGAAATCGACCGCCGCAATCGCCGCGATGCAACCGTTCTCATCGCAGAGTGCATTTTGCGGGGTTTGCGCCGGGGCAAGGGTGGGCGTGGCTAAGAGCAGTAAGCCAGTGAGTGAGATTCGAATCAGCAAGCGTTTCATTTTTATATATGGAATTAACCACAGATGAACACAGTATAGAGTTTTGGCTTGCAAAATATTCTATCATGCTTTTTCATTGACACCGTTAGCATACGCTCAGCAAAAAATCCCACCACGAAGATCATCTGTGTTTATCTGTGGTTAATTCCTATGTCGCGCGCCCACTAACACTCCGGCAGCTACGCCCAGTGCCAGTAGTGAGAGAAACGCGCCAAAGCGGAAGCTCTCCGGCTGATACTTCCCCTCACGCCAACCGGGTGAGAACTCTCTGCCCTCGCGACGCGGCGTTTCAGCGACGGTGCGCTCGTAAACAACACAGTCATCGACGCGCAACACCACTTTCAAGTTCGGTGCTTCCAGGCTCTGCTGCGAGACCACGTAGCGGACCTGCAACGCATCGAGCGAGGCCGAAACCGGGTTTTCCAGCAATATCATGTTGCCGTTAAGCGGTGGCGAAACATCGCCGCCTTCGCCCTGCGCCACGAATTCGCGATAGGCGCGCGAGGCCAGCGAGTCGTAACCGCTCACGTCGTGGATACCGTAAACCATTGCGCCATTAGGCGGCAACACACCCGGCGGGTGGTTGCGTCCGTTGCCTTGCAGCACTTCGGTCGGTAGCCAGCCGCCGCGCGGGGTGATGAAGAGCACTCGCGCATCGGGCTTCGAGCGCTCTTTCAGGAATGTGGTCACTTCCGTAGCCGGATACACCACTTCACGCGGCGCAGTTTGGTAGGCGATCATTCCGTTGCCAAACAACTCGGCTGTGACCAGCGCCAACGCAATCAGCGGCAATACACGCACGCCACTGAGGCGATGCTGGAGGGCGCTCAGGCCCAGCGCCGCCATCAGTGCGCCGCCCAGGCTCCAGAGAATGAGTGCGCGCCCTACCCCGCCCATTTGCGACAGCCCCGGCACTGTGAAATAGAACGCCTGCGCCAGAGGAGTAGCAGTGGCGTAGAGAAGGCCGAAGAAGGTGAGCGTGATAGCGAAGAGAAAGTGGGAAGAAGCGAGTTTTGAGTTTTGAGTTTTGAGTTTTGAGTTGAGGAAGAGGAAAAGCACGGCACTGGCGGCTAAGAGGAAGGTGCCGAAACCGATGTAGCCGAAGTTTTCGCTGAACGAGAGGTGGGGCCAGCCGGGGATGAGCAGTGAGGGCAAGTCGCCAATTTGCAGCGCGCGCGGCACCAGGAAATTCCAGCCTTCCATGGTGGGGCCGCCTCCGGCGCGGTGGCCGTTGCGGGCCAGTTCCAGGGTGGGCAAAATTTGCAAGGCGGCCATGACGCCACAGCCTACAAAAGCAGTGCAAAGCGCCAGTATCGCGCGGCCCTTGCCGGGTAAGAACAGCATACGCAAAGTGAGCGCTACTAAGATATAGAAGAAAATCTGCGCGTGCCCGGCCAACATGGCGCAGGCTAAAACGGCTACCAGTGCTACCAACGGGCGCGGGTTAATCCCTTTTTCCGGCAAGCTGCGTTCCAGGCACAGCAGCGCTAAGGGCAGCCAGGACGCGGTATTGGCCAGTGTGGGCAGCATCACCCACGAGGCCAGGTAACCGCAAAAGCCAAACGCCACTGCGCCCAACAGCGAAGCAGCCCGGGTGAGTTTCCAGTTTTGTAGCAGCGCGTAGGTGCCGATACTTGCCAGCAAGGTATGCAAAAACGCCGACAATCCGAAAGCGCGCGCTACGTCGAAAATCCAGAAGACAATATTGAGCGGATAAAACACCGCGCTTTGCCCGTTGGCAATGAACGGCGCACCGGAGAACTGGTAGGGGTTCCACAGCGGAATATGGCCACTTTGCAACTCGCGCGCGGCAAAAGTGCGCCAGGGAAAATACTGCCCCAACGCATCCCACTGCAACAGGTTCCACGGTGCCTGAGGGTCGCCGCCGAACGGTGCAAAACCGCGCAGCATCGCGCCGGGGAGAAGCACCTGGGAGGTGAACAATACGTCGCGCCAGTAGAGCGCAGCCAATGCCACGAGAATGAGAACTGGCACCGTGTGCCGTGAAGCGGAGAGCCCAGCCAGAGAGAATCGGCGCATAGGCACTGAGTTTATCTGGGCTTGCCATTCAACGGCTAAGCCGTAACCTGGGATTTATGGACCGCCGACAACGCCGCCTGTGCGCCCGCCACATCCAGCTCATCGCGCGCGAACATTTCTTTTATCAGCTCTTCATTGAGCAGCCAATCGTATTTGCGCTCGCCCATCATCGGGAAATCGACTAATAACGATCCCGCTTCCACTTCCAGTAAAGCGGCTTGTTGCGCCAATTCTTGCAGATGCTCGGGGCCGTGTTTAGCGACCACGGCGATGCCGCCGGTCCAGAAGTTGCGCTCCAGTTCGGCTCCGGCGCATTTAAGAAGCAGTGATGCCGTCTGGTTGATGGTATGCCCGGCCCACAGCAGCAGCGCCGATTTATTGTTGCCCAGCGGCAGAACCGGCTGCTCGAACAGGTTTACCCGCGCAGCTTCGCGCCGGGCTTGCTGTAAAAGCTGCTGCCCGGCCTCATCGAGGTAGGTATAGGTGGCCTCACCCTGCAAGACTTCGCGCATTTTCTGGCGCACACTGGTATGAACACGCACGCCTTCGCCGCTAAAGGCCGGGCGCTTGCGGCCTTTAGCGGGAGCAACATGGATCTGGTATCGCTCGCTATCGATCGAAACCACTTGCCAGCGCCGCCCGGCAAAGAGCAGGTGTTCTTCAGGTTCGATGCCCATCGTCAAAGGCAAAGTGCCCAGCAAGCGGCCCTGGTGCAGCAGCGAATATTCGCGCGGGGTGAGGAACACGGCGTAAAAATCGCGGCTCTGGCGCAGCTTCTCGCCTTTGAGGCCCAAAATCAATTCGCCGGTGGGTGTCTGCTCGATGACGTCGTTCTGTTGGCTGCCCAGGCAACGCAACAGGCGGCCGAACAAAGGCGCATCGATAGCATCAAAGGCACCACCGCTACACAAAGTACCATAAAGCCGGTCGGCGCGGGTGCCGCCGGTTTGGGAGATGACGCTGATAATCTGCTGGGTGAGCGTGGAGAAGTCGAAGCGGGCATCGCGTGGCGGCTCAACCCAGCCTTCGAGCATGAGTTGGGTGACGGCGATGGTTTGAACAAGATCGAGGTGCAGGCGCTCGAAAACGCTGTCACTTTCGCCGGGTTTTTCCTCTTCGAGATACACCCGCATCACCCGCTGCTGACCTTCGCCGCGCCCGCTCCGGCCCAGCCGCTGCTTGAGCGAAGCGACCGAAGGCGGCGTGCCGATCTGCCCCACCGCTTCCACATCGCCCAGGTCGATACCCAGTTCCAGGGTGGAAGAGCAAAAGGCCGTCACCGGGCGCGGCTTGGATTTATCCTTGAGCAGTTCTTCGGTCTCCTCGCGAATTTCACGCGAGAGCGAACCGTGATGCACCGTCACGTCGTTGGGCATCAGCGGACGGCACAGGTCGGCATACTGCTCGACATCGCCGCGCCGGTTGGCAAAGATCAGGCTGGTCTTGCCGGAATAATGGCGCGCCACATCGGCTGCAATGCGCCGCTCGATGATGAGATCGGCCACTTCGACTTCGCTTTCCTCCGGCGCTTCCTTTAAGTAGGTATGCACTCTATAGCCCAGCGGTTTTTGCGTCTGGTCTTCGATGTGGCACAACGCACCTTCTGCACCTACCGCCAGAAGGCGGCGCACTGCGCCGGTGGTGATTTCATCCTCGCCGAGCGTCGCCGAAAGCCCGATGCGGCGTGGCGGATTCTGGCAAAACGGTTGCAAGCGATGTAAAAGCGATTCCAACTGCCGCCCCCGCTCGGTGCCCAGAAACACGTGTAGCTCGTCGATAACCACAAATTCCAAATGGGCAAACAATGCGCGCAAGGCCGTGGAACGGTTGACAAAAAGCGATTCCAGCGATTCGGGCGTAATCAGCAAAACCCCTGCAGGCCGCTTGATGAGGTTACGCTTGGCGGTGGCGCTCACATCGCCGTGCCAGTGGTGAACGGGGATATGCAAATGGCTGCACAACTCTCCTACCCGCATGAACTGGTCGTTGATGAGTGCCCGCAACGGTCCTATATACAGCGCCTGCACACCCGGTTGGGGCGCGGCGGCCATTTGCGAGAGCACCGGCAAGAACGCCGCTTCGGTTTTGCCTGCGGCCGTGGCGGCGCTCACGAGGATGGGCTGCTGGTGATCGAAAACCGCATTGATGGCCTCCACCTGCAGCGCACGCAGTTCCTGCCACTTCATCTGCCAGAGCTGTTTTTGGACGCCGGTGTGGAGGCGGGAGAAGGCGGAGTGGGACATAATGCTAACGATGAATTATGAATGATGAACGATGAAGTGGGTAACCGAACGTAGAGGATGACTATTGTCTTCAATGCCCAGTTGCCTCACTTCTGCATTTATTATTCTGACTTCCGAATTAATCCCTCCGGTTACCTACTTCATCGTTCATCATTCATCATTCAAACTTGCCGTTCAAAGCTTAAACTGCGCCAAATCCTCATCCGCTGCCGCAACGATTTCCTCTTCTTCGGCAGGGGCCAGCAATGCCGGTTCCTGGGTTTGCACGTCGGCGGCGGAGGTGGAGATACTGCCGATGAGTTGCTTCCAGTCGGCACCGGGGTTTTGTTCGAGCACGCTCAGAAGGCTGATGAAATCTTTGATCGTCTCGCGCGGTGTCTGGAAATAGGCCGCGCCCATGCGCTGGGCGCAACTGTTGAGATAGGCTTCGATGGCTTCTCTGGGCAGGGGCGACTTTTCTTCATCGCCACCGGCGTGGACGCGGCGCACGTTGAGCAGCAGCACGTAGCAATCTTCCGGAGTCAGGTTTTGCAGCGCCACCAGCGGGCCTTGCAAGTCGATGAGCCCCTGCGCCGCAAAGCGGTTGGGAGCCAGGCGCGAGGCCAGGGCTTCGTAGGAAAAAAGGCCGCGCCGGGTGTCGTGGATACACTCATCCGTCGCGCCAAACAAAAAGCCCAGGCCGCTGACGTTGCCCTGCAGGCAGTCGTTGAAGATGCGCAAGATCGCTTCGTAATTGTTGTTGCGCGCAATGCGATTATTAAGGCGGTGCGATACCACCACCAGCTCATCGAGGCACACCAGCAGCCCGGCGTAACCGGCGGCATTGAGCCAGGCGGCCATCAGTTTGAGGTAGTCGTAGTAGTTGGCGTCGTCGATAATAGTGCGCACGCCCAGGTCTTGCCGCGCTTCGGTTTTGGTGGAGTATTCGCCCCGCAGCCAGCGCAAGGCGTTGCCCTGCAATGCAGCGTTGCCGTCGTGGTGGCCGCGATAATAGGCCTTGAGCACATGGATGAAATCGTAGCTGGCGACGTGGTCTTGCAGTCCGCGGCAGATTTGCTCCAGCCGTGCCTGGGTGGCCTGCTCGTCACCGCCGGTTTCGTGTTCGATATCGGTAATCCAGCGTTCCACTACCGAAGCCAGCGCCCCGCCTTCGGGCCGCGAGCGGGTCGCCATGTTACGCATCAACTCCTGATAAAGCGAGCGCGCCTCGCCACCGGTGGCGTGCAAACGGCGCTGGGTAGTGAAATCGGCACGCAACACCACGAATTTGCGTTCGAGCGCCACCTGCTGCATCAGGTTGAGAAAGAAGCTCTTTCCCGCCCCGAAGCGCCCCACAATAAACCGCATCGCCGCCCCACCGTTTTCAATGCGCTCGATATCTTCCAACAGCGCGGAGACTTCGGCCTTGCGCCCTACCTGGATATGGTGAATGCCTAATCGCGGCACCACACCGGCAGCTAACGATTGAAGTACAGCCGAGCGCTCACGTGGGGAAATGCGTTTTAACATAGGATTGTACTGTCACTGAATATAAGAATTGAAAAAGGAAGCGTTTAAGTATACAGTGTTAGGGGAGCGGTCTTGCGTCTTTTGGCTCACCGCATTATATCGCCCGTTAATTCAACACCATGGTCACTAAGATCCAAAAAGGCTTCTTTATGATTTGTTTGCGTGCTTTGTGTTGATTTTCATGCACCACCAGGACAGTGATGCGTTTGTGCAACCGCTTGTTGCACAAACTGTTTGTGCGGATAGGCCATTGCTCCAAAGCCTGTCGAATATCCGACTCGATTACACACGAGCTTCCTCAGCAATCAATCCAAGCTCCACACTCAGCACATCACCATCATCATAAATCAGCTGCTCGTCCCACTTCTCGAACGACCAGTCATTAATTTTCTCCACCGCCCCGGCCAGCATCGTATCATAGCTACGCGCCAGTTCTTGCGCCGCGGCTTTTTCCCACTTCGGCTGTTGCAGCAGCGCAGTGAGAAACCCATCCAATGTGGATGTCAAGCCAACGTAGGTCACTACCACCTGCGCCGGAGCTTCATGCTCTGCGAACTCCCCACTTGCGCCTTCTGCATTCAAACTTCCAGCTTCCTCTTCCACGCCCATCGCTTCATGAAGTGTACGGTGCACATGGGCCGTATCTTCCAGCAGTTCCCCGATCAGGGCGTGATCGAGCTCGAAGACCACTGTGGGCGAAGCGCCGGGTGGCGGTGGCGGCAACTTTTCACCGGGACGTCCGGGCACCATATTTCCAACAAACACCACGCCGCTGGCCGAAAGAGCATCGAGTTCGCGTGTCAATGCCTTTTTTTCCAGCCCCAGGCGCTTCCACATCGTGGCTAATGCGCTTTCTTCGGCAGCGCTCACCAGACCGTTGCGCCGCACGATCTCCAGCAGTAATGGCGGCAAGTGTTCGCGCAGCTTGTCTTGTGCAGGTTCGGGCGGGCGATAGCCTTTCAGGCTGATCTCCTGGCGCACAAGCTGGTTGGCCAGGACTCGTGCCCGCCGTTTTTCCATCGGCTGGAGATCGAAAACTTGGAACAGGCGCTGGGCAATGAAAGTGAGCGTCTCCTGTCGCACTTCGCCCGCTGCCTGCGCTATAAAGAGCGCGTAGCGAATGAAGGCGGCATAACTTTGGTAGCGCAGCGCCGTCGCTTCGTTGAATACGCCCAGCTTATCCGTCGAAGCACTGAAGAAAACCAACGGCTCGTCCCACCGATAAGACTTGCCGCTCAGCCTTGCATCCGGCTCCACGGCGAATTCGCAAAATTGCAGTGATTGCGCCAGCACCTTACTCAACACCGGCGTAAGCGAAGGGCGCTCTGCTATTTCCAATGCGACGGCGACTTGCCCAACGGTGGTTGTGGCATAGCCGGTCTGCTCTAACAATTCGCCCCCCAAACCCAGCAATTTGGCACGTGAAGGGTGCGGACCCTGCTTTAACTCGGCAGGCAAAACTTCCCAGGCCAGGCGGCTTTGGCGGGTGACACCTTCTTTGCCCAACGCTACCCCGAAAGGACGCAGTTCTTCCAGACACCAATTGAAAAGAGCGGCCAGTTCCTTGCCGAGCGATTTCCATTGCGAATTTACTCTCAAGGCATCGTGCCAATGCAAGACGGTGGTCGAAAGCATCGAGTTAAGCGGCTCATACTCGAAACAACACTGCGCCTTGGGTGGTAAGCGGAGCTGCAACCGCGATTGATCCCATTGCTTGATGCGCGAAACGAAAAGTTGCAACATCTCCTGCTCGGCCCACTTGAAGACGCCGCCCAGCCAGGTTCCCGAATAGATACGCCCGCAATAGAAAGCCAGCCAGTGGGGCAGTTTGCCGTAGACTTGAAAACTCCACCGGAGCAGCAGCGAAAGTTGAGAGCGCGACTCATCATCCCACGAGTTCAACGATTCCGTTTCCCGGGCCAAGGCAGCGATTTCTTTACTCCGCGCGTGGTCGCCCACTTGCAAAAGCAAAAGCCACTGCAACTCCCTTATTTTGTCCCGAACCGGATTCCAACTGTCGCCGTTCTCTGGATACAAACGCCAGAGTTCATCCCAGATGAGCTTCGCATCGCTACGATCTACCAACAAACGCCGCTCGACTCCCTGTAGGAAAAGCGACAAGAACACCATGTTCGTGGTTTTGGGCCGCCCTTGCTGCAACCATTGCAGATAATACCAGCGCTTCGCCGCACGGAGGCGGCGATAAGATGAAGAGTAGTAGTAGCTGAATATATGGAACTCTTCTTCTTCACTGCCTTTGAACTGCGGCACCTGAAAAATGCGAGGCACGATAACCGCCGATGGCTCTTCCTCTTCGTCATCTGTCGCACCATACACCATCGGACCTTTCAGTTTGAAAGGCCCAATTTCCAGGGTATCGTTTTCACCATACCATCGCAGAGAACTCATCTCGTTATTCTTTATCGCCATCTAACGCCGCTTTAAGTTCTGAGCTTCGAAAGGCGTTTTCAATTTGTGCAGCAAGCCGCTGCATAAGCAAAACCGTTCTCACTTGCACCTCAAGAATCTCCCAAATACCCGTTACGCTTACTTCTTCAATTGCTCGGCCAATCCGATCACAATACCCTCGGGGCCGCGCACGAAGCAGAGGCGATAGAAGTCTTCATATTGCGCGATCTCACCGACGAGTTGGGCACCATGGCGCTGCAAGCGGGCAACCACATCGTCGATGCCCTCGACGGCGAACATGATGCGGCGCATGCCCAAGGTGTTCGACGGCGCATTCTCCGGTTGGGGTTTAATCGCTGGTGGGGTGTGGAACTTGGATAACTCGACCCGGCCGTGGCCGTCCGGGGTTTTGAGCATGACGATGTCGGCACGCATGCCGCTTAGCCCAACAACGCTGTCGGCCCAGGGGCCTTCGACCTGCGTTTCGCCTTCCGGCTCCATACCAAGTTCGATGAAGAATGCTTTGGCTGCCTCAAGATCTTCGATAACAATCAGAACGTTATCCATCCGTAACAGGCTATTTTTTGTAGTCATGTCGTCGATTGTAAGCGCAAATCTTTCTTATTGTCAAATATTCTCGAACGCCGAATCCACCGGGCCGATTACGACGGGTTCTTCCCTAGCATCGAACGTATCCTGTGCGACATCCCCCTCGTAGAGCTGGGCAAACAGCCAGGCGGTGGGTTTGTCTTGCTGGCCGCATTCGGCCAAGATGCCGTTGTGGCTTTCACCTTCGATATTCAATTCGGCATCCCACACCAGCGCATAGAGCACCGCAGCCGGAAACATCTCGCGAAACTGGGCGCGGGCGACGTGCAGCAGCTCCTCAACGCTGGCGTCTACCGTCAATTCAAGGTTGACCAGATGCTTCTTGTCGTCTTGATCCAAGACCAGCAGAAACGGCGTGCTGGTGCCATCGGTATAAAATTCAACGGCGGCATCGAGCGCGAAAGTCGCCCAATCGCCCAGTTCCTGGCTAAAAAGCTGCTCATCGCCACCGGCTTGTTCGTTGTTCTGGGTCATGAGAGGTAATTCAATAGGATTAAATGATGTAACCAATTATTATTTTCGATAGTTTGACGAAGATTCGACAAGGGAGCGGGGGAACTGGATGTTCAGCATGGAACATCCGGCGTTCAGTTTTCATATGACATGCTCAGTATTTCTCGCTCCAAACTCAGCGTATCACCATCGTCCCAAATCAACTGCTCGCCCAATTCCTCGAAGGCCCAATCGTTAATTTTTTCAATCGCACCCGCCAGCATAGTGTCGTGGCGGCGTGCTAATTCCTGGGCTTGGGACAGCTCCCACTGAGGCTGCTCCAAAAGGTCGGCTAACAATCCCTTTAAAGCTGGAATCAGGCCAGGAAAACGGCTCTCTTCTGGTTGGGTGGCCAGCGGCTCTTCCTCCACCACCTCTTCAGGCTCATTAAAGCCTTCATTTCTGCATTCTGCATTCAGACTTCCAACTTCTTCCTCCTCCACCGCCATTGCTTCACTCAGCGCCCGGTGGACGTGGGCGGTATCTTCCAGGAGTTCGCCAATCACCGCATGATCGAGCTCGAAGGCCACGGTTGGGGAAGCGCCTCCCAGGGGCGGAGGCGGCAGTTTTTCTCCGGCACGACCGGCAACCGTGCTGCCGACGAACACCACGCCGCGCGCCGACAGGCTATCGAGTTCTCGGGTAAGCTGACGTTTTTCCAACCCCAGCCGTTTCCATACCGCTGCCAGCGCAGCTTCTTCGGCTTTATTGATCTGGCCGTTAAGTCCCACGATTTCAAACAGTAAAGGTGGCAACTGGCGGCGCAGCCTCTCCATGTTTAGCTCAGGCCACTTATGTCCGGTGAGGGCAATCTCCTGCCGCACCAGATGGTTGGCGAGAGCCTTGGCACGGCGTTTTTCCATCGGCTGTAAATCGAAGGTCTCGAAAAGGCGCTGGGCGATAAGAGTCAGTGTTTCCTGTCGCACCTCACCGGCCGCGCGAGCGACATAAAGTGCGCAGCGGATGAAACCGGCGTGGCTCTGGTAGCGCATGGCGGCCACTTCATCGGGCGTGCCCAGCTTTTGCCGTGAAGCGGAGAAGAGAACTAATGTATCGCCCCAGCGATATGATTTACCGCTGAGCCGCGCATCGGGTTCTACGCCCAGCTCACAGTATTGCAATGATTGCGCCAGCCCCCGGCTGAGCAGGGGTGAAAGCGCCGGGCGTTCTCCCATACCCAGCGCCTTTGCCACCTCTTCCAGCGTGGTGGTGGCGTAGCCTGTTTCTTCTAACTGCTGCCCGCCTAATGCCCATATTTTCTGGTGGCAAGGATGCTCACCGTGTTGCAATGGCGACGGCAACGCTTCCCAGGCCAGGCGGCTTTCGCGGGTGATGCCGTCCTTGCCCAGTGCCAGGGCAAAGGGCCGCAGTTCGCTCTGGCAATGGTTAAAAAATGCCGTCAATTCCTGACCGACTTTTTTCCATTGTTTGCTCGAACGAAGGGGATCTTTCCAGGTCGTGGATACCGTGCGCAGTGTCTTGTAGAGCGGCCGGTATTCATAGCGGCACAACGCCCTTTCCGGCAGGGATAACGGCATTTCCGGCCCGCCGCGACGGTGCCATTCCACAGCAAACAGTTGCACCATTTCCCACTCAGCGCGTTCGAGAACCACTGAGCGATTTGCTTCCGATAAAATACGTGCGCAGTAAAAAGCCAGCCAAGCCGGTAGATGCCCGAACTTTTCCAGCCCCCAATGCACCAGCATGGAAAGCTGACTTCTGGGTTCAGGGTCCCACTGGCTGATTTGGCCGCTGTTGCGCGCCAGTGCCGCGACCTGCTTATGAGTGGCCTGGATGCCGATTTGCGGCAAAAGAAACCAGAGTAAATCCTGGAAGTGCTGCGGAGTATAGTCCCACTCACTCACCGGAGCCGGATACAAGCGCCATAGTTCGTTCCAAATCAAGAGCGCATCGGCCTCATCGGCAATAATGCGGCGTTCCAGACCTTTGAGATACAGCTCCAGAAAAGGATGAGAACCTACCTTGGGGCGTCCATTAGCCAGCCAGTTGAGATAGTGCCAGCGTGTGGTTGCATCCAGCGATCGGTAGCCATAGACAAACTGGTAGCGATTCGCAGGGCCAAAGTTGCCGGATGCATCACGCTCGGGCATCCTGAAACGCTTCGGCAGGTAGATCGCCGAGCCGTCAGTCGCATTGGAATCGGATGTGCTGTAAACCAATGGCCCTTTAATCGTAAAGGGGCCGATGGTGAGCACATCATTTTCGCCATGCCACTGCAATTGATTCATAAGAATAATATTCTGAAGATAACGATGCAACGATTGCATTTTTCATTCCCTAAAGTCCAATCTGCAGCGGCACGTATCTTCTCTTTTATTCTATCGATAATTCATAGGCAGTAACCAAATAATACCAATCCCAGGTACTATCTTCCTATACAGCAGGTAGATAGTAGACAGAATACAGGGAGGCAACCGGGCGTTGATGGCGGCGGTTGTCTTTGAAGCTCGTCATCCTCGCGAACGCGGGGATCCAGTACACGGCTTTTTGTTCAGGGTAAAACCAAACTGCTTATCTCAAGAGTAGGTTTCCTGTTTCCTGTATTCTGTTTTCTTGGTCATAACAGGAGGAGGTTAACTTTCAGGATTGGTATAAGGACGGGGCGATGCTGTCTGTATCAGCATCGCCCCGTCCTTATCACCTTATTCAATTGTAATCTGCGAGCGTTTCTCTTTCGTCCTCCATGCCTGGAAAACCGCACCTTATGGATCCCCGCGTCCGCGAGGATGACAGACTATCAGGCTGACGGTCGCCATCAACGCCCGGTTGCCGCCCTATCACCTATAACCCATCACCTATCACCTGCCGCTTTCAATTCAATCACCCCAAAATTCTCCGGTTCCTGGAAGCGGTGGGCGTATTGCGACCAGGAGGTGAATTCGTTTGCGGACGCTTTACGGTGACGGGCCAAATTCAAATGCACTTTCTTCCCGGCAGCCATAGGGCCAAAGCCCATCTCTTTCCACGGCAGGGCTATTTCGGCAGTCCAGCCGGTAGCGGTTTTGGCGACGGCGCTTTTCCAATCCACTTTGAATTCATCATCGGTATCCACGGTGCCTTGCTGGATGCGGTTATAACGCTTGTTATTGGGATTCAGGATGAGATGGAAGTACTTTGAATTGTGGCTTTGCGGCAGTTCACCGGGCAGCAGAATCGAGAAATCGATGGTTTCGCCCATCCAGATATCGTTGTCATGCACCACCAGGCTGGCCATTTGCGGTTCGTTGCTTTGAAACGCGAGATACAGGTTTTCATCGTCATAGCCCACCCAGGCGCGGGTGGAGGCGGTGGGTTTGCCGGGGGTATCGGCGAAATTCACGAACTCATCGAGCCAGGGCAACTCTTGATAGGCGGCTTCGCCCAGTTGGCCGTCGATGGTTAGCGGGGTTTGCAACATAGCGGCAGTGGCGGTTTTGGGTTTGATTTTCGCTGCCAGCGAGGCTTTCCTGGCTTCGGCTTTTTGGCGGGCTTCCTGCACCGTCTCTTTCATTGTGTAGCCCAATTTCTCATCGTTCATCAACTGCTTCTTGACTTTATTGATGACCTCCGTCATTTGCCCACGCTTGGGGTTGAGTTCCGCGTTGCCTTCGGTCCACCAGGTAATTTTCTCACCGTAGAACCACACATATTCATCGGTGGTTTTCAAAGCATAATGCAGATTGTGCTCGAACCATTTCATGCGCTCTTCTTCGGTCATCTCCCGTGCCCAGGTCGGCATGTCGCCCAGGCCCACGCCCATCAGGCCGTCGATATAGAGGGAATTGGCAGCGCGATTGTGCTCCACGAACTTCTGCTTGAACTCTTGCGGAACGTAGATCTGCACACCGTTGCGCATCACCCAATACTGACGGTAAAAATCTTCAGCCGAAGAGTTGCCGTAAGCATGCTCATTGCCGTCGATGAGCCGAATATCCTCCATCGCCGCTTCCAGCATACCGTTCACGAACGGCATCAAAAGCAGGTAATCGTTGCGGGGCAAATTCGCCAGGGTCGCTTCGCGGATTTTTTGATCGGGATGGCTGCTGGCGTGGTAGGCCTGCTGATAATAGAAGAAAAACAGGATTTTCGCGTTGGGGAATTCGCTCTGGATAGCGTTCATGAACTCACGCCCACGCTGACGCACCTTGGCGGTGTATTCCTCCAGCGACTTCTCCTTGGCATGCTTCTGGTTTTTGTAAATCCAGGGATTGAAGCCATACGGCTCGGGGTCGAACATAATACCCGCGCAATTAGTGAGACGCGCGCCTTTGGCAACCAGCCGCGTGTGCTCGGATACCAGCTTCCAATCGTCGTCGCTGAACCAGTCCATGGTGGAAGCGGCATACATCGCCATGAAGTTATCGGTGAGCTTGCTCGATTCGATGGGTTTGTATTTATCGAACTGCGAAGAGATGAGCTGGGTGTGTTTGGCAAAGACTTCGGAGTTGAACACTTGCCCGCTGCCGAAAAACGGCCGCATGATGGTGCCTTCGAACGGCCACTTTTCCATCTCGCGGATGTTTTCCATCACGAATTCCGGTCGCGGCGGCCCCCAGGTATATTCCAGCAGTTTTTTGCCGGTGACCTGACTGAAGGTGTTTTCATTTTCCTGGGCGTGGCCGGCCTGCCCGGCGCTCCACCATAATACGGATAGCAACGCTAAAAATAAGAGTTTTTTGTGCATGATTTTGAATAATTGCTGTGATTTGCGAACCCAGAGCGTGAGCGACGGGCTGACGTCAATGCTTACAAAACTAAAAGGCCAGCCCGTCGCTCACGCTCTGGGTTCGCAAATAGATTTTTGAGACCGTTTACCCCCGCACACGCCCATCGGCATACCAGTAGATGCCTTGCGATGAACCGGGAGAAAGCAGCCTGCAAGTGGAAGAGAGCGGGCTGCAACCGGCGGGAGTGCGCTGATGCTTCAGCCATTTCACATGGCCATCGGCATACACCATGTTCAATCCATCGAAGTGACGGTCCTGGAAAGTAATGGTGTTTTGCCACCACGGCGCAGCGCCGTCGTTGAAAAAGGGATAGACGGAATAATGGTTGGCATCGCCGATGATGACGGTTTGCGAAACCTTATCGACCTGGGCCATGGCGATGCTGGTGGCTCCGGTGCCGAAGAACTCGAAGTTGGAGCCGTAAGAGATGTTGCCCCACGCCCCCGAACCCCGATCGTAGCCGCCTTCCCACATCAGGCGGCTTTCAGCGCTGGGGCAATTGAACACCTGCACGCTTTTGGTGTAAGGATGAAGCTTGGCATACCAGAAGATGGTGCCGGTGTAGAGGTGCGTGGGCCATTGGTACACGCCGCTGCCGCCCGAGCTGTTGGAGGGGTAACGCTCGTCGTTGTCTTGCGCATACATCATCACCGCCAGGCCAATCTGTTTCAGGTTGCTCTGGCAACTGGCGCGGCGGGCGTTTTCCCTGGCGCGGGAAAACACCGGAAACAAAATCGCAGCCAATATAGCTATAATAGCTATTACGACCAAAAGTTCTATCAGGGTAAAGGCTTTTCTTTTCATCACACGCTCCCTCTTTTCTTGGTTGCCGATGAGCAATCTCCGAGAGTAATCTTACAGCTTAAATTGTACCCCTATCCCTCGCTTTCTAAACCTAAAACGATCTCCTTTTTCAACACTCAAAATATAACAATATCTCCAAACTATAATCACGAACGATATTGTTTACGATATTGCTGAGGTGAGAGTCCGGTTGCGCGCTTGAAGGCATTGCCGAAGCTGGAGGCACCGGCAAAGCCGACCAATTGGCTCACATCTTTGAGCGCTTCGTTGGATTCGGCCAGAATTTGCTTGGCGGCTTCGATGCGCCGGTGCGTGACATAGCGCATGACGCTGGTGCCCAGGGTTTCCTGGAAGATGACGTTCAGGTAGATAGGCGAGATAGCGAGTGCGCCTGCGATGGCCTCCCAGCTCAAGCCTGCTTGCAGGTTTTTTTCAATGTAGCGCATCGCTTCCAGGCAAAGCTGCTCCATGCGCGTTTCGCCTTGCACCTGGCGCTCGACTTCACCTGCCCAACTGGTGTTGCTCAGCGGTATTTCCCGATTTTTTAAAAGACGCCGCATCCGCGAGAAAAACGCATATAGTAACGCCTGCGGGGAGGACGTATCGCCGGGTGGGCTGTCTTCCAATTCTGTTTTATAGAGACGCGCCATTTGCACGAGAGCGCGATCTTTAAATGTCAGTGAATGCGAGCAATCGACTCCGCGATTGCTTGACGTGGCAACGTGGGCCAGGATTTCGTCGTCCCATAAATTCATCGCCAGGAGGCTGGCCGACCCGCAATTGACATGAAAAGGCTGTCTGCCGTTTTCGCCGGGAATCATCGGTATTTGATAGAGACAGGTTGCCTCCGGCAAATGCAGCGTGATGCCGCCTTTTTGCACATCGAAATTCTTTGCCGCCATTTCCCTGGCCATTTGCCGGGTGATGCCGATGGTATATTGCATCGTTCCCTGGTAGATGAACATCAAATACGGCGAACGCCCGGCGCTCATCTGCTCTTCCTTCCAGGTATAGGACGGCTGCAACAGCCCAGGCTGCAAATCTTCCAGAAAAGGAATGTCTTTGTAATAGGAATGTATCTGCGGATGGAGGAAAGGCGGCTGGGAGAGAATTTGCACCACTTCATCGCGCGCCAACACCGGGAGGATGTGCTGCTCCAGGGCGTGGAGGATTTGTTTGCGGATTTGGGGGACGAAGGGCATAGCTTTGGTCGGGAAGTAAGGTTGAACGCAACCAATGCTGATTTTATAACATTGCCGTTATTTTTTGCCTGCTCTAAAAAAGAGAAAGCGCCGATGCCACAATCAATGTGTGGCATCGGCGCTTTCCGCAGCGTTTGTAGGGGCTCCCCTTGTGGGTGCCCGCGACGCTACAGCCCGATTGGCATAACGCACTATCTGCTACGTACCGGGCACCCACAAGGGGAGCCCCTACAGATGCCTGGTATGCGTCTGGTGTTTGATGATCAATACAAAAAGAATCTCTGCGACCTCCGCGTCCTCTGTGGTGAATTAATTGTCTTTTTTCAACAACATCGTCGTAGGATTCGTCGAAACAATCGGCACCAGCGGCGCATAGGGTTTTACCGTCACTGCCCACACTGCCTCGCGAACACGGATCGACCAAATTTCACTTTTCGACTCATCAGCACGGGTTACGGAAAAGAGGTGCATGGAGTTGAGTTCTCGCTGCCGCTCCACTTCCTTGCCATTGGGATCGACCAGCGCCACATCGGCTCTGGTATCGGCACCCACGCCGATGGCGAACTCCTTCACACCGGCAGGCACCTGGAAATAGAGGTCGCCTGCAGTCGGCAGGAACTGCACCTCACCGTTTTCTGCGAAAAGGCCGTTGCCGGGGTGGCTGGAACTAATATCGGTATAGTTGGACGACTCCCCGCTTCGCACCAGGCGATAGAAACCGGTTTGCGTGGCGGTGAAACGAATGGGGAAAGTGGTGCTCTGGGTGGGAATATTGAACGTTTCCACTGTTTTGCCGCTGGGGTCCACCAGTTTAATGGTGGCCTTGCGCGGGTAGATGCGCTTCGATTTTACGCTAATCTCAATCGCTTCCCCCTCGCGAGCATATTGCAAGAAGGTGAATTCATTGCGCAGGAAGAAGCTGCCATTGCCGCTGCGTTTCTGGCCACGGGCCGGGACCTGGAGTTTTTCCAGCTCAGCAGTGGCTGGAATGAGCTTATTGAATTTTTCGAATTCGGCTTGCTTAACCTTCAGGAAACCGGCCAGGTCGTATAGTGCGCTGCGCTCACCCTGTTTCAATAGGATGTTACCGCCGATAGCATCGGAGATCGTCGCCTTACTCTGATAAGGCAATGAAATGGGCGTATCGACCTCACCGATCACCGTGACATTCTCGAATCTCATCCCGCCAATGGCACCGCCCCCGGCGGGGTTGAAACTGCTGACGCCAATGGGCCTTTGCCACGATTTCGTGTCCGGATTATCCTGGTGGCTAAAATCAATAGTGCAATTTTTAAATAGATAGGCAATGGCATCGTGTACCGGGTTGCTCAGGCTGATGCGGTCGCCTTCAAAAACGCAATCCTCCATCACGACCTGGCCCTTGACCGGATTTTGAGTATCACGGCCAGACGGGTTCACTGCCAAACCAGCGGAATTCCCCCTGGTTCGGCTGCGCCGAACGGTGATGGAGATGGGCAGCGACGACGCATCGAGCTTCATCAAGGCAATCTCCACGCCGCTGCCCTTGTTGTTAATGAACTCACTGTCTTCAATCAAGCAGTTGGTCAGGCGCTGCCGCTTTTGGTTGGGTTCGAAGTCGATTCCGGCTTGCGGTGCTGTGCCCAGGGTATTGTTGAATTTGCAGTTACGAATCGTCAGCCCATCGGCACTAATCACCGAGACACCCTGGCGATAGTTGGAATCGAAAACCATGTTTTCCACCAGCACGTTCTGATTAACGCCGCTGGAACTGGCTCCCAGATACAGGCCATCGCCGCCGGTCTCGCGCACGGTGAAGCCGCGAATGACAACATCCTTGCAATCAATCAGGTTGATGCCGTGCCGCCATTCGGCTTTTTTATAGAGCTTGGGGTTGCCGTAATCCGCGCGGTGCATGCGCAGCATGGCGTTACCCTGCCCCACTAACGCAATATTTGTGAGCTTGTTGCCGTTGAAAAGGGCGTCTTTCGTTTCCTGGAACTGGCCCTTCTTGGCCTGAATTACCACACCGTCGGCAAAGATAATTTTCTGGTTAGAAACCAATTGAAGGGGCTTGCCGATAATCCAGTCACTGCCGGTGTTATCGACAATCAGTTCGGGCACGCCGGAATTGATGGCGTCTTGCAGGCACTGCGTGGCGTCGGCGGCATCGAAGCCCCACCAACTCGCCCGAGCCGTTTTAAGCGTGCCCGCTTTAACCTGTTCGATTTGCGGGGTGTTTTGAGAGACGGTGTTCTGCGCCAGAAGCACTTTGGCTGGGGTTACAGGCGCGGCATAACTACTGGTGGCTATTAAGCCAAAACTTAGAGAGATAAAGAGAGCGGATTTCATTGGTTTTAATTTTTCAACGGGCTAATTCTGGGAGCGCAGGCGTCCCGCCTGCTAATGTATAAGTGGCGATGCAGGCGGGACGCCTGCGCTCCCAGAAACGGCAGTCAGAAGTGCAAAAGAAACTTAACAAAGTGCTAATTTGGAAGCGCTCGTTACAAAAGCTATTGCAAGCTCGGCTCCCAGGCCGGGTGCTGTGTGGCACCGGCTACACAAACTTGCGAGTTGCCGCGCTTATACCACTTGGCATGGCCATCGGCGAAAGCGATATTGCCGCCTTCCATGTGGGGATAAACCAGTGAATAATATTCTGACGCAGGATTTCCCATAAGATCGCAATACGTGGCGCCAACGACAATTGCTTCATTCACCGGATATTCGACATTCATCACCGTTTCCGAAGCCTTCTGAATAGCCGCCGCTGTCAGCGGCTCGCGCGAAGGCCAACCCGATGCGCCAGTGGTGTTACCCTCTACAATCTTGGTGCCGCTAATATGCTTGTTATAGCCGTAGCTCGGCGGGTTCTCCTGTGCCCAAGTGCTCTTTTTGTTGAAGGACGGGCAAACGAAGATCTGCACCGACTTCGTATAGGGATGAATGAAGTCCATCCAGGTATAGTAATAATACTTGTTGCTGCCGGCACTGGTTCTGAAAGTATCAGCCGGGGTATTCCATTTTTGCGTCGCGGAAGTGCCTTGCTTTTGAGGGTAACTCGCATACGCCGGGCTGCCCGAACCGCGCTGGGTGCCCTCATTGACGCCAAACGGATATTTCTCGTCGTAGTCCTGGATATATTGCATCATCCCCAACCCGATTTGTTTCATATTACTCAAACAACTGGTGCGCCGTGCATTTTCGCGCGCCCTGGCAAACACCGGAAACAGGATCGAGGCGAGTATAGATATAATAGCTATCACGACAAGCAACTCAATCAGAGTAAATGCCCTGTTAATTTTTGCCTGCTCTGGTTTTTGAAGTAGAGAGAACATCTTGTCACTTTCCTTTCAATTTTTTTTTCGCGGCGCTGCCGTTGTATTGCCTTCTCGAAAAACAGTCGGGATTTTTTCCAGAACGAATTCGGTTCTCGCTTCACCGGCATCGCGAACCTGCATCAGAATTTCCACCGCGCGTATGCCTATCTGGCGCCGGTCGTAATCGACTGAAGAGACCATCGTCGTGGCATCGTAGTGCTTGGAGATGTTGTCAAAGCCGGTCACGCTCACATCGCCCGGAACACTGAGCTTCATTTCCTGCGCAGCTTGAATCATCCCCATCGCCAGGATGTCGTTGTAACAAACGACGGCCGTCAGGCTGCCCTGCGATTCCCGCCACAATCTTTTAAACCCCTTGGCTCCATCGCCGGCATAACCCTGGCAGGGCGGTGTGGTTATAAAAGTCGCCGGGAGATCTGCTTCTTTCATGGCCTCCAGATAACCGGCCAGGCGCTCCTTTGCGTTATATATCAGGATGGATTCCCCCACCGTGGCCTCCACCGCATGCCCGATAAAACCAATCTGCGTGTGTCCCAAACCAATCAGATGCGAGGTGGCCTGGTAAATACCCTCTCTATCTTGCGCCATGACCGTATCGCAACCGGGAGGTGAGCTTCCCGTTTTCACCACCGGTATATTCAACTGCCGAAAGGCATCCAGAAAATTGGGACGGCCGCTCACCATAACAATGCCATCGACTTCGCCTTTGGTGATGAGGCGGGGCATTTTTTCGGGGTGCAAACGGCACAGCAGCACGTCCAGCCCGAAGCGGTCGGCTGCGCTTTCGATGCCATCGAGAATCGGGGCTTCAAAAGGCTGTTCGTGAAAAGAACGAACGCTGGGCAAAGCACAAACCGCAATCACGTTGTTGGGCAACTTTTTGCCATGTTTGCGCGCCGCCATCTGCCGCGCACTGCGATTGCTCTCCGGGTCGTAACCCATTTGCCGCGCCATCTCTTCCACACGCTCCTGGGTGGCCTGGGAAACCCGATACTTTTGGGCCTTCCCATTCAAAACCACCGAGACCAACTGCGTGGAAACTCCGGCTTGTTCTGCGACATCTTTAAGCGTAATCATTGTGCTTGAGCGGGCTTTTTGCTTTTGCTCTAACGTTAGAGCAACCCTCGACGCTTATTATACCCAGTTGTGTCTGCTTCTAAACATCTTTTTCTGTTGGGCGCTCCGGCTCATCTGGCAGGAACGACAAACAAGCAACACGTTTCTGCCGATTTCGATTGAAGGCAAGATCAAAATTTTCCACGGGAACACTTTGATTGTCTGAGAAAATTCTCAGACAATTCTCAAACTTCTCCGCCCAATCCTGTGCCAGAATCAAGGTCATCGTGAGCTGAACAATCAAACAAAGACCGCACCATGTACAACACCACACCCGTCAAAAAAAACCTCGTTGGCTTCCTGCATCGTTACCCCCTCAGCCGCTATCTCTTACCGCTTTTTAGTTTTCTCTTTTTGTGTGTTGCCGTTACCGATGGAGATCATTACGATGGACGCGAACTCGCCAGGCACCTGAGCGGCGATTATTACCGGGCCTACATTGCCTTGAGTCTCCTGGCACTGTTTGTGCTGGCATGGCGCAGACGTGAAAATCGCATCCTGTTATGGAGTGTGGAGATGGTTTTTCTCTGTCTGCTCGCAACCAATGCCTTAAAATATGCCCTGCCGCTGGGAAGGCCACCGCACATGACGGCGGGTATCATCCAAGTCGATGGTGGATACTCTCCCGGCTTCCCCAGCGCCCACACAGCGTTTGCGTTTGGCCTGGCCTGGTTGATCCTGGAACTCCGGCCAGCTCTGGCACTGCTCTGGTTTGCACCGGCAGTGGGGATAGGCTGGTCGCGTATCGAGCTTTTTTCCCATTATCCCTACCAGGTGCTCTGCGGAGCGATCTTAGGTGCGATACTTGGATATTGGATTACGCATACACCGCGCAGCATTTTTCATTTACTCTCCAGTATGTATGTGCCGGGCACAGCGCAGCCGCAAGCGAAGTGGCATCGAGCGTTTTACAGTAAATATCGAACATAGACTTTATGAATGTTCTCATCATCGAAGATAATCCCGCTGTCGCGCGCCTGCTCAAACAGGCAACCAAAGAGGCTGGTTACACGCCGCAGATGGCCGATAACGGCTTGCAGGCGCTGTCATGCGCGCTCTCCCAGCAATTTGACTTGATCTTGCTCGATGTCATGCTGCCCGGATTGGACGGCTTTGAAATTTGCCGCCGCTTGCGCGCGGCACAGGTCTCATCCTTGATCTTGATGATCACGGCGCGAGACTCCACGGAAGATAAAATAGCAGGGCTGGACGCCGGGGCCGATGATTACATCGTCAAGCCGTTCCAGGTTGCCGAGCTTTTGGCGAGGATGCGGGCGCTGCTACGGCGTGGCCAGAGTTCTTCGCCGGTTTTGCGAGTCGCGGATTTAACGCTCGATCCGGTCACGCGCAAAGCCACGCGCGATGGAAAGAGTACGTCGCTCTCGGCCACGGAATACTCTTTGCTGGAATACATGATGCGCCATGCCGACCGGGTGCTCACTCGCTCCGAGATTCTCGATCACGTGTGGCAGTATGATTTTGGCGGCACGGACAACGTGCTCGATGTTTACATCGGATACCTGCGCCAGAAACTCGATAAAGGGCACGGTCAACGACTGATTCATACGGTTCGCGGAGTCGGATTCAGAATGGGGGCAGATGACGAGTAACTTTTTTACGCGCTCGATGCGCGCACGCATGACACTCGGCTTCGCCACCGTGATTGGCCTGCTGATGCTGCTGGTTTGCGTTGGGGTCGCAAGTTATTTGCACTATTTCCACCGTCGCGCGGTGGACGAGCTACTGGATATCAGCGTGCGGGAAATCGGTATTGAATTGCGGGGCAGTTTGAAGAACACCACCGATCCCGTTCACTTCATGAAAGAGGGAGGCGAAGAGATGCGCGACCGCGACCTGGCCTTGTTCGTGGTCGATCGCTCCGGGCGAGTGTTGGCACAATCGCAAAAGCATATCCCTTCCTGGCCCCGATACGGGGACAATTGGATGGTGCGGACAATTCCCTTCGGAACGCAGGGCGCACAAATCATCCTGGCAGCTCCCTGGCGAGAGACCGAAAATAGCCTCCGCGAATCAATTGTCGTTCTCTGCGCCATTGCCGTCCTCGTAGTGCTGTTTTCCTCGCTGGGTGCCTGGATTCTGGTGGGGCAAACCTTATCACCCATCGGCAAAATTTCCCATCAAGCCGCTACCGCATCCGATGAAGGGTTCGTGCAGCTCGAAGCGCCTTCAGACGATGCCGAAGTCGTCGGTTTGGTAGAGACACTCAACGACCTGCTGGCAAGGCAAGCGCAAGTAGTGCAGGCGAAAGGCCGCTTCTATGCCGCAGCTTCGCATGAACTTCGCACTCCGCTACAGGCTTTGAGTGGTTTTCTGGAAATGGGGCTAAGTCGGGAACGCCCCAACGAGGAACTGCGTGCCACTTTAATTGAAGCGCAAGACCAAAGCCGCCAGTTAGTCAAGCTGGTTCAAGACCTTTTGCTGCTTAATCAACTCGATATGGCAACGGCCACGCCACCAACGGAGGAGATCGATGTGCCGGATGTCATCGAGCGCATCTTAAAGCAGTTGGAGCCGGAAATTCAGGAGCGCGCGCTCCGCGTGGAAACGGAATGGCCCGGCGCCGGAGAAATTATCGCACCGTGGAACCATGTTGAAATGCTGGTGCGGAACCTGGTTGAGAACGCCGTCAAATACGCCACGCCAGGCGGCACGGTGCGAGTGCAGCAGGAGCGCAGTACTCTCACGGTCTCGAACCAATGCGCTCCGATTGAAGGCTGGGATGAAGACAAGTGCTTCGAGCCGTTCTTTCGTCCCGATGCCTCACGCAATTCGCAAACCGGCGGCAACGGCCTGGGCCTGGCGATCTGCAAAGCGGTCTGCGATGCCAACCGTTGGGCAATAGCCGTGCGCCAGACAGAAACGGGCGTCGTTGCCACCGTTATTTTCGAGCCTGGGCAGGAAGAGTAAAAATCGCCTCCCGCTCGCCCCAAAGTTTTTAATATCCAATGAAAGAATCGACTTTACGTTGTTCCCCGATAATGCGACAGATGCAGCAGCAGAGTTGGCTGGCCCCTGCTCTTATCCTACTTCTGGCCGTGCCGTTATTATTCTCGTTCCTGGGCGGGTGGAGTTTTTTAGACCCTGATGAGGGGCGCTATAGTACGATTCCCTACCAGATGCTCACGCGTGCCGATTTCATCACCCCGACACAAAATGAAATCAAGTTCTTTGATAAGCCGCCATTGCTGTACTGGTTGATTGCCGCGTCCTACTCCATATTCGGCACCCATGAATGGGCGGCCCGCCTGATACCGGCTTTAGCAGCACTACTGGGCGTCATTACAGTTTATGCATTAGGAAAGCGTATGTTCAACTTGCGTGCGGGAGTGCTCGCGGCCCTGATTTTGACAACCTCGCTGATGTGGTTGGTGCTGGGCCGCTTCGTCGTGACCGATATGCTGGTGTCGTCGCTGGTGTTCATGGCGCTTGCTCTCTGGTGGTTTGGGCACGCAGAAAGCTCCAGCCCCAGCGCGCGCAGGAAAACTTCCTATTTCCTCGGTTTTTGGATCGTCCTGGCATTGGCAGTTCTCGCTAAAGGCCCCATCGCCGTGGTTCTCACCGGCGGGTGCATCTTCTCCTACATGGCGTTCTGCCGGCAGTGGAGCAGCCTGGCCCTCATGCGATGGGGCATTGGAATCCCGCTATTCCTGGCGATCACCGTCCCCTGGTTCGTGCTGGTGGCGCAGCGCAACCCGGAATTCAATCACTTCTTCTGGTACGACCAGCACATCGGTCGATTTCTTGGAAAGACCACAAACAACGGCCATGTGGAAGGGAGCAGTTATTACTTCAAGTTTTTACCGTTGGTTTTCTTTCCGTGGTCGTTCTTCGTGCCCGCTGCCGCACTCGCATTTTGGAGTCAGCGCCACAGGCTACGCCAACTTACCGGGCAAAAGTCGAGCCTAAAAATACATGCCGTCATTTTTCTCCTTTGCGGCGCGGCTTTCACGCTATCCTTTTTTTCGATCTCCTCCGGCAAACTACTCACATATATTTTGCCGATGCTCCCCTTGATGGCATTGCTGTTGGCCGCCTATTTCGACTGGCTTTTCGGGCAGGGCAAGGTTTGGAATAGAGCGCTCTCCATAGCAACAACACTTCTGGCAATGGTTCTTCTTGTCGCAGGCTTGGCCGCCATTATCATCTTACCCGCCAAATTATCTTCAACCGGAATCGAGAGCTTTCCGGCAGCTCTGTTAGGTGGGAGTTTCATACTCTGGGGAATTGCCCTTGTGGCGTTATCGTGGCGCTTTCGCCTGGCTGGCGTCATCGCAGGAACGACAGGCGGTTTTGCGGTAGTGATGTTAACGACTTTTGTGATATTAACTACAATTCTTCCCGACTTCACGACCAAAACGTTGGCGGAGTATATTCAGCCCGGTATTGCATCTCACCCCAACTCCGAAGTGCTGACCCTGGGCTATATTAGAAGTATTCCCTTCTACACCAAGAAGCGCGTCGAAATTCTGGGAGCGCCTGGCGAACTGGAGTATGGAGTGCTGCACATGCCACCCGATGAACGCCGCCTCTGGGTCTTTGAAGATGAAGCTATTCTCAAAGATCTTCAAGAAGAAATGCACGACCCCTATCCCGTCTATTGCTTTATTGAAAAGTCAAAAAACAAGCGCAAAAAAACTGAGGATTTAATGCGTAAGATCGGCCACGGCGCAACGCCGATTATAGCCAACAAGGAGTTCCTCGTCTTTGGGAACCGCGCCGCCGCTGCCGCCACTCCACCCGTGCCGACTACATTAATTGATGGGGAAGACACTGTTAGTCTGTAAAATAAATTCTTACTTCTTTAGATGTTTTAAGTTGATGCCTGAAACTTAATTTGCGCACCCCGAGCGTGAGCGACGGGCTGACCTCACAGTTTCGCAAGCGCCAACGCCAGCCCGTCGCTCACGCTCGGAGTTCGCAAATAGAGGCACCTATTCAGCGCGAAAGGTGGAAGAAATTTATTTTACAGACTACTATTACCAATCCTAAAAACTAACATCGTCACAATCGTATTCATAGTACGCAAAACCTTCGGTAGCGCTCACTTCGCCGCAGTACACCCCGACACGACGCGGTGACAAGTCACCGCACTCCAAAAACCAAAAGGGCCGCGATGATCTCTCATCGCAGCCCTTTCCTCTTACTTCTTCACTTCTTTAACCACACCCACTCGTAGTCCCGCAGCTCGGGCAGGAATAGCACTTCCCGGCCCGCACCATAATCGTGCCGCATTCGGTACACGGCGGTGCGTCGGTGGCGTGGGCGTTATCGCTCAGGCTGTGTTCATCGGCCTCGCCCAGGGCGGGCAAGGTGCTTTGGGCCGGAGCGGCTACGGCTGCGACGGTTTTCACCAGGTGGCCGTTGTCGCCGTTGGGGTGGAACTTGAGGTCGAACCAACGGAAGATGTAGTCCATCAGGCTCTTGGCGATGGGGATGTCCTTGTTGGTGGTGTATCCCGAAGGCTCGAAGCGGCTGTGCGAGAACTTGTTGACCAAAACGCGCAGCGGCACGCCGTATTGCAAGCACATCGAAACGGCCACGGCGAACGAATCCATCAGGCCGGAAATCGTGGAGCCTTCCTTGCTCATCTTGATGAAGATTTCACCCGGCGAACCGTCTTCATAGAGGCCCACGGTGAAGTAGCCTTCCTGACCGGCGATGGAGAACTTGTGGGTGATGGCGCTGCGCTCATCGGGCAGTTTACGGCGCATAGCGCGGGGCGCTTCGGCTCCGGCCTTGGCGGCATCGGCCTTCATGGCGTCCGTCGAGGTGGAGAGCGGCTGGGTGCGCTTGCTGCCGTCGCGGTAGATGGCTACAGCCTTGATGCCCAGTTTCCACGACTGGATGTAGGCGTCCATGATCTCTTCCACCGTCGATTCCTGCGGCATGTTCACGGTTTTGGAGATGGCACCGGAGATAAACGGCTGGGCGGCGGCCATCATCTTGATGTGGCCCATGTGATGAATCGAGCGGGTGCCGTTCATCGCCTTGAAGGCGCAGTCGAAGACGGCGAGGTGCTCATCCTTGAGGCCGGGCGCGCCTTCGATGGTGTCGTTGGCATCGATGTATTCCACGATCTCGTTGGTGGTGGCTTTGTCATAGCCCAGGCGGCGCAGGGCTTCGGGCACGGTCTGGTTCACGATCTTGAGCAAACCGCCACCGACCAGCTTCTTATATTTCACCAACGCGATATCCGGCTCGACGCCGGTGGTGTCGCAGTCCATCATAAAGGCGATGGTGCCGGTAGGAGCGAGAACCGTAGCCTGGGCGTTGCGGTAGCCATGCTTCTGGCCGAGCAAGAGGGCTTCGTCCCACACCTTCTGGGCGCTGGCCAGCACCGGCTCGGGCACGGTGCTCTGCGGGATGCGGGCAACGGCATCGCGATGCTTGGAGATGACGCGCAGCATCGGCTCGCGGTTGATTTCGTAGCCGTTGAAAGCTCCGATGTTGGCGGCGATTTTGGCACTCTGGCGATAGGCGCTGCCAGTCATGATGGCGGTAATGGCACCGGCCAGGGCGCGGCCTTCGTCGCTGTCATAAGCAGTTCCCTGGGCCATCAGCAATGCGCCGAGGTTGGCATAGCCCAGGCCGAGCGGGCGGTAATCTTCCGAGTTGCGCGCAATGGGTTCGGTGGGGTAGCTGGCGTAAGAAACGATGATTTCCATCGCCGTGATGAAGGTTTCGCAGGCGTGCACGAACTCATCGGCGTTGAACTCGCCGTTTTCGTGGCGGAACTTCATCAAGTTGAGGCTGGCCAGGTTGCAGGCGGTATCATCAAGGAAGACGAACTCCGAACAGGGGTTGCTGGCGTAGATGCGATCGGTATTGGCGCTGGTGTGCCAATCGTTGATGGTGGTGTCGTATTGCAAACCGGGGTCGCCGCAGATGTGGGTGGTCTCGGCGATTTTGTGCAGCAGTTCACGCGCCGATTTGGTCTCGACAACGCTGCCATCCATCACGGCGCGGGTCTGCCATTCGGCATTGTTTTC
This sequence comes from Abditibacteriia bacterium, assembly GCA_036833945.1. Taxonomy (GTDB): domain Bacteria; phylum Armatimonadota; class Abditibacteriia; order Abditibacteriales; family Abditibacteriaceae; genus DAITOV01. Next base: position 29,165 of record DAITOV010000014.1, read on the forward strand.
GGCGGCACGCATGAATTCATCGGTCACGCGCACACTGTGGTTGGCGTTCTGGAAGGCCACCGAATCGTAGGCACCGCCCGGAACGTTGAAGCCACCGTTGTAACCGGCATCGATGAGCGCCCAGGCCTTCTTTTCTTCCTCGGCTTTGCAGAGGATGAACTCTTCGATATC
>DAITOV010000015.1:0-29124 GCA_036833945.1 Abditibacteriia bacterium
GAGGCGACCGATTTACCGGTGGGCGTGCTGCCGCCGGTGAGTTCTTTGATCTCGATGCCGGCTTCGCGCATTTCGTGGGCGGCTTCCACCAGCAAGTTACCTTCTTCACGGCCCACTTCATCGAAGACACGTTCGCGCGCGCCGGGGAAGGCGATGCTGCGGTAGGTCATCAGGCCGTTGAGTTCCAGGCCGGGCAGGCTTTCCACCAGGCGGCACAGTTCCAGCACTTTCTCGCGCGGCGCACCGCTGCGGCCCAGGCCGCTTTCGAACTCGACTCGTATTTCGATGGTCGAACCGGCGCGCACTGCAGCGGCGCTCAGCCCGCGCAGGCCAATTTCGGAATCGGCACCCACAATCATGCGGTTCTCACGTGCCAACTCGGCTGCGCCTTGCCACTTGTCTTCACCGATGATGGGGTAGGCGATATAGATATCGTTGATGCCCTGGCGCGCGAAGACTTCAGCTTCGGAAATCTTGGCGGAAGTGATGCCCTTGGCTCCGGCAGCAATCTGCATCTTGGCGATATCGGGCACTTTGTGGGTCTTGATGTGCGGGCGCAAGGCAACGCCATACTGATCGACATGCTGCTGCCAGGAGTTGATGTTGCCCTGCATCTTGTCGATATCGACAATCAGGCTGGGGGTGGGCAGCTCTTCGACACTCATTCCGACTGAAATTTTAACCATGGATTCTGTATTCCTTTAAGATTGCCGAAAGTCGAGCATAACGCCCATCGCTTCGGCCCGATTTGTCTGCAACATCCGATAAGCCAGCGGCGCATCCTGCGCCTCATAAACATGCGTGATTAAATCATCGACTCGAACCTGACCCCGTTCAATGAGTTTAAAAAACAACGCAATCATCTTATCCCGGCTCCAGGGCGAAAAATCGCTCGATTCGCTGGGAGGGTTCACATCGTGGGCGCCTAAAATCTGCAAGTCTTTTTTTATCACATCGGGCGAGAGTCGTTGCTCGCCGGGGCTGCCGGTATCGCCTAAAACCACCATCCGTCCGAACCGGCGCAGCAAACCGAGCGCGCTGCTGAAAACCGGCGCATGCCCGGTGACATCGAACACGACGTTCGCGCCCAGTCCATCGGTGATTTCAGTGACCGGCTTCAGCGCTTCATCCACGCCCATCTGCAAGGCATGAGTTGCGTCGTGTGCCTTTGCCATTTCCACGCGCAGCGGTGCCGTATCGATAGCGATGACTTCGCCCGCTCCGCAAACCCGCGCTAATTGAACGGCAATTTGCCCCAGCATTCCCAAACCGACCACCACGACAGTTTCACCCAGTTCTATCTTCGGGCGGCGCACACCGTGCTGCACAATAGTGCCGAACGCTACCCAACAGGCCGATTCATCGCTGAGCGCCTCGGGCACGGGATAAGCCGAAGTCGCGGGAACCGCTGCGAACTGGCGATGACCTGCCCGTGTTGCCACCCTTTGGCCGACTTGCAGGTGATGCACTTCGCTTCCTACTTGCACGATCGTGCCGACGCTGGAATAGCCGGGGTAAAAGGGATATTTCACCCAACTGTCCCAATGGGTGCCGGGTGCGAATTTACGCTCCAGGCAAATGCCTTCCGTACCGGTGCTGATGAGGCTGCAATGGGTTTGCACCAGAACATCGCTGGCCTTGAGTGGCCCGACTGGTTCGCGTCGCATTTCAACGGCATTTTTCCCTGTGAAGACGACGGTGAGTGAATCCAAATGATACCTCGCTCCTTGAGTGCTTCTGCCCGAGATAGGTTTAGGATAACCAAAACAGCTTTTGATTTCTGCGTAAATAATGGATAAGCCATCCAACTCAAAACACTTGTAAGCCGATTCGCTCTTGGCTTCTGCTAAAAAGTGTCGGATATATTAAGGTGACTGGTGTGAGGAGTGTTTATGAACGACATACCCACCGCCGTAAACCCGCGTTTTTTGCTGATCGTGCGCTGCGCCATTGCGCTGATCTGGCTTTATGAAGGCTTGTGGCAAAAGCTGATTGCGCGCGATGCCTACGAGCTTTCCATCGTGCGCCAGTTCACGAACTCCGATGATACAGCGCTGCAAATGATGAGCGCCATCGGCACCGCCGAAACCCTGCTCGCCGTTGCGATATTAAGCGGTTTCTTTGCCCGCCCGTTGGCCTGGTTCCAAATTTCCATTCTCGTTGTCATGAACCTGACGGGCATTTTCTTTGGCAACAACACCATCGAGCAACCCATTGGCCTACTGATTAAAAACATGCCGCTTCTGCTTTGTATGGGTTTGATCGGACTTTACGGTCCGGGGTGTTGGAAAATTCGGGCGAGGTCAAACCATGAGTAACCGCTTGTGGCAAGACGGAAGGCTGGGCAAGGGCGGCAGTAAACCGCAAATTATCTTTGCTCAGGTCCGCGAAGAAAGCGCCATTGAATTGGAACTGCTTGCCGCGCGTCCCGCTGGTGAAACCGTTTTTTGCATTGCTTCAGGCGGGTGCACTGCGCTTTCTTTATTGTTGGCGAAACCAGCACAATTGCAGATGGTGGACGTGAATCCGGCTCAGGTCTATCTTGTCGAGTTGAAAATAGCGGCCTTGAAGCATTTAACCGAGGGCAGATGCAAAATGGCGCTCTTGCGTGATGCGCGACCGGCATACACGCAGTTGCGACCGATGCTCAGCCCGCAAGCGCAACGCTTCTGGGACGATAATTCACAGCTATTGGCTTTAGGCTTAAATCAGTGTGGAGTCATCGACTTACGCCTCAAACAACTTATGCGCTTCCTACCGCTTGTGCAGAGCAGGCGGAATATAGGTCGGTTATTTCGCGCTAAAAATTTAGAAGAGCAGCGAAAGGTTTATCTTACCGATTGGAACCATTGGCGGTGGGCGTTAGCCTTTCAGGTGGTGTTAAGTAGGCCGGTGCTGAAGCTGGCTTATGGCGATGAGTTTGTGGCTGCCATTCCGCCTGGGTTTGCCGCTGAGATGAAGCATCGGCTGGACGAGACATTTCTGCGCTATCCTCTTAGTGAGAACGGCTACCTCTGGCAACTTTTTCGTGGTTGTTATCCACCCAACGAAGCCAGCTTGCCGCCCTATCTGCAGCACCGGAATTTACCTACTGTGCGTACCGCTTTGCCGCAAACCCAGTTAGCCTGCGCCGATGCCGCACAGTGGCTCGAAAATCAGCCGCCGGGTTCGGTCGGCTTTTTCGCATTTTCCAACATTCTGGAAATCAGTTCACTGGATTACGCCACGCGTTTACTGCGCGCTGTCGCTCACGCCGCCAAACCGGGAGCCACAGTCTGCCTGCGCTCGATTTTTCCCTTCAATGAAGCACTTCTGAAACAAGCCGCTAAAGCCGCAAACTTACATTATCGCCAGCTTGAGAGTGCTCCGCTGGCCCAGAAAGACCGTTCTTTCTTCTGCACTAATTTGCGCGTGTTGGAAATCTGCAAGTTAGGTTTTAAATTAACCACAGATGAACACAGATAAACACAGATGGGAACGGCAGAATTTAGAGTTTAGGGTAGAGGTCTCCCACTCCACTCAAGTACCCCCTAAGATCTAAGCTCCAAGATCTAAGTTCTAAAAAGCAGTCATTTAAATTTTTGTGTTGTTTCGATATTTTAGCTGTGCGACAATCGGGGTATGTGGCATTTGCTGAGGCGTCATCCGCTTCCCATGCAGGCGTTCTTCCGGCATAGCCTTGTCCTGACTTATGCACTGCCGCGAAGGGTTCTCGAACCGCTACTGACGCCGGGGCTGGAGTTGGATAACTACGGCGATTTCGGTTTCCTGGCTATCGCGATGGTGCAAACCGAAGGACTGCGGCCGGTGGGTGCGCCGCGTATTCTGGGCCGCGACTTTTTCCTCTCCGGCTATCGTATCTTCACACGCTTCACCACGCGCGAAGGCCGCCACCTGCGGGGTTTGCGCATTTTGCGCAGCGATACCGATAGCCGCTTGATGGCACTGGGCGGCAATTTGCTCACTCACTATCACTACCAGAAAGCTTCCGTGGTTTTGAAAGCCGAGGCTGAGCGGCTCGACATTACAATTCGCACCCCGCGCCAGGCCGCCGATTTAGAGGTGAGTGCCAGCCTCAAACCTGCTGTGAGCTTACCTGAGACTTCCCCTTTTCCCGACTTTGAAACCGCACGCCAGTTCGCCGGGCCGCTGCCGTTTACCTTCGATTACGAGCCGCAAACGCATTCGCTGGTTCTCATCAAAGGCATCCGCAAGAAGTGGAACCCTATGCCGGTGGAGGTTGAGGTGCGCCAAAACAGTTTTCTGGAAGCCGAGCCGTTCAAAAGCGCCGGGCCGCGTCTGGCGAACGCCTTTTATATTGCCGATATTCCTTATCAATGGGAAAAAGGCCGTGTTGAGCCATTGCCGCGTGAGGATAAAGAGGTGGTGCAAAATGGGTGATAGCCACGAAAAGGCACAAAAATCACAAGAAGAGGTGGTTGCCATAAAGCTCTGCCCCCTCAAGGTGAAGCTATGCTTGTCGATGCCGAAGGGATTGAGATGAGCATCACTCTTCCCCAACGCGGACACTTTGAAGGGGTGGGGCAAATCGTGCGTTTCAACTGGCCGTTCTACCTGGTTGCCACGTGTGGTTGCCTTGCTGGTGCGGTGGGGTTAGCTCTCCTGAAACTGCCGGGATGGTTGGAGCTTGCGGGGTGGGGGAGCATTGGAATAGGCCTATTCTGGACGCTGGGTTCGCTCGCCGTCTCTTGGTATGTCTACGATCTCTCGCCGCTTTACCGCTGGCAATGGTTGCCGGGGGTATTTGCGCAGCCGCCTCGCCGGTGGGTGAACATTCACAGCGGGCTGGACGACAGCAGCCTGGCCTTGCAGCAACTCTTTGTTCCAGCCACCGGTCAGGTGCTGGATATTTACGATCCACAACAGATGACTGAACCCTCCATCGCGCGCGCCCGCGCCCTGGTTGTGCCGCCGGTTGCACCGATTCCAGCGCGCCACGATGCCCTGCCTCTGGCCGCAAATTCGGTGGATGCCGTTTTCCTGCTCTTTGCCGCCCATGAGCTACGCGACCCGGCCGCGCGGCTGGAGTTTTTCCGGGAACTCAAACGCATTGCAGCTCCTGGTGCACGCATCGTTTTGGTCGAGCATCTGCGCGATGGGGCCAATTTCATCGCCTTTGGCCCCGGCTTCTGGCATTTCCTGCCGCGTCGCGAATGGCTACGGCAGGCCCGGGAAAGTGGCTGGGTGTTGGTGGCGAGCTTCAAACAAACGCCGTTTGTTACGGTTTTCGTGTTTCAAGGAGTCGATGATGTTACAGCTTGAATTGCACCTGAAATTAGCCGGAATGCTGCTGATCTTATTAGGGCTGTCGCACGTTTTCTTCGCACAGCGCTTTGGGTGGAAAGAAGAACTCGAACGGCTTTCGCTGCTGAATCGGCAAATCTTCTATGTGCACGCGTTTTTCATCGCTTTGATTGTGGTTTTGTTTGGTGCCTTAGCGCTTTTTTACACTGATACCCTCATCGAAAAAACGGCATTAGCGCGGGTGGTGCTCGGTGGTATCCTCATTTTCTGGACCTGCCGGTTATGGATTCAGTTCTTCGGCTACGATGCCAGCCTATGGAAAGGCGATCGCTTTAACACCGTTGTGCATGTTCTGTTTTCGCTGCTGTGGGCATATTTCATCGGCGTATTCTGCTGGGCGTTATGGCGGCAGTTTTAAAGAGAAAATAAGTTCGCCCGGAACTGTTTTTGTTACGCTACGCTGTGTCTAAATTCATATAGATAAAGGAATTCCCATGTCAGAAAGAGTCAATCTCGGTAAAGCTTCCCCCGAGTATTATCAAGCCGTTATCGGTTTGGAAAAAGTAGCCTCGGCCGCCTTTGCCGCCACCGATTTCACCCCCGGCTTCCCCCACTTGCTGCGCTTGCGCGCCTCGCAGATCAACCAGTGCGCCTATTGCCTGCGTATGCACACCCGCGACGCCCTGGCCAAAGGCGAATCGAGCGACCGCATCAGCGTGCTGCCCGGCTGGCCCGAAACCGATTATTTCAACGAAAAAGAGCAGGCCGCGCTGGCTTTAACCGAAGCCATCACGCTGATCTCCGATGGCCAGTTGCCCGATGAGGTCTACGAAAACGTCTCCGAGTTTCTTTCCCCGGAAGAAATCGCCGCCGTGGAGATGATCGCCATTACCATCAACGTTTGGAATCGTATCGCCATCGCCAGCCGCTATCCGGTGGCACCAGACGCGGCTTAAAGTCAGAAGTCGGAATGAGGAATGCAGAAGTGAGGCAACCGTACGTCGATAAAAACGGTTGCCTCGCGTTGTATTTATCTGTTAAAAATAAAAAAATGTTTAAACCTCTGCGCATTGAGCCATAATAGTACTGAGATATGGTTATCCGACCACTGCGGAGTGGTCCTGGAAAGCAAACGTTATGGCAGAGAAGATCGAAAAACCGAAATATATTGAGTTGGCGGATTATCTCCGGGAGCGCATCCAGAGTGGTGAGCTTAAGGTGGGGCAGCGGCTGCCTTCTTATGTCGATCTGTATAACGAGCATGGGGTCAGCACCACGACGGTGCAGCGCGCTTGCGATTTGCTGGATCAGGAACAACTCATTGAGCGCCGCAATGGCAGCGGCATTTATGTAGCAGCTCCTCCGAGTAGTGCCTGGGGCACCATCGGCATTCTGGGCAGCAACAGCTTCAAGGCGCAGGATATGCCGTTTTACACCCAGATGATGGATGCCATCCACCCCATCATGGAAGCGCAGCAGCAGCGCTTGATGTATCTGGGCAAGGATTACACTGTGAACCGGGCAGCTTTGGCGCAGGTCGATGGCGTACTGATTTGCGGCGACCGTGAAACCGACCCGGTTTTCGATGAACTGCCTGCCGATTTGCCCAAGGTATCGGTATTAACCAGCGTCGAAGGCATGGTTTCGGTGGCGGTCGATGAATATCGTGGCGCGCGCATGGCAGTGCAACACCTGATGGATGCGGGACACACGCGCATTGCCTGTTTGATGGAACAGCAAGTCTGGCAGGCGCGCCGCCGTTTCGCCGGTTACCGCGACCTGATGGAAGAGCAGGGTATTGAAATCGAACCCTCGTGGACCCGGCTGATGAAGCCGATTGATTTCACCAAGGTTTCCGCCGCGCAGCCCTATCTGGAGTGGGCACGCTGGCACATGCAAGACTGGCTCGATAACGACTGGGAAGAAGCCAATTGCACCGCTTTGCTGGTCCAAAACGATGTAGCGGCCATTGGTGCTATCCAGGTTTTGCAGAGCGCGGGTATTAGCGTGCCAGAACAGGTAAGTGTGATGGGTTTCGACGGTACGGATATGTGCGACCTTGTCTCGCCGCGCTTGTGCTCGGTGGCGGTGCCGCTGGCACAGATCAGCGCCCGGGCGATGGACTTGCTCAACCGGCAAATCGCCGGGGAAAAAATGGAGCCGGAAACGATTCTCTTGCCCCTGAGCATTCGGGAAGGTGAATCGGTAGCGAAGGTTGCCAGCGTTCAGTTGAAAGAGTGCTGAAGCCTATAGGTGACGATTCAATTTCAAGCAGGTTATGCAAAATAGATTTGAGATGAAAAAAGGAGAAACAATGAATCATATAAACTGTCGGGCAAACCATACAAATGTTCCGCCCGTAAGGCGGCGGGGGTTTACTCTTATTGAGTTGCTTGTCGTTATAGCTATTATAGCGATCCTGGCTTCCATTCTGTTTCCGGTATTTGCGCGTGCCCGTGAAAATGCCCGTCGCAGTAGTTGCATGAGCAATTTGAAGCAGATGGGGTTGGGTTTCATGCAGTATTCTCAAGATTATGATGAAAAGCTGCCCACTGCATACTCTAACAATGGTTACCCGATGCCTGATGGCTATGATCATTTTTATAATGGCTACTGGATATGGTGGCAGATGATACAGCCTTATATCAAAAGCAACCAGATTTTCGTTTGTCCCAGCCTGGCTGTAACCGATATGGAGTCTCGTATGGGCAGATACGGGGTCAATTTCAAATTAATCGGGCCACCAACCACTGCGAAGTCGTTGGCGCAGATCAACTTTACGGCATCGACCTACATGATTATGGATGCTGGTAACTACCAGATTCAGGCACTTTTTGCTGTCGATCCCAGTGAGGCCGGCAATGAATATTTGCCGGGCATCGGGCAGGCGAGTGGTATCGCTTGCGCTGCTTCGCCTGTTCGGCAAAGCGATTGCGAGTCGGGGCGGCATTTTGGAGGAGCCAACGTCACCTTTGCCGATGGGCATGTCAAATGGCTCAAAACCTCGACCATGCGCCAGGAAGCCCTCAAGTATGATGAAGTTGCCCACACTACTTCCGCCTGGGACCCGCTATCGAATTAATCGGCGGTGACCTTCTCTTTGAAATAAGTCATATTGCCTGACGTAATACGGTTCTTACAACATACATCCTATTGAAGTTGAGGTGGAGAAGTATTCTGAAGGTTCGTCATCCCCGCGTTCGCGAGGATGACGAACTTGCAAGCCAACGGTCTACCTGACACGAAATAGGAACTTAATTTACACGATTGGCATTATCATCTAACAGTGGCTACTAGTCGCCTTTAGTGACATTGAATTTATCTGTCGTTGCAGCATAGTCATAAATATGAAACTACGTAAAACATCAAAAATATTCCCTGGGCTGCTCGCCGGATGCGTCTTTAGCTGTCTGCTCGTTCCTACTGCTCATGCCCAAGCGGTGAATATCGCCCGTGATAAATCGGTGACGTTTTTTCCCAGCCCCAACTATAAGGACACAACCCGTCCCGAGAACATCGTGCAACTGACCGATGGCAAATATAGCAGCGAGGGGACGTTGCAAGAAGTGGATAACACCACTGCGATCTGGGTGCAAAACGGAACTGTCGGCTGGCAAAGCATTAGCCCGGTTGTCGTGACGATAGACCTTGGCTCCGTGCAGCCGATCTCCGGGGTTTCTTACAGCACCGCCGCCGGTAAGGCGGGCGTAAACTGGCCCACGGCTCTTGATGTCGCCGTCAGTGATGACAATCAAACCTGGCACATGGTCGGAAGTCTGCTGGATCTGTCCAGCAAGAACGGCGCGCCGCCTGCGCAGGGCTATACGCCTTATCGTTATCAGACTCACGATTTGAAAACGCGCGGACGCTACGTCGCCTTTATCGCTGCCAGCAGTCCGTTCATCTTCATTGATGAATTGGAAGTGTATCGTGGCGATGACCAATGGCTGAGCGCCCCGGCAGGCGACACTCCGTTCCATAGCCTCCAGGAGTATGCCGATTCCTTTAAGAAAAATGTGAGCGCCCTGGGTGCCCAAAAGCGCCTGAGAGACGATGCAGGCGCGGTGCGCGCGCTGGTGACGGCGGCAAACCTTCCCGCCCCGCGCCGGAACGCCCTACTGGCGCAGCTTGATAATCAGGTGGCGAAGATCAAAGAAATCACTTCCTTGCCGGAAGATTTCAAAGCTATAATGCCGCTCAACGAGACCCATTGCAACATTTTAGCGGTTCATGGCGAACTGCTGGCCGCGCAGGGCGTGAAACCGCTCACGGTGTGGAAACAGCATCGTTATGCCTGGCTGCCGCTGCTCCACAAGCCGCAACCAACGCAAGCAAATGCGCTGGAATTTTCGATGTTGAGAGACCAGTTCCGCTCCGACTCCCTTCTCCTCACCAACGCCGGTGCCACGCCGCGCACCGTCACTTTAAAACTCGACACTCTCCCCAGAAACGCCCGCAAAGGCTGGCTGAAAATCGACGAAGCAGCCTGGACCGATACCCAGGCCGCCATCGTCGTGGCGGATGCTCTCTTACCTGTAGCCGCCAAAGACGGGGTTTACTCGGTGACCATACCGGCGGGCATGACGCGCAAACTCTGGTTTACCGTCGATTCTTCCAAACTGATGCCGGGCGAAACCCGGAGCGCCCTGCACATCAACGATGGCATCAGCAATGTGCGTGTGCCGGTGACTTTCAACGTTTCGCGAGTCGCCATGAATAAGCCGCGCCTTTCGCTGGGTATGTGGGACGATTCTAACGGCAAAGGCTTTAGCGGCCTTAACCCGCAGAATCGCGACGCGGCGATTGAGCTGATGCGCTCGCATTTTGTCGACACGCCATGGGCCAGCCACGCCTTGCCACGCCCGGGCGATGAAGCGTTCGATGCGCAGAACAACCTGAAGGTAGAGCTGGATTTTACGGAGTTCGACGACTGGGTAGCTCGCTGGCCGGGCACACGGCGCTATTATGTTTTCATCAATGTGGAAAGCTACCACTTTGGCGGTGTGCCTATCGATGACCTCCGGTTTGCGCCGCGTATCGGCAGTTGGGCCAAAGCTGTTTCGACGCACGTGCAAAAGTTAGGACTCAAGCCGGAGCAGTTAGGGCTTCTGTTGGTGGATGAGGCCCGCACCGAAACCCACGACGCCATTAACGCGGCCTGGGGAAAAGCAATTAATGCAACCGCCCCGGAACTCACACTCTTCACCGACCCCATCTGGCTGCGTCCCGACCAAAACAAGAACCAGGCGGCAATCACCGAGATGGATGTCATCTCGCCCAATATGGTCTTCTACTATCGTGGCGGCAAACCGGTATGGGAATATTTCCAGGGCTTGCGCCGGCAGGGGAAAGAGCTGTGGTTCTATCAGTGCACCGGCCCGGTGAGGAACTTCGACCCCCAAACCTATTTCCGCTATCAGGCCTGGCATACATTCTCCATCGGCGGCACCGGGCAAGGGTTTTGGTCGTTTAGCGATATTGGCTTTGCATCGTCTTCGTGGAATGAATACACCGTCACTTCGGTGAACTATGCTCCGGCCTTTCTGGGCAAGGATACAGTCACCAACAGCATTCACTGGGACGCCGTGCGCGAAGGCATGCAAGATCACGAAGAGCTGGCCATGCTGCAGGATGCCATCCAAAACTCCAAGAATGCGCAGTGGAAAGCCAAAGCACAAAAAGTGCTGGACGAAGCTGTGCAAACCGTGACCTCGGCCTGGTTTGATGGAGCCGATCACTACAACTGGCATGTGAATACAGCCAACCCTCAACTGGGCGACGAACAGTTGAAGAAGGTGCGTTCGCTGTTGGTGAAGAATTAAGCGGGAGACGTCTGTTGTTTGCGAACCCAGAGCGTAAGCGACGGGCTTACCTCTTGGTTTCGTAAGCGTCTAAGCCAGCCCGTCGCTCACGCTCTGGGTTCGCAAATGGACGCGATAATCATCCTCGCGAAAGCGGGGATTCAGGTCGCAGCACAACTATTAAGCGATCACCATTTCGCTTGTGACAAACCATTATTTCTTATTCTGTTCCATGACAACTTATCCTCTTTCCGTTCCCGCATACGAACAAGTGCGCTGGGCTTTTATCGGCCTGGGCAGCCGCGGCCACGACCATTTGCAAACCATTCTTCAACTGCCTAATATGCGTGTCACGGCATTGTGCGACGAGCATGAAGAATATCTCGAACGCGCTTTGAACGCGGTGCAGGAAAAAGAGCAGGCCATTCCCTTTTCAATCAATGCAGATGGCGATAAAAATGCCTGGTTAAAAATTCTCGAATGTGATGATGTGGATGCTGTTGTGATCTCTACTTCGTGGCAGCATCATGCGCCAATGGCGGTAGCTGCGATGCAGGCGGGAAAGCATGTTTTTGTAGAAGTCCCGGCTGCCACCACAATCGAAGAATGCTGGCAGCTCGTGGATACAAGCGAGGCTACCGGAAAGCATTGCATGATGCTGGAGAATTGCAACTATGGGCGCGAAGAGCTGATGCTCTTGAACATGGTGCGTAAAAATCTATTCGGCGAACTGCTGCATGGCGAAGCGGCTTACCTGCATGAAATACGCGATCATATGTTTGCAGAAAGCCGTTCATGGCGTGTCGAGCACTATCACGAACGACAGGGCAATCTCTATCCAACACACGGTGTCGGCCCGCTGGCACACTGCATGGATGTGAACCGTGGCGATTATTTCGATCACATCGTTTCAATGTCGACCCCGGCGCGTGGGCGGGCTCTTTATTCGCGCGAGCAGTTCCCGGCCGATCACCGCTGGAACCAGTTTGAAAAATGGAATTGCGGTGATTTCAACACTTCTATCATCAAACTAATGTCGGGTAAGACCATGATGGTGCAGTGGGATGAAACCTCGCCGATCCCTTATTCACGGCACAATTACCTGCAGGGCACGCGTGGCGCGTTCGGCGGTTTTCCCAATCGTATCGCACTCGATTACGCATTGGAAGAGCTTCCCGAAGCCGTGCGTGGCAGTGTCCCCAAGAATGGCGATCGCACCAACTACCACGAATGGGATACGCACATGGAACCGTGGTTCTATGCCTACGACCATCCGCTGTGGCAAAAAGTCGGCAAAATCGCAGCCGAACACGGCGGCCACGACGGCATGGATTACATGATGTGGTGGCGTGTGCAACAGTGTCTCTTGCAGGGCAAGCCGCTCGATCAAAGCGTTTACGACGCCGCACTGTGGAGCGTCATCACGCCTTTGACGCGCGATTCGGTGGAAAACGGCAGCGCCCCGCAAAAATTCCCCGACTTCACTCGCGGCAAGTGGCAGCATACAGCGCCCATACAGATTGAAGATTACGAGTGATTGAACCGGCCGCCAGGAGTTTTAACTCTCCCGTGTTCATAGCACGCAAAGCCTTCGGCTACGCAAACTTCGTCGCAAGTTTGCGCAATTTTTTCTTTAGCCACAGATTGACACAGATTACACGGATTAAGGTTAAATTTACGATTAGTACACGGCTTTCATCAACGGATGACGAGATCAAACGTTTTAACGACTTCTGCCTAACATCTGTGAAATCTGTGTTAATCTGTGGCTAATTTTTTGAGATTCGCCCTTTTACAAACTAAACACTGTTTGCCCGTTTCGGAAACCGATAGTGCCCGATAATCTTCCAGCGCGTTAGCGAATCATCTTCCACGCATACCCAACCATTATGAATCACCAGCGGAACTCCAGCACTGCTCAAGCCATCGGAAACGATACCGGTATGAAGCTGGCCGTTTTGCATGTCCCAGCACACGATATCGCCCGGCAGCCAAGTTTTGAGTGAGTTTTCATCCACACTCTTGGTGAGGGTTTGGCCGTGGCGTTCGAAAAACTTCATCTGGTTGGGCACGCGGCGATGGTCGATATTCTTGTCCGGCCCGTCTAAACCCCATTTCTGCGGATAGCGCCGGAAGTTCTTCTTCATATCCTCGTGCATGAGTTTTTGCAGGTCAACCCCCACACCGCGTAAGGCGCGCACCACGACATCGGTACACGCGCCTTTGGTTTTGTCGACATCGCCGCCGGGATAGGAAATCGGTTTGTAGGCGGCATCATAGATGGTGCCGATCTGCGCGTGGGAACTATCCACGATTTTCTTAGCTGTGGCATTGGGCGGGGCAACGCGTTGGACGGCGTTGGGAAACACACCGCGTGCTGCGGTGGGGGCATAGCGTGCGACTTTGAGGAGTCCTTTGCGGTATTGGTAAGCGGTGAGAGCGGTCGTTATGAGGACGATCGAAAGCAGAATAAAAACGACAGCGCGACGCTTGGAGCGGCGAGGATGGGGAGAGGTGGAAGGCGTATCATTCATGAGAGAATTCGCTGGTAGACCTGGAGAGTTTTTTCGACCATCGCTTCTAAACGAAAATAGTGGCCCACGCGCTCCCTGGCCGCTGTGCCCAAACTTTGGCGGCGTCGTGGATCGCGCAGCAATTGTGTAATTGCATGCTGCCATTCATTCAGTTCGTGGGCGGGAAGAAGGAGGCCGGTTTTGCCCAACACTTCGGGATTTCCGCCGCGATTCGAAGCCACAATCGCCTTGCCGCAGGCCATTGCTTCCAGCAGGGCGTAGGAGCAGCCTTCCCAACGCGAAGGCAATGCCACCACGTCGCACTCGGCAAAATCCGGCCAGGCTTCGCGCCGGTCGGTGCGGAAGATCACCTGGTTTTCGCAGTTCAAGCGTTTTGCCTGACTGCGCAGAAGAGGCTCGTTTTCGCCGTCGCCCACCAAAAGAAGTTGTACTTGCGGAAATTCGCGTGCCAATTGCGGGAGCAGGTGAAGCAGGAGTTGCTGGTTTTTTTGCGCCGTCAAGCGGCCAAAGCAACCGATTGTGGGGCCAGATGCAGGTTGAGTGTCATGCACCGAAAATGTGTTGGCAGCCACGCCGTTGTGGATGACGGTCGCATTGTTGGCGGAAAGCAGCCGGGCGCGTTGCAGGATGGCCCGCTCATGATGAGAGACTGCGATGTAGTGTGTTGTGTGCGGTGCGAGTAACTTTTCAAACCATCGCGCCGCGCGGCGTTGGAGGGGAGGTAGCCCGGCGGCCAGGGCGATGTAATGCGGGGTATAAACGGTGGGTAACGGGCGCGGTGAGCACCGATTGGCGATGCGCCCCAGCAGTCCCGCATTGCTGGAATGGCAGTGGATGAGATCGTATTCGTAGGTTTTCAGGTGAGTATGAACCGCGGCTAATGCTGCGGCATCGCCACCGCGCCGATAGCCGTGGCCCATAGTGATTTCATGGGTAGCAATGCCGGTTTTTTCCAGTGCGGCAGCATCGTCTCGAAAATGCGGATTGCGCAGCGATGAATAGAGCAGGGAGCAAGCCGCGCCGCGCCGTTGCAATTGCGGCAATAAGTCCAGGACATGCCGCCTGGTGCCGCCGCCGGTCGCTTCGAGGATATGCAATATACGCATGAAGAATGGAAAGTGAAAAATGGAGAGTTGAAAATGAGGTTTGCCGTCTATTTTCCATTCTCCATTTTCAACTTTCACTTAATTTAAGCCAGCATTGCCATGAGCAGCAACATCAGAAAAATCACGCCTAACAGGACCATGACCACGTAGCGCGCCCAGGGATAGCCAATGGCAGCCCCGGCGCGGGCAATGCCCCATAGCAAACCGCCGATACCGCCTGCCCCGGCCCAGGCGATGGGCGCCATGATCGGTTGCACCCATGTTTGTAGCTGGGCGGGTGGATATAACAACCAATCTCCCAAACCCCAAAACGCAAAGTGCAAGAGGAAAGCCGCCAACCAGCCAAAAGGCATACCGCAGAGCACAATAAAAGTGGCAATAATCGAGCGCAATGCCGGATCTCGCCGGTGCCTCTTATCCGAGACAAGCCGCAACGCGATTTGTTTTGAAAAGAACCAGCCCACCATGGCTCCGGCAGCAATTGCTCCCCAGCCGAAAGTATCTGGCGCAGGAATGGTGTGCGAGCCGGAAGGCTGAGTCTGCACGAGCCAGGCCAGGGCATAGGCGGGGTTCATGAGCGCATAGCCGAGACGTAGCGCGCCTCCGCACAGGGCGGTAATGAATGCCGTCCCGACAATCAGGTTGAGAATGCGCGCCGGGCTGAGTGATATCTGGTAGGAAACGGGAACTCTAAAACGTCCCCCGTTGGTATCAAGTTGCAAAGTGCCCTGATATAACTGGGCGACGATATCGGATGTGGTCGCATCGACCGTCACCTCGAACGGTTCCGTTCCTTCAAAACGTTCGGGAACCTGTAAGCCTTTCAGGCTGTCGCCTGCATAGAGAGTGCCGCGCGGGCTGCCGCCGTTGGCGGTGAGCTTTTGACGCCGCACCCGTAGCTTTCGCGTTTCACGCCGTCCCACTTCAATGGTGCCGAAATTGAGAGTATCCGGCTCCACAAAGAGTTGCAGAGCTTCCACGACATAAGAAACAGCGATGCGGCGGCATTCGGTTTCGGTGCTGATTTTGAGTGTTCCGCTGTAGCTGCCGCTGGAGACTTTGCGCGTATCGAGCTGCACGTCCAAAATGGAATCGTTGCCTTCGAAGGCCGGTTGAACCTGCAAGCCGGGCAAGGGAGTTTTGTTATCGGCAGCGTCTTCGATTTCAATTTCGCCCCACAAAAGCCCCGGTCCGGTATTGCGTATCCGTAGCTGGCCGGTGAGCACGGAACCGCTTTCCACTTCGCCAAAATCCAGGGCGTTGGGTGCAACGGCTAACTGTGGCAAAATGCCGGTGGCGGTGCTGGGGTAGAGAGAGCGGCGAAACAGCTCCAGCGCGCGGTGAGGCTGTTCCTTGTGCTCATCCACCACGCGCAACGCCGCGCGTGCGGCGGCGGCGAAACCGTTTTGTTGCAGCCAGGTGGTGAGAGTGCCGTCGAAGAGGTATTGCAGCGATTCATCCGGGCGGCGCTCCACCAGCCGCGCCAGTTCGTTGGCATTGCGGGCGCGCGAGCCGTCGGCATAGGTAATGGCCGGGGTCGCTAACTGGGAATCGTTAGGGGTGTGAATCGCTTTCAGGTCGTCCAGGAAATCTTCGATCGTCTGGTAGCGCCACGAAACCTCGGGGGCGGCGGCCACAGCGATGAGACGCTCGGTAGCAGGCGAGATTTTGCTGTTGAAATGGCGCGGCGAGTAGTCGCGCATTTCCTTGAGCTGTATCGGGTCTTGCGGGTCGCGGCAAGAAAGCAGCCGATAGAGCGTCATGCCCAGGGCGTAGATATCGGAGCGACGCTCGGGATTTTCACGTTCGCGCGGATTTTCGGGCGCATAGCCCAGGGTGCCGAAACGGGTCGTGCCGCTGATGGAAACGGTGCCGTAGCCGCCCGCTTCCTCAACCTTCTTGGTGAGGCCGAAGTCGAGCAGCATGGCGGTTTTGTTGTCGGAGCGAATTTTGATGTTATCGGGCTTGATATCGCGATGCACGATACCCACGCGGTGCAGGCTTTTGAGCGCCGAACCGATTTGCTCCATCCAGGCCAGGCTCTGTTTTTCTTCCAGAGGTTTGCCCACCCGCACTGCCAGCTCTTCGAGGGTGGGGCCGTCCACGAAGTCCATCATCAGGTAATAGCGCTGGTTGACAGTCATCAGCGTGGCGCCGTGGTCGGGGCATACCGGTGCTGCGGGAAAATCGAAGCCGCAACGAGGACATATTCGCCAGTGGCCGTCTTCCTGTTCGAAATAGGCAGACGGGATATTGGGGTGGCGCAGGGTTGCGAGGTTGAGTGCTTCGCGCTTGAAGAGGTCGAGCGCCTGGCCACGTTCGTCGATGCTGGTGTTGGGGTCGTCGAGGACGTGCATCTCCTTGCACGCCAGGATGTTGCCGACGGCGGTATCGCGCACCCGGTATACCGAACCGAAATTGCCCCCGCCCAGGTGCTGGAGCACTTCGTAGCGGTCTTTGATGCGGTCGCCGGTGCGGTGTTGCAAAAAACCGACACGGCCTAACGCTGTTCCGGCGCCGGGCGCGGAAGTGGGGGAGGGCACCTGAGAAGAGCTGGGCACACCGGGGTTAGACACGCTTTCAGTTTAGCGGAAAATCCAGCGTCTTCCCTGCACATTGTTCGACTTTTACACAGCTTTACATTTGCAGCAGGGTTATACCAATTCTGAAAATTAACCTCCTCGCGTGGTGGGGGGAATTAATTCAGAAGGTGGAATGATGAATGCAGAAGCAAGGCAACCGGGTGGCGTTGCCGTTGGTTGGGACAGATTGTCGACTTACCTGCAAATTCAAACTTCAATCTGTGGTTCATAAAACGTTGCGCAAACTTGCGACGAAGTGAGCGTAGCCGAAGGCTTTGCGTGCTATGAATACAGGAGAGTGAGGGTATTAATTCGTGGGATTAAGATGTGTGTAAAATAATTTTTTACTCTTTCGGTGTTGGGAATATCGGTTCGAAGACTCGGCCTTGCAATCTGTCATTCTGAGCCAGCGAAGAATCTCATTCCACCTCCCTAAACCTTATATGACAGGGGTAAATGTTTTAGTTCATTGTTACCAGATTCCTCGTGCCTCGGAATGACAGAGCGCGAGGTTCATACACAGGAACACGTAAAAACTTACTTTACGAATTATTAAGATGTGCCCCCATCGCGTCTCCTGCCCATCACGCCACGTCCAATCGTAAAACTGGTTTTAAATCAGGCGCAATTCACGGTCTTCGCCTTCGGCGCTGCTATTCCACGACTGCCAGAATTCGGCCTGGAAACTGTCTCGTTCACGCTGGTTGGCTCGCGCCAAACGCCATTCGGATAGTTTTTCGTGAAATGAGTGAAAACGATCCTGCGTCAAATCCCAGGCGGCAGTCGCCCAGCAGTAGGGCCACACGTCCCAGAGATTTTCTTCCTCTACCGTGGGTTCGGATGGAATTTCACAGACTGCCGGAACTGCTGCCAGAAGAGGAGCAGCCAGGGTTGTGGGAGCTTCAACGGTGTTCTCGATAGGCTGGTATTGCAGGTTTTGCATGATCTTACCTCGTAAAAATAGCCTCGCAAAAAGGCTTCATTTATTTTTTAGCGGCGGCTAACACGCTGGAATAGCAGTATTGACGGCCACCTTCGGGCACGATGGTCGCTTTACGGCGCACCAGGCGCAATTGATGCAGGCGCGCGATGCGGTTATTGCAGGCGGTGACGGAATCGAGACCCAACGCCTCCACCAGATCGCGCACGGTGACTTCTTTTTTATCGATGACGGCCGAGAGCGTTTCCACTAAATGTTCGGGCAACTGGCCGATGATGCGCCATTGTGGCTTGTCTTCGGTTTGTTGGCCTGAAAAAACTTCGCGCGGCACCACCAGGGCGGCGACTTCACGCTGGTTGAGCGCGACTTCGACATTTTCCAGCAGCGCCTGGGTGATTTCGCTCTCATCGGTCACCAGAACCAGATAGCGATCGGGATACTCTTTGGCGGCCAGGCGCGAATAGAGTGTGCCCAGCGCTTCGTCGGCGAAAGAGTAGTCCATCATCTCGACATTGTCGAAATCGACCACGAGCACTCCGCCCGCAGGCAGACTGCGCATCTGCGCATCGAGCGACTCCTGAACGCGCTTGCCCTGGGGGCGCATTGCCAGCAACTTCCCGTATTCACCCAACGATAAGGTTTTCATGTGAGTTGTATCGCCTTTGCTTTCGCTTGCGTTCGTCATGGCTCTCTTTTTTGAATTCACTCGAATCAGTGAATTCCGTCTGCTGAGATTATGCCATGAGGCGGTAATTTCTGTCAAGAGAAATTTTTCGATTTTTTTTGCGCTTTCGATGGCGATTTTAAAATTTCGATGGTTGGTAAGTGGAAATCGGTGGCTGTACCGGTTAGTATTTTTGTGTTTGCACAATATTGTTGGGGGCTTTTTGATGTCTAACTTGAAACTACCCGAATCGCCCAAAGCCCGTATTGGGCTGGCTGTGGGTGCTGTTGTTTTGGTGGCTGGTGGATTATGGTTATCTTTTTCGGGAGGTGCGCCTGAAGAAGGCGAAGTCACTGCTCCGGCGGCATCGGTGAAGAAGTCGGCGGCGGCTCCAGCGGCGACGCCAGCCCCTACGGCGACACCGATCGCTACTCCGGCGGCTAATGTTGCACCGCCCGCCGCAGCCCCAGCCGGTAGTGCTGCTCCGGGCACGCAAACTACGACTACGGTGAATGTCACTCCTGCTCCCGGCGCGGCACCGCCTGCCCAGGCTACTGCCAATGTTCCTGTAACGGGTGCTCCCGCCGTGGCCCCGGCGCCCGCACCTGCACCCGCCACAGTCACGACCACCACTACAGTTGCTCCGGCCCCGGTCGTGCCCGTGCAGCCCGGCGCTCCGGTTGCTTCGCCAGCGGGTAACCCGGCAAGTGCCAATGGAACCCAAACTCCGACCCAGCCGCAAACCGCACCCGCGCCGGCCAGCAGTGGAGGGATGTTCAATCCCTATAAGGAAGCGGCACCGGTAATTACGGATAAAGCTGAGTAAATAAACCTGTTGGAGATGGATGAACAAGTGAAGCCGCAAGGCTATCCGCGGGCTGCGACTCAGGAAGACATTGCCCGTAACCTCCAGGCGGTGCAGGGGCGCATTGAGCAAGCCTGTCAACGCGCGGGGCGTTTACCCGCTGAGGTCCGGCTTTTACCGGTCAGCAAAACCATAGACGAAGATCATCTTCGGTTGGCCTATGCGGCAAGGTGCCGCTATCTGGGCGAGAATAAAGTTCAGGAAGCCATGCGCAAATGGCAGATGTTAGCCGATCTCGATGGTTTACAGTGGTCGGTTATTGGGCATTTGCAAACGAATAAAGCCAAATATGTAGCCCGTTTTGCCAATGAATTCCAGGCATTGGATAGTTTGCATGTGGCCGCCGAGTTAGACCGGCGGTTGCAGCGCGAAGGCAGGGCGCTTGAGGTTTTCGTGCAGATCAACACTTCGGGAGAAGCCAGCAAATATGGCCTGGCTCCCGAACAGGCACTCCCTTTTATCCAGGAAATGCCCGTATATTCCAGCCTGCGTGTGCGTGGATTGATGACGCTTGCGGCACTCTCTGCCGATAGCAGCAGGGTGCGCGGCTGTTTCCAATTACTCCGTGAACTGCGCGATCGGCTGGCGCAAGATGCCCCCGATGGCATTGAGCTATCGCAATTGTCGATGGGGATGTCGGGAGATTTCGAGGCCGCTATCGAAGAAGGTGCCACGGTTGTCCGAGTAGGGCAGGCTATTTTCGGTGCCCGCCCCACCCCCGATAGCTTTTACTGGCCGGTTTCATCAGCTTAGAGCGGTTCTCGTTAGGCATGGGCCTTGTAACGTCATCTTTTCTCGCTATTGATATTCTTCTTACTCTGTCATCCTCGCGCACGCGGGGATCCAGAAGTGACAGTTCTCCGGGTAGAGAGGCACAAGCACAAGCTCTATAGCCCAACCTTCAAACAAAAAGCCGTGTACTGGATCCCCGCGTGCGCGAGGATGACAAGCTACTAAGCCAACGCCCGCCTGTTACGATCGGGACTCTTCATCTCAAGTACTACCTGTCCAAACAGAGTTCACACCTAACGAGAACCGCGTTAAGCTTATTTCGCTGACTCGGGATGCGGAACTTCAATTGTGAATTCTTCCGTGATCGCATCTGTGCTGAAGTTGCGTGACCTGATGCGGAGAATTCTTTTGCCCGGAATGAAGCGCACTCGCTCGAAGAGAGGGCTGTGTCTTTGCAGGATTGGGTCTTCCACGCGTTCTTCGGGGTTGGCGGCGAAATAGCGCACCTCGTGGAGCCAGTAAGATTTAGCATTGGCGGCGCGCGGGAAGGACAGGGAGGTATGCACCTGACTGCCCACGATCGTATGGGTCACGCTGATTTTTTGAATATCGACCGTGCCGACCCACATTTCGTCTTCGACTTGTGCGGGTGACGGAAAACCCAGAGCGGCCAGCGCCGGAATATCTTCTTTTGTCGTGTTATAAATTTCCCGCAACAGTTCCTGCGCGGTTTGCAACGCGGTTGCCGTTGCGGACGCATCGCCAGTTTCCAGAGAGGTAAGTAATTCCTGTCGCACGGCCTGAAGCTGCGCCGCCAGCGGGGCGTTGCCTGCTGCCAGAGCGCCGAGTACTTGGGAGATGCGCACTAAAACTTCACCCGGGGTGACCGGAATGATAAGCGGTTCGTCGATAAAGATGGGAGTAGACATAGGAAATTCCACGTTAAAAACCTTTGTTGATTATGACAGTTTGGCACTCGCGGCAAAAGTGTAAAACCGTAATAACTGCCCTTGAGTGGGTGTTGGCACACGAGTCGCACAAGAGGAAGAAGTTGTCCGGCCCCAATTTATATTTTTTTACAGAATAACGATAGACGATTATGGCACTTTCCATCGGTATGAGCAGTAACATGGAGCAAACGCTCAATCCTAAAATGATTGCGTTTTATGAGTTGCTCCAACAACCCGGCGTTGAACTGAACCAGGCGATTGAAGTCGAATTGCAGGATAACCCGGCTCTGGAAGTGAGCGCGGAACGCGAATGCCCTGCCTGCGGGGCTACGATGCTCACTGCCGTTTGCCGCGATTGCGGCTACCGCCTCACCAAAGAAGACGATGAAAAAGAACCGGTTAACGAAAAAGAAGTCGATCTGTCGATCGAAGCGACTCCCACGGAAAAAGCCCAGCAATTTGGCGATCCTGAAACCGATGACGTGATGGCGCGCATCGCTGCTCCCGAAACGCTCGGTGAGCATCTGCGTTGGGCCTGGCGGCTGCAAAGCACTCCCGATAATTATCAATTGGGCCTGACGCTCATTGGTTGTATCAACGACGATGGCTATATCGACAACGATCTCGAAACCCTGGCTGAAGGGTTGGATGTCGAATTGTCACTCCTGGAAGAAGTGCTGCGCGAGGTGCAGCAACTCGACCCGGTGGGGGTGGGCGCGCGCGATCTCCGCGAATGCCTGCGTTTGCAACTCGCAAATTTCGAGTCGCGTGACAACGAAAGCGAGGAAGACAAGGCCATTGCGCGGTTAGCGTTGAAAATCGTCGATAAATATTGGGAGCCGATGGCGCGGCATTCCTATGAGGACATCGCGCGTAAGATGCGCCGTTCGGTTCTGGAGATTCAGAACGTGGCGGATTTTATTCGTATCCGGCTCACTCCCTATCCAGGCGGGCAGTATCGGCCGTCCTGGCAATCGCAGGGTGGCAGCCAGCAGGGCCGTGTGCGCCCTGACGTGGAGATCAGAAAACTCGAAGTGAGGGCGGAAAACGGCAATCAGATTTACGAAGTCGTGGTGCAGGAATCACGCAGCCTGGGGCTGCGCGTTAATGGTGTTTACCGCCAGCTCTGGGACGCCATGCGTAAAGATCCCACTGGTTATTCCTCGAAAGATCGCGAACATGTGCAGCAGTATCTCACTCGTGCCCGGGAATTTATCGACAACCTGAACCAACGCCGCAAAACCTTGAAGCTCATCGTCGAGGCGGTAGCCGCCGAGCAGGGTGAGTTTTTGGAACGCGGCTTGCATGAATTGAAACCGCTGACGCGATTGAGCGTGGCGCACAAGTTAGGGCTGCATGAGAGTACGGTCGGCCGGGCGGTATCGGGAAAATTCGCTCTGATTCCTTCAGGCGATGTCGTTCCTTGCGAAATCTTTTTCGATGCCAGTTTGAGCGTGAAGGAAGTGATTAAGGATTTATTGGCTCAGGAAGATTCGCGCCATCCTTATTCCGACGAGCAGATCAGCCGGGAATTGGCAAAGAAAGGTATTGAAATCGCGCGCCGCACCGTGACCAAATATCGCGAAGCGCTCAAAGTGCCGCCTGCGGCGCAACGCCGCCGTTACGATTAATGTTGTGAATAGAAAGTAGGTGAATGACGATTTTATCCCAAGAACAAAAAACAGGGCCGCCTGATGGCTATCCGCCATTCGATCCGCATCATCCGGAGTTGGAAATCATGTTGCGCGGTTTGCTGCACGAGTTGCGTAATCCGCTCTCTTCCATTGTTACGGCGGCGACGCTCTTACAAGATTCCATGCAGCCGGATACGATGCTGACCGGCGAGGAAAACCAAATGCTGTTGGATGTGGTGAAAAAAGAGTCGCTCCGGCTCAATCACATCCTGACCCGCTTTGCTGAGTATATTAAGCTGCCTCCGCCACAAACATCCGTCCTCGACTTAACAGCCGCCATTCGCGGGGTTGTCAGTGAATTGCAGAGGCAGGGGCTTCTGGGAAATGACATCGAGATCGATGACCGTTTGCCGGAGCAAATTTTTGTGCGAGCCGATGAAAGCCAAATTCGCCAGGCGCTGCAGCATTTAATGGCCAATGCCGCCGAGGCTATGCCGGGCGGAGGGAACCTGCTGCTGACAATGCCTTCTGGCGAGAATAAAGGTGAAGCCGTGGTGTGCATAGGCGATAACGGCGCGGGTTTCCTCGGTGAAAGCCGTAGCCGGGCGTTTCAATTGTTTTTTTCTGCGAAAGCCCAGCATTTGGGTTTGGGGCTTCCGCTTGCCAAAAATATCATCGAGCTTAATGGCGGGCGTATCTGGCTGGGAATATCGGAAGAACAAAACCCCTCTTCATCTGAAAAACCCCGGCAGAATGGTGCCCATATCTGTTTCTCTCTTCCCCTGGCTTCTTAAATTATTCGGCATTGCAGTGTGCGCCTCATGCTATGGAGGCGTGTTGTATGCGAATGCCGTATTGTAGAATTAATTGATATTCCTTTACGATTTTAAACTATGGCTCACATTCTTCTGGTAGACGACGAAAGCTCGATGCGGTTGACGCTGACCATGTTGCTCAAGCAAGCCAAGCATACGTTGGCTCAGGCGGGAACGGGTGCGGCGGCCCTGGAAAAAATTGAGAACCATCACTTCGATTTGGTGTTGACCGATCTTCATCTCGATGAAGTGAGTGGGTTGGACGTGTTGCGCGCGGCTAAAAACAATAATCCCGAGACCGAAGTGATCGTGCTGACCGGATATGGCAGTGTGGAAAGCGCCGTCGAGGCGATGAAGGCCGGGGCTATCGATTACCTCACCAAGCCGATCGACAGCGAAGAGCTGTTGCTGGCCGTCGAGCGCGCCACCGAACGCCAGAAACTGAAGTCGGAAGTGGCGCGCCTGCGCACACAGGTCGAGGCCAAAGGCCGTTTCGATGCCGGGAATATCGTGGCCTCTTCTCCGGCCATGCACGAAATTCTCGATATGGTCGAACGGGTCGCCCCGACTGATGCCGCCGTGCTCATTCAGGGCGAATCGGGCACCGGTAAAGAGCTGATCGCTCGTGCCATCCACCAGAATTCGAATCGCAAAAACGAAGCGTTTATTCCCATCAACTGCGGCGCATTGCCCGAAAATCTATTGGAAAGCGAACTTTTCGGACACATGAAAGGCGCGTTTACCGGCGCTCACCAGAACAAGAAGGGGCTGTTTGAAGAGGCCGATGGCGGTACCCTGTTTCTCGATGAAATCGGCGAAATGTCGCCCGCGACGCAGGTGAAATTGCTGCGCGTTCTGCAAGACCAGGAAGTGCGCCGTGTCGGTGCCAACACCGGCGTGAAGGTAGACGTACGTATCGTGGCTGCTACCAACCAGAACCTGCAAAGCAACATCGAAAGCGGCGAGTTCCGCGAAGATTTGTATTATCGCTTACAGGTCATCGTCCTCCATCTGCCGCCTTTGCGCGAGCGCTCCGAAGAAGTGTTGCCGTTAGCGTCGCACTATCTGCAAAGCTATGCCCAGAAGTTCCGTAAGCCCATCAGTGGTTTTTCCAAGGAAGCGGAAAAAGCGCTGAACGAGTATTCGTGGCCGGGCAATATCCGTGAGTTGATTAACGCGATCGAGCGCGCAGCGATTTTGTGTCGTGGCGATGTCGTGCAGCCTGAGGATTTAGGGCTGCGGGCTGAAATCGTCGCCAAGCCGGTGAAGCGAGCAGCTACTGAAAAAACTACGACCAAAAGCCGTAAATAAAAATTCCACGGAGCGTGGGGTGGGTAGGGTGACAGGAGGGGTATCTCGATAGTCGGCCCCATACCTACGTAGGCACGATTTACTCTACCTCTGCTTCTGCCTGGTATATCCGCGATAACGCCACATACCGCTCCGCCCAGCTTTTAATGGCGTTTTGTTCGCTTTCAGTCAAAGCACGCGCAACTTTCGCCGGTGAACCCAGTACCAAGGAACCCGGTGGAATTACGGTATTGCCTGTCACCAGCGCTCCGGCTCCGACGATGGAGCGGGCACCGATGCGCGCACCATCGAGAATGATCGCTCCCATGCCGATGAGCACCTCGTCTTCGACGGTGCAGGCGTGGACGATGGCGTTATGGCCGACAGTGACCCATTGCCCGATGATGGCTTCGTGTAAATCGGCGACGTGAACCACGGCCCCATCTTGCACGTTGGAGTGGGCACCGACTTGAATACTGTTGATATCGCCGCGCAGGGTGGTGTTGAACCAGACGCTGGCTTCTTCTCCCAGGGTGACGTTTCCTACGACGATGGCACCGGTGGCGATAAAAGCGGTAGGGGCTATGACAGGCTGGCTTTTAATATTTTGAGTGACCTTTGGGGAGTCGGGAAAGGTGCCGGAAGGGATGTTCATGGTGGATATTTTACCGTGCCGATCGTGAAAATGACCGGCTTAGTCGTGGTGCATATGGAATTTTCATCAAAACTATTAGAAGAAAGTTGCAGAATGTGAATTGCCGTTTACTGGCGGCGTGATAAAATAGTTTCATCTTTTATCGGTTTACTGTCAGTGCGCAGAAACCGTAACCTTATCATGAGTACTCATAACCACAATCACGATACCGAAGTCGTTGAAACCCATCACATCATCGAGCCATACGTTTACTACCGTGTTTTCAGCATCTTGGTGCTGCTCTTCATCGCCACGGTAGGCGTTGCCTTTTTCGATCTCTCGAAAATAACGGGCTGGCCACCGGCCAACATTGTCGTCGCGCTCATCATTGCAGTGGCCAAGGCAGCGGTCATCGTGCTTTATTTCATGCACGTGAAATACTCCAGCCGCTTGACCCAGGCCTTTGCCGTCTCTGCGGTCGTCTGGCTGTCGCTGCTCTTCATCTTCTCGTTCGGCGACTACTTCACCCGCGATATGATCAAGCAACCGGGTAGCTGGACGGAACTCCGCTAACCAGTCAATAAGAAACTAAGAAAGAGGGCGCATTTTTATGCGCTCTCTTTTTTCTTTAGCCACAGATTGACACAGATTACACAGATGAGGGTTGAATTCGCAATAAGCAGACTTTCTCCACCAACTGATGGCGAGATGAAGCGTTGGAATGACTCGGTGCTTCCAATCTGTGTAATCTGTGTCAATCTGTGGCTAATTTAAAACATTGCGCAAATCCGCGACGAAGTTTGCGGTGCCGAAGGCTTTGCGTGCTATGAACGTGGAAGAGTGAGGGGATTAATTCCTACTGGGCGTGCATGATCTGCTTGCGAATATCGACTCCAACTAAATTGCTCCAGGCTCCCAATACCTCTTCAAACACCGGTCCTATTCTGCCGTGGCCGATGGCCGCGCCGTTAAGACGTGTGCAAGGTGCCATGCAGTAGGGGGTAGTCGTAAGCCAGGCCTCGTCGGCATTGAGCACGTCGTAGGGCTGCAGGTCGGTTTCTTCCCAGCCCAAGCCTAATTCTTGACTCAACACTTGCACCGTTTGCAAACTGATACCGCCTAAAATTTGGCTATGGTGCGGTGAAAATACAGTGCGATCTTTCACGATTAAGAAATTGGCTCCCGCGCATTCGGTGATATTACCGTCGAAGTCAAGCAGTAATGAAAGCGCGTGCGGATCGGTTTTTTGAGCTTGCCGCTCGGCCAGCCACCAGTGCAGGCGGCTGCGGTGCTTGGTTCTGGGATCGATGCACTGTGGCGGAATGTGCCGGGTCGGGGGCGTAACGCAGTGTGCGCCGTCCTGAAACAGCGTGCGCCATTTAGGAAAGGGCAGGGGAAAGGTATGGATACACAACGTTGGCTGCAAGTGCATACCGCCGGTTCCTGCATACATCAGGTTTTCGCCCGGTGTCACGAACTGCACTACAGCTAAATCTTCGTTGGGACGCAGCAGTTGCGTATTATGGGCGACGACCTGGGTGGTGATATCAAGCAGTTCGCCCGGCGTCAGCGGCAGGGTAATGCCGCCGTATTTGAGTGAGGCGAAGAGCCGCGTGATGTGCTCTTCGGCACGAAACAACTGATGCCCGAAGGTGCGTGTCATCTCCGTGAACGTAGCGCCCATCACCACGCCGAGATCGTAAATGGGCAGGGTGGCCTGGTCTGCCGGGATGAATTCGCCTTTAAGATATGCAATTGGTTCGGGCATAGGGAAATTGAGGAAGACAAATTTCGGGTAAGTATCGGGCAATCGGCAATGACTGTCACCATCGGACGGAGAAGAACATAATGGCAAACCAGGCCATGCAGATGACGATGGCGACCAGCCAAAATGCGATGTAGGCACCGAAGAAAAGCGGTAAGCATCCCGATTCTTCCGCAGGAGGTGCTTGTTGCGACGTGTTGGATGGTGAAGCAGCCGGAGTGGCTGCCAGGCGCTGTTGTTCTTGCGCGAATTGAAGTTGCCGGTTGCGGGCTTGAAGGACGGCTAAGAACGTGGCGCGCGTTGTGAATAATTGTGCTCCGGTATTCAGGCGTTCTAAAAAATCAGTGACATCGTGTGGGCGTTGCCCGGCCTCAAGTCGCAGGGCGCGTAGTAGCGTATGCCCGGTCGCCGGGCTAATTCCGGCAACCAGCCTTGAGGGCGGTTCCAGCGGCACGCCAAAAGCGCGGTCGGTGGCGGTGGGTGGAGCGGTGCCGGTCAGCAAGTGGTAGAGCGTGGCTGCCAGTGAGTAGACGTCGGAAGCGGCATTTTGAGTCGCTCCCTGGGTATATTGTTCGGGCGGGGCATAGCCGGGCGTGCCGAAGCGTATGAGTGAGTCGAGGCGGCGGGTTCCATAGGCATCGACTTCCAGCCGTGTGCTCAGGCCAAAGTCGAGGAGCACCAAACGGCCGTCATCGCAGGCGAAAATGTTATCTGGCTTGAGATCGCGGTGCAGTAGCCCGGCATCGTGTACTGCCTGGAGAGCCACGCCGATTTTATTGGCTAAGGCCAAGACCTGGATTTCATTGAACCGCCCCTTGGTTTCCAGCAATTCGCGCAGTGTTGCACCGTGTAATAACTCCATCACCATATAAGCGGTGTTGGCAGCCTGGAAAAAACTGTGTACACCCACCACGCCAGGGTGGTGGAACTGTGCCAGAACGCGTGC
Organism: Abditibacteriia bacterium; assembly: GCA_036833945.1. Lineage (GTDB taxonomy): Bacteria > Armatimonadota > Abditibacteriia > Abditibacteriales > Abditibacteriaceae > DAITOV01. The sequence continues at coordinate 28,524 of DAITOV010000015.1, forward strand.
TTCTTCGAGAAACTGCGCGCGAGCCGTGTTAAATTCTTCCGGCGTTGAGAGTGGCGGTGCAACGACTTCTCCCGTAGGAGCGCGGCGAGAGCCAAACGGAAAAAATTCCTTGACGGCGACTTCGCGTTGCAATGTCTCGTCGCGGGCCACATAGGTGATGGCGAAATGGGAGACGGCAAGGATGCGTGTGATGGCTAACGCGCCGTTTTGCAGCGTGCTTCCAGGAGCAAGGGCATCGAAATTCTCCTGCATAAGAGACGGTGAGGCTTGCATGACGATAAAAGGCCGATGCTCGCAGAATGCGGCGGACGCCTGGTAAGTGTATAACTGAATGTGCGGTCTGTCGGCGCGGGCATGTGTTGCTTCTGCCGGTTCAGACTTGTGAACCTTTTTCAAAACCAATGCATCCTAAAACTCGCGCGCGCCATACCGCGCTTCAAATTCTGATTGAGCTGGAAACCAAAGACGTGCTGCTGCCGCAGTCGCTGGCGGCTCGCTTGCCTGCCTGCCCCCCTGAAACCCGGCCGTTGGTGCGTGAACTGGCCTCCGGCGTATTGCGTCATCGCGCCTTGCTCGACCACCGGCCGGGGCTCCTGGTGAT
>DAITOV010000016.1:0-29106 GCA_036833945.1 Abditibacteriia bacterium
CACGCTCCACGGCAGTGGCGTTAACCAGACACAGGAGCCACGCGTGGCCTATGCCGTTCAGTTCCATCGTGACGATGTCAATGCTACCTGGGATGGCGAAACCAGGCGCTTGAAAGAGTGCCCGCGCTACCCTAACATCGGCCCGGTCGATAAAATCACCCCGCCGCAGCAACGTTCGATGGATGGACACTAATCGGCGCTGAAAAAACCGTGCTACAAAATGCTGGCAAGAAAGTCTAAATAGCCACCTCCTCCCAAATCGGGCGTAGACATTACGCCCGATTTTTATCTCATTTTACGCGGAAAATACGAATTGTTTCCAAAATGTTTCGCCGCACCTTAAAAATGATGGCGACGGCAACTCCAGAGCGTGCTATAATGGGTCAATGTGACTCCCATATCCCTACAATATTTATGTTAAGGATGTAGCCGGGCGTCTCGGTAATTCACACACATTTTTCACAACTTCCGGCCACACAGTTCGTCGGTTGTGACAGTATGAGCCAGGTATCTTATCTAGCGATGGCGCTAGGCGTTCTCAACTTATTGTTGGTAGCGTCTGGTTTGCTATTGGCGTATTTCGATTGGAGCGCCGCGCGACGCCGCGAGTTCCTCTACCTCTTCTTCGCCGAAGAACGCCCCGGCTTCAATTATTTCGCTGCCGCAAGACGACGGCGTGCCCAATTTACCCGTCTCGTCGTTGCATTTTTCATTCTTTTCCTGCGTGAATTCTTAGTTGCGCTACAATTTTCTTCGGTCTCGCGTCCTGGCGACTGGAATGCCTGGGTCAGTTGGTGGGGCAGTAACTGGTGGGAGAAGGTCGCCTCCACTCCGGCCACGGCCTTTGCTTCCGACTTGCAAATTTGGATTTCCTGCCTGGGAATGTTGGGAATTACCCTGCTGGCCCTGGCCTTTTTATACCGCCCCGAGAAAGACCGGATTTCACTCACCGATACCATCGCCGTCAGCTTTCTGTGCGGCTGGACCATCCTCCTGGCACTGGTCATGACGGGACGCCTGGGCGAAAACGCCGTCGCGCCAGTGCATTTCATCTCCTCCCTCATTCGTATTATAGTTGCCGTGGGGGCGATCTACTGGCTGCTGCGCCGCCGCGATCGGGTGATTGAAACCGGCTTGCTCAACTTCGACCCCACCCTCATCGCCATGGCCATCGGGCTGTGGGTGGGCGGCATTCTAGCCAGCGAATGGCTGGTCGCACCGGCCCTGGCTCCCATCGCCCACGTGGGTGCCTACATCGTGATCGTCGCCACCATCGGACGCGGCGTGCTTAACGAATATGAAGCCGTCGAAGGCTCACGCCATCGCCTGGGCCGCGAACGCCAGGTGATCGTTTCGTTTTTGCAGCGCGTCGGTTCGGCCTTTACCGCCGATGTCGCAGTCGATAACGTTTTAAAAATCATCCTCGATTCGTCGCTCGAAACCACCGAAGCACAAGCTGGGGCTATCTACCTCTATTCCCCCGAGCGCCATCTACTCGAACCCAGCATCGTTTCCAACTTCTTCCCACCGATGTATGTTGATACCCCGGCTGCCCGCTCGGCGCACCGCACCGACGATTTGGAAGAGGAGATGAAGCACCAATCGTTTGCCCTGGGTGAAGGCATCATCGGCGAAGTGGCAGCCAATGCCAAAGCGCAGATTGTGGACGACGTGCAGCGCGAAGGCATCATGCTGGGCTCGACCACCGACTACATGCGCAATCGCTCGATGCTGGTGGTTCCGCTGCGTATTCGCGACGAGCCTCTGGGCGTCATGGCCGTACTCAACAAGGGCCGCGGCTCGTTCAACAACGAAGACCGCTCACTCCTGCAGGCACTGGCCGACCAGGGCGCGCTGTTCATCAACAACGCTATTCTCACCGGTGAAGTGGCGGCCCAGGAACGTTTGCGCCGCGACTTGCAGATCGCACGCGACATCCAGCAGCGCTTGCTACCCGATAAATGCCCGGTGGTGCCTGGTTTTGAAATCGGTGCGCGCGGCACTGCGGCCACCGAAGTGGGTGGCGACTATTACGACTTTTTCTGGGTCGATGAAGATCATCTGGGCATCGTGGTGGCCGACGTTTCGGGCAAGGGCGTGCATGCCGCTCTCATCGCCGCCATGATTCGCAGTGCGTTCCGCACCCAGGCGCGCGGTAATCCCGACGTGTGTTCGGTGCTTTCGGGTGTCAATGAATTCATCTCGCAAGACTTGCGCAGCGATATGTTCATCACCTGCATCTACGGCATTCTGGAAATCTCCACGTGTCGTTTCTCCTGGGCGCGTGCCGGGCACGAGCCACTCTTACTGGCTCATGGCGATGGCAACATTGAGTTGCTCAGTCCTCAGGGCTTTGCCCTGGGCGTGATCGATTCACCCGACTTCAACGGCTTTATCGAAGTGCAAACCATCGATTTGCAACCCGGCGATCGCCTTCTCCTGTTCACAGACGGCCTGACCGAAGCCATGAATCACGATGGTGAAGAGTTCGGTATGGACCGTATTATGGAAGTGATGTCTGCGCCCGTCGGCACCCCGGCACCGGTAGTGGTAGCAGCAGAGAACGGGGCACCAGCCGTGACTCTGGTTTCGCCTTGCGCACCGGAATGTTCACCCAGCGATCCGGAAGATTTAAAACGCATGGAATATGCCGTAGCCGAGCATGTGGGCACCGCCCCGCAGAGCGACGACCTCACCATCGTCTACCTCGCCGTAAAATAAGCCGTTATCATTCGTCGCCACACCTTTTAACGCTCCATGCAAGACACCCTGCGCCGGTTTTGCCCTCAATTACTGCTGTTAAGCACTCTGATTGGGTTGGGCTACTGGGCGCAAGACCTCAAACTCGCCCCGGCTACATCAACTACCGATACCGCAAAAAAAGACTCTTCCCAACCGGAAAAGAGCCAAGCGGCACGAAAAATCGGGGAGGGCAAACTTTCCGATCCCCAGACGCTTGCCGTCACGGAAGAGGGTGTTTTGTTGGCGTTGAATCATGGCCCAAAGGCAGCCGTGCATCGTTTTACCATTGATGGACAAGAGTTCCCCTCCCTGCCCTTGCCCGCAACGCTGACCGCAGGCTCGATGCCGAACCTGCTTGCCTCCGGACCCGGGGAGACCGTTTACCTGGCACGGGCACGCGCCCGCGGCATCTGGAAACTGAATGGCAGCCAGGCAGAAAAAATCAATGCCGAACTCACCCCCGCCGCCATTGCTTTCCGCAATAACGTTCTTTTCGTGCTGGGCCACGAGCAGCAGGGCATCACCCGAATCGAAGGCCAAAAGGTAAGCAATATCACGCTTTCGGCCTTCCCTAATCGCGGCTATTTCTCGCGGCTGCGGGTGCGCTCCAACGGCGATTTTTATGTTTATGCCAATGAAGAACATTTGGTGTGGCGTTTCGACAAAAACGGTAAGTTAATTGAAAAGATAGGCGGTGGTGGGGAAGCACCACCAAAAACCAACCTCACCGCCGACCATATCGGGCATCATTTCGATGTAGACGAGCAAGGCAATGTCTACTGGACTTTGGGCGATTACGGCACCTTGTTTAAAATCGACGCCGCCACCGGCATCGCCTCCCGCTTCTGGCAGCGCCAGGGCAAACAAACCAACTGGATCGGCAATTTTGCCAGCCTCAGGAACCTGGTCGTGCAAAACGGCTTCGCTTTCGTTCTCGACCGCAGCTTCAACCGCATCACCGCCCTGCCGCTGGCATGGGTGACACCAGACGCGCCCAATGTCGCAACGCTCGATACTCGTGCCTTCGGTCTCGACTTCCAACTCAAGAGTAAAGCTCCTTACAAGGTATTCACCGCACCTCAAATTCACCTGCAAACCGAGTTTGCTGCCGGTAATCGCAAACTCCGCAGTGCCAAACTTATTCTGAAGGTGCGCGATTTCAACGGAAAAACCGTAGCGAACCAGACCTCGACTCCGGCTTTTAAAGACGGAAGCGCCATCACCATCGACTTGCCGGTTTTTGCCCTGCCGCAGTTAGGTTGGTATCAAATCGAAGCCTCGCTTTTTGCCGGTGACAATACCGAACTCAAAAAACCACTACTCTCTCGCGTGCACTACATCACACGCTCCGTAACCGATGCAAGCGTTCCCATTCCCCAACAAGAACATACCGGTTGGGACGACCTGCACACCCCGCGCCTGGTGGGAACACGCCTGCATCGTTACTCGCTGCATTACCCCAGCCAGATCGACGAGTTTGAAGCCGATATTCGCAATGCCCGTAAAATCGGCATGCCGTATTTCACACTACTCATCAATAAGAAGGATTGCACACCTGAAAACGCCCGCGCCGTCGTCGAAAAGCTCAAATCCTTCGGCGACGAAGAGCCGCTCATCGAACTGTTGAACGAACCCAATCTGAACATGAGCGCCCGCGAGTATGTAGAGTTGCTGCATCCTTGCCGCGACGCCATTAAAAAGGCCAATCCCCGTGCCCGCATCATGGGCCCGGTGCAGTGCGGGACCGACTTGAGGTGGCTCGAAGCGTTTTTCGCAGCCGGGGGCGGCGAATTGATTGATGTGGTTTCATTGCATACCTACGAGAGACACAACTCGATGGACGCCTCGCACTGGAAGTGGAAGTTCCGTCAGATTCAGGATTTATTAAAAAAATATAACTGCGACAAAAAACCACTCTACCAGACCGAACACGGTTTCCTGGGCGATTACACCGGCCTCTTTGTCCGGCCCCAATGGCAAGCCAACCAGATATTGCTGGAAAAACTCGTCCTCGATCAATTTGGCATCGACGATTCAAAGTACTTCTATTACTACGTCAACCAGAGCAGCTATCGCGACTACAGTGCCTACATCGTAAATAATGACCGTGAGCTGCTGCCCGCTGCCGCCATGCTGCGCATTCGCAGGTATTTGCTGGGGGAGGCGAAGTTCGTGCGCGCTCTCGATTTCGACGCCCACGGTGCGCAACTCATAACGGCCAACCTCTATCGCGATGCCGAGCGCGATGTGGTTATTCTGCAAAACAACGGTGCGCTCGATGCCATCGAAGTGAAAGCCGGTCTGCCGCAAGGCACCCGTGTCTTCGATTGCTGGGGCAATCAGTTACCGCTCACGGAGAGTCTCAAGGTAGGACGAACGCCACTCTATCTGCACCTTCCTCGCGAAGCTGCTTTCGAGTTGAATGTCCCTGCGCAAGGGCGTAATATTGCTGCCCAGGCCGCTATCACGGTGGATGATGCCAAAGGCAGGCAGAGCATCGCCCGCCTGACCAACGGTCGGCTGGAGTTCGATTTTCTCAATCAACCCGAAAAAGTCGGTTTCCTGGCTTTCGATGAAAAGCTGCCGCTTGAGCTGACCCTGGAGTGGAGCGCTCCCCAGACCATTCAAAGTGCTGTGCTCTACGCCTCCATGGCCGATAACGATAAAAGCACACCGCTGGCCTATGAACTGTGGGCACGCCGCAGCGGCAAATGGCAAAAAGTCGGATCTGTTGACCAAACACCGCAGGTGCAATCATTCAACACCGGCAATACCTGGCACCTCACCGGTTATGAGAATCCCTGGATTTTCCGCCACCTTTTCAACCAACCGGATGCCCTGGTGGCCGATGCTTTGCGTTATGTTTTCAAGCGAACCACATTCGGCCATTATCCCACCCGGGAAATGCGCGATAATATAGGGGGACGCATTGGCCAGAATTTTGCAAATCGGGTGGAATTACGCGAAATTGAGATTTACGGTTTTTAGCGTTATAATGATGGCAGTGGCGCGTTATGTGGACTTAATGTGCTTGTAATCCTCTGGCAAAAAAGACCCTGCTATACTTAGCAGGCCAAAAAAGAGAAACAGCACTTTGGCGTTATTTTGCGGTATTTGGTCGTAGGGTTTACAAGACAACCATGAAAGTTGCCATCGTTCACGATTTTCTCATGCAGATGGGCGGAGCGGAAAAGGTCGTTGAAGTTTTTCACGACATGTTTCCCGATGCGCCAATCTACACTTCGGCCTACGACGCCGATGCGATGCCGATGTATTACAAGGCCTGGGATATTCGCACCAGCTTTCTACAGAAGATGTGGATGAAGAAGCACTCCCATCGTATGGCGTTGTTCTTGTATCCCACAGCATTTGAATCGTTCGACTTGAGCGAATACGACCTGGTGCTTTCGTCCTCTTCGGCTTTTGCCAAAGGCGTAATTACCCAACCGCACACCAAGCACATTTGCTACACCTACACTCCCATGCGCTATGCATGGACGACCCGCCGTTATCTGGAAAACGAACGCCTGGCCGGCCCGGTTCGCGCCCTGATGACGCCCGGCATGCATTACCTGCGCACCTGGGACGCCATCACTGTAGATCGCGTCGATAAATACATTGCCATTTCGCAGGCAGTGCAGGCTCGTATCCAAAAATTCTATCGCCGTCCCAGCACTATCATCTGCCCGCCAACTGAAACCACCCGTTTTTTCCCGGATAGCGATGTTGGCGATTACTATATCATCGTTGCCCGTCTGATTCCCTATAAGCAGCTCGACCTGGCGATCGAAGCTTTCAACTGCCTGAAGCGCCCGCTCAAAATCGTGGGCACCGGTCGCCAATATAAGGCACTCAAGGCTATCTCGAAATCCAATATTGAATTTTTAGGCAGAGTGGATGACGTCGAACTCCCCGGCCTGATGGCGCGGGCCAAAGCCTATATCATGCCCGGCGAAGAAGATTTTGGCCTCACTCCGGTGGAAGCCAACGCCTGTGGCCGTCCCGTCATCGCCTACGCCGGTGGCGGCGCACTCGATACACAGATCGACGGCGTAACCGGTGTGCTTTTCCGCGAAGCCACCCCTGCCGGACTCATCAATGCCGTGCGCGAAGCCGACCGCATTAATTTCGATTCAGAAAAAATCCGCGCCCACGCCAAGCAGTTCGATACTTCGGTGTTCCGCGAAAAAATGTGGAATCTGCTTCAATCGGAATGTCCACAATTGGGGCCGCCTGTTCAGCATGGCCTGAACAATTCCACCATTTTACCGGCAGTTCACGGAGACGTGCCTCCCCTGGCACCAACGCCCGGTTCGCTTTCTGCTTAATTCTTCGCTCACGTTCTCAGCCGTGTAATGCGACGAAAACCCGGCATGTCCGCTCATTACGCCGGTCTCGTTGATAAAAAGCCGTTGTGATATATTCTCACGGACAGATGCAAACAGTATGATGGATATATCCACTGATAATACTTCTTCCCAAACGCTAAGCCCCTCAGGCTCTCCTGCTCCGCCAGCTCAGCATTTAACGATTATCAAGCCGCCACAGGGTTGGGCCGCACTCGACCTTAAACAACTTTGGTTATTCCGCGATCTGTTTTGGACTTTGGCCATGCGCGACATCAAGCTGCGCTACCGCCAGACTGCCCTGGGAGCACTGTGGGTCATTATCCAGCCGGTGATGGCAGCGTGTATCTTCGCCTTTATCTTCGGTAAAGTCGCGGCTTTACCCAGTGAAGGTATTCCCTACATCGTTTTCAGTTTTGCCGGTCAGTTGGGCTGGAATATCTTCAACAGCACCCTGGGAAAGGCCAGCGGCAGTATCGTCGGGCATTCAGGCATGATCTCCAAGGTCTATTTTCCGCGCATGATCTTGCCTTTTTCCAGTGCCCTGGGCAGCCTACTCGACTTTTGCATCGCTTTTGGCATTTTCCTTTGTTTTCTGGTTTATTTCCAAATTACTCCGGGCATCCAAATCTTACTGACCCCGTTCTGGCTGCTCATCCTGCTGGCCCTGGGCATCGGCCTGGGCTTAATTGCCAGTGCATTAATGGTGAGTTACCGCGATGTCGGGCATGTCTTACCAGTTCTGACCAACCTACTGCTTTACGCCAGTCCGGTGCATTATTCGCTTCAAGTCGCCTTAGACAAGGTTGGACAGCAGTGGCAATTCATCTTTCTTCTCAACCCCCTTTCGGGAGCCATCGACGGCTTGCGCTGGTCATTGCTTAACACCAGTCCGCCCCAATGGTCCTACGTCATCTATTCCGCCACGGCAGCCGTTGTCATTCTGACTGCCGGCATGGTCATTTTCAAGCGTCTGGAGCGCAATTTCGCCGATATCATTTAAGCCGTCACTTCAATCGATCCACGTCCACCTGAATCACCCGTTCTATGAGCACATCTTACGCTGTTCGCGTCGAAAACCTGGCCAAGAGCTACATCATCGCTCACGAACATCGCCCCACGACCCTGGGCGAGGCGATCAGCAATCGGGTGCGTACGCCGTATAAAAGAAAGACTAAGGAAGAATTTTGGGCGCTGCGCGACATCTCTTTCGATATTCCGCAAGGCGAAGTTGTCGGCATCATCGGGCGCAACGGTGCCGGAAAGAGCACGCTGCTCAAGATTCTGAGCCGTATCGTCTCGCCCACCCAGGGCCGAATCGAAATGCGCGGCCGTGTCGGTAGCTTGCTGGAAGTGGGTACCGGCTTTCATCCCGAACTGACGGGGCGGGAGAATATTTTTCTCAACGGTTCGATTTTAGGCATGCGCCATCGGGAAATTGAAGGCCATTTCGATGCCATCGTCGATTTCGCCGGTGTGGAACAGTTCCTCGATACCCCGGTCAAGCGCTATTCCAGCGGCATGTATGTGCGCCTGGCTTTTGCCGTGGCCGCGCACCTGCGTTCGGATATTCTCATCATCGACGAAGTGCTGGCGGTGGGCGATGCCGAGTTCCAGAAAAAATGCCTGGGTAAGATGCAAAGCATTGCCAGCGGTGAAGGCCGCACTATCCTATTCGTCAGCCACAACATGACTTCGGTGCGGGCCTTATGCCAACGGTGCGTGCTGCTGAGTAAAGGATATGTGGCGTTCGACGGTGCGTGCGAAGAGGCGACTGAACATTATCTGGCACAACTCAAAGGCGAAGCCAATCCGCAGAGTGGCGATGCTTCCTCTACACACATCCCGGGCGAGTATGACCTTGCCGTACACGACAATCCATACGGTAAGGATATGCTCATCCAGAAAGTCCTCTTGCGCAACCAGGCGGGGACCCTCACCAATCAGGTAAAGATGGGAGAACCGTTTACCGTGGAAGTCATCGTCAAGAACTCCGATCAGTATCTCGATCCCAGTGTGCTTTTGATGTTCAAAACGCCCGACGGCAATTTGGTTTCTTCGCTCGGCACCAATATGCAGCAGCCTCGTTCCCAGTCCGGGCGGGCCGCGACCGAATGTTACCAGTTCCACATCACATCGCTGCCCGTGATCCCTAATACTTACGAAATCGATGTCTTGCTGCGCAACGGTCCCAAAGGCAAATTTGTCAAAATAGATCGCGTTTCAAGCCTGATCCAATTAAAAATCCAATCGGCTGACGTGATGCAAAGTGGCTATGAATTCTCACGCCAGGATGGGCAGATTTATCTCCAAGCTACATGGGACCGCTTGCCCCATAGTTAGCCCTGGCTGCGTTTACGCCTGTCTGAGGGCTAACGTTATCGCGAGATTTTTGTGCGGTTTATTTCTTATCCGTGAGTGCAATGAATATTCAAGAAAACCACAATCCCCCCCGCATACTGGTCAACTATGGCAATGGATGCGAGGTTCTTGATTTCTTTGCTCAAACGCAATGGCACTCTTCGCCTGCCCAATTCGTATGGTGGAGTAAGAGCCCGCAGGCCTTGCGCCATGTTAACAAACGGCTGCCAGAGGCACAAATCATTCAGTCCCAAACCCGTCACCTGGCCGGCTTGACTCCTCCCTACCCGTTGCAAACTGTTTTCCCCCAACTCTGCAACGATGCAAAAATTGAGGCTGCAGCCCGCACTTTCCCCCAAGAATGGATGGAATATGTCTTGCGATGGGACAAGGCGCGCGCCGCGCAGTTGGGACAGGAACTGGATAAGATCTATTCCCTCTTCGCTGCTTTGCATCTGGCGGAAGCGGTACGCATAGCTGCTACCGTTCAACCCGACCTCCTGCTCTTGCGCGGCGGCACGGTTCTCCAGGATGCGGCGCTGGGTAACATTGCCAAAACCTACGATATACCTATTCTCTACACAGAACGCGGAGCTTTTCCAGACAGTCTTTTTCTGGCACCGGCCATCATCGGGCCGGATATGACAGTGCATCCCAGTTTCACCGAATTAAAAAACGATGAAACCCAGGTTTATTCCGACGCATTCATCGAGCGCTACATGAACCACGATCGTAGCGCCTGGATGCAGCCGGGCCGGGCAAGTGAAGCCGACTTACGCCGGCGCTGGAATATTCCCGAAGATTACCGCATCGTTTTCTATGCCGCCCAGCGGCCCGCCGATGCCAATATGTTGTTGAACTCCCCGCACTTTTCATCGAACGGAGACTTCATTCGTTACGTCGTGAAGGCACTCGAAGGAGTGGAAAAAACGGCGCTGGTCATTAAACCACATCCTAAAGAACTGCCTGAATTTGACGCTGAAATACACCAGGCAGTGCAAACCGCCAAACAAAACGGCATCATGGCGCTGTGCGATCGTGAAGTGAACATCAAAGACGCGATCGGGCTTTCGTCTGTCGTGGTTTCAATCAACTCCACCACGGGGCTTGAAGCTCTGTTATACGGAGTGCCCGTGGTTGCGGGCGGTGAAGCATATTACACCCACCACGGTTATACCTTCGACGTCAAAAGTGCGACCGATGCCCAGGAACTGGAGCGTTTGCGGAATTTCCTTAGAAAACCCGACTACACACCTGCCCGCCAGGCAGATTTTCGCAATTTCGTCTGTAGACTCAACACACATCACCAATTCTTTAAAGAATCGGCAGAAGGGCAGAACTCCCCGGTAGAGTATGTGCAAACGATCGCCGATGAGGCAGGCAAGCAGTCTCGCCGCAGCGATGACCGGCGCACCCGCATTCCCAGCCACATCCTGTGCGCTGCAGATGCACTTTTGCAGGAATATTCCATTCTCAGCAGCTTGTCTACGCCCACACCGATAGAGTTGCTCAAAAGCCATCTCCGGCACAAATGGATCACCCGGCGCAGTTGAGTTTGCCTGCCCTGAGCAAAGAAGAAACCCTGTGTTCCACACTTCCTGCATCTTTTTCTCATTTTAGAGATACTGGTTTTGGGTAATGTCGGACGGAACCGATTCTTTTAGTAACTTCATATGAAGTGTGTCTCTCAACTCTACGGCAAGCATCCTGAAAGTGATATCTATATCATAGGCACCGGTGCCAGCACGCGTGTCTTTCCATTGTCGTTTTTAGAGGACAAAATCACCATCGGCTTGAACCAGGCCTGGAAACTGTTCCCGGTTCAGTATGCCGTTACTATTCACCCCGAACTCAACATGCCCGAGTGCATGCCGGGAGAAACGCCCCATCCGGGAATTACCTGGGTTACCAAACACTCAAAAAGTATTGGCCTGCATAAAGCCGGTCTGCTCACCCAGGCGCAGTTGGAGCACATCGAGCAACGCTGCTACTCGTTCGAAGCAGACCGTGAACCCAAAGACGGCCCTGCTCCCAGCGTCAGTGAAGCCGCCCGTATCACCCGCTGGCTGCGCGAGGCCACCCCGGGGCGGCTCTATGTGTGGGGGACGATTTCAACCACCGCTGCCAACCTCGCCGCCAATATGGGGGCGCGCAATATCATTTTCATCGGCTGCGACAACTGCGCCCTGGAAGGAAACCATCATGCCCACGGACAACATACCCGTTGGCTGGGAGCATCGCCCGAGGTGCGCTATCGTGAATATTACGAAGCGGCGGCCGAAACCAGAAGAGTGCTGCGCGAGCGCGGTATCAACGTCATGAGCCTGACGCCGTTCATGGGCCTGGAATCACCTGAATACGATTTCGGCCGGCTCTGCGATGAATTGCAATTGCCGCGCTTCGTGGACAACAAGGATATCTCACCCAGCAGCCACGATTCTCTCCTGCAGAAGGTGGCAGACAAACTCAAAAGGAAACTGGCCGCCAGGGCATCGTAAAAAATATGGGATACGGCGACGACATCATGGCCACCGCGACGGCGCGCGAACTACGGAAAAAACATCCTCGCGCTAAAATCGTCGTGGGCGACGGCAAGCAGGAACACTGGTCGGTTATCTATGAAAACAACCCCCACCTCTCCCGTTTGGCCCAAACGGCTCCAGGCGACGAGGTTGTGTGGCTCCAAGAGTACCCCGGCAATCGTCCTTATCTCGATTACGCCAAAGTCATTCCATTTAAACGTCACTTCTTCCGTCAAGAATTCCGTGTGCGTCCGGGCGAACTTTATTTTTCTCCCGAAGAACAGACGCAGGCCGAGGAATTGACACGAGGTTTGCGCGAATTCGTCGTCATTGAACCCAACGTCAAAGGCACCCTCTCCGGGGACAACAAAGACTGGGGGTTCGATAAATGGCAACAACTGGTCAACCGGATGGGCAGCGAATATTCTTTCGTTCAACTTGGGGCACCCGATACCAAAACACTCATCGGGGTTAAGCGGATAGAAACCCCGAATTTCCGGATCGCCTGCGCCATACTGGCGCGTGCCCTGGGCTGCGCCACCAGCGAGGGCGGGCTGCACCATGCCGCCGGTGCGCTCGGCATTCCGGGAGTCGTGGTTTTTGGAGGCCATACCCACCCCGACACCACAGGCTACGACGTCCATACCAACCTCTACGTGGAACACGGCTCACCCTGTGGTATGCTCGCTCCCTGCAAGCACTGCCGTAAATGCATGGATGCCATCACAATCGATATGGTTGCGCAGGCACTCGGCCAACGCCTTCAAGAATCTGCCCGCCGCAACCAGCGGCAGTGAACCCGAACAAGCCCCGGACACAATTCATATATACTGCTGTTCCAATTTCCAAGGATTTCTCAATGTCTTCTGCGTCTGTCAATCGTCTTCGGCACCAGTTAAGGAATGTTCCTGTGGTCGCTCCTTTCCGTTACATTTACCGTTGGCTAAACATGCCGCAAAGCCTGGCTCGCATAGAGCAGCTTCAGATTCAAAGTTTGAATCGCCCCAACAGCGTGTATCTTGGCGACTACAGGGCGCTGCTGCGCACCTCATCCGGTCATTTGATGTATGTCGATACCCGTGACAGCGGCCCTGGTGCCCAACTCCTGATGAACGGCACCTGGGAACCGGCGATCGCTTCGCTTTTCCAGAGGCTCATCAAACCGGGAATGAACGTGCTTGAAGTGGGGGCCAACCTCGGCTTCCACACACTTCTGGCGGCTCAACAATGCGGTTCCGAAGGCCATATCTGGGCTTTTGAAGGCCATCCCGGCACCCACCAGTTGCTCAAACGCAATATCTATACGAACGGCTATTTTCTTTTTGCCGAAACCGTCCCCAAACTCGCCCACGACCATATCGGCGAAGTGGAATTCAACATTTGCGAAGGTTTACCGGGAAGCAGCTCCATCGGTACCTTCGATGACGCCAGCCAGACACGAATGGAAGAGCTTGGCGTGCAAACCCGCACCATTAGCGTTCCCACCACCACGGTAGATGCCGAGCTTCCGCCGGACGTGAAAATCGACGTCGTGAAAATCGATGCCGAAGGCAGCGAACCCTTCGTATTGGCCGGCATGGATGGGATTATTAAACGCAACCCCGATATTGTCATGATTGTGGAGTTCTATCCGCGCAATTTCAATATGACGCAAACCGATCCGGCTGCTTTCCTGGAGAAGTTGCAATCCTACGGTTTCATCTTGCGCCATATCGAACACTCCGGTGCCGTTTCGCCCATTAGCGCCAAAGAGCTCCTGGAGCGTCGTTCGAGTGAACTTTTCCTTTCGCGCCACCAGAATTGGAAAGCTAAACACCTCTCCTGACATCCCGCTTCGCTCACTTACCATGATCTCCCATCGCCTGAAGAATGCCGTCACACGCCGATTGCATCCCTACCTACCTTATAAAACCATCCAGGCGCTCGAACTGCGCAGGCAGCACGAGCGGATGCGTGAATCTGAAGTGGAACCGCACCAGGCGGTGCTCGGCTTAAAGGACCGTTCGCTCTTCGAGTTGTTCCCCGGCATCGAGGAGCAGGAAGTTTCGCTGCCTCCGGCTCAATTCTACCGCCCGGCCAACATGGTATTGCCCTTGCCCGAGTTCTTGAGCCTGGCTGCCATCTGCCGTTTTCGCGCCCCGCGCCGCATCTTTGAAATTGGAACCTACTTGGGATCGTCCACAGCGATCATGGCCCAGAACACGCCTGCGACCACGGAGTTGTGGACTCTCGACTTGAGCGAGCAAGAGATGCAGGCGCTCAATCTCGATTTTGCCGTCGGCAGGGATTTCGTGGGCACCCGGCACGCGGCCAAAATAACCCAGTTGCGCGGCGACTCCCGCAAATTCGATTTCTCCCCCTATAAGGGCAAAATGGACCTGGTGTTCGTGGACGCCAACCACGCTTATCCTTTCGTGAAGTTCGATACCCAGGTGGCTTTCGACCTACTGGCTCCCGGCGGAATTATTATCTGGGACGACTACGTGTGGGGCGACTACCCCGAATGCGCCGGAGTGGCCCGTCACCTCAATGAACTGCACCTTCAGAAGCCAATTTATCACCTGGCCCACACCCGGCTGGCCATTCACCTCGACGCGACCTGATGTTGTTGAGGCCATATCATTCTGATTTACTTTGCCTGTTCTTTCCAGGCATTTTCAGGCTCAATTATTAAAAAATCAGTATGAATAGCGAAACGGCAAAAGTTTTGGCAAATCACGAGCGTTCCGGCACGCCGGTGCGTGTGTTTATTGGTTCTGGAGAAGCAAGCCGTCTGGAAAGAAAGACGCTGATCTACTCGATCTACAAAAACACCTCGCGTCCTATTGACCTCTACGTCTTCAACGGCACCCACAATGCCGTGGAACATAACGATGAGCCACCGGTGCTGGCTCCGCTGCCCCTTGAGATCAAATATCGTAACGTCACCGAATTCTCGCTCTACCGCTATCTTATTCCGCAGTTGTGCGGGCAGGAAGGCCGGGCTATCCACCTCGATTCGGACATGATTTGCCTGGGAGATATCGGCGAACTGTTCGACACTCCAATGGACGGTCACGACCTGCTGGCCAAACGTGCCTATGGCGACAATACCTGGGGCACCAGCGTTTCACTGTTCAATTGCCAGAGCTGTCGTTTTGACCTGGAAGAAATATTCCGCGAAATAGAGGCCGGGAAATACACCTACACCGAATTCTCACAACTGGCACCGGCCTATCAGAGCCAGCATCCCATCTCCATTGGCGAACTCGACTCGCAGTGGAACGTCTTCGATTTTCACGACGACCAGACCCGCCTCATCCACTATACCGACCTTTTCCGCCAGCCGTGGAAGTATCCCGGCCATCCCTATAGCGCTCTGTGGTTCACCTACTTCAAGGAAGCCCAACAAGCCGGGTTCGTGACGGATGAAGATATTGAACTCAGCGTCATGCGCGCTTACGTGCGTACCGACATCCGCAACGGCGGTGTTGCTGCACCGGCCCCATCCCTGCCAGGAAAAATCAAGCGCAAGCTGAAATCGCTGGTGCGTTAAAACGGCCCCACGGCCATCGACCCAATCGCGTCCCACTCTTTGCAATGCCGCAAAACCGCACTATTTATGTCGGCACGCCCGAACTGGCACACAGCCACGCAAAGGCACTACAACGCGAATATGGCGATGCCGCACTGGTAACGATCATGTCGCCGGCGCAGGCAATGCAGGAAGCCTCGCCCCACGATGTGTATCTGTTCTATAACGAGTGCCAGCCCGATGTCCGGCAAGCCGTGGAGTATCTGGTTGAGCGCCACTGCCCCACCCTCTTAACCCCCGATGGCATTATCGAATGGCGTAGCGCCTGGGAAGGCGGTTCGCCTCAGGGTTGGATGCGTCCGGTCATAGCGCACAAAGTCGCTTGCATCGGGCAGGCTCAGGCACGCATTCTCACAACCTGGGGCAATGCTGCAAAATGCGAAGTGACGGGTATGGCACGCATGGATACCATGCTTGGGCGCAGCCCGCGCACCCGCCCTAGGGGCCAACCGTTCCGCTTGCTGGTAATGACCGCCAAAAACCCCGGCTTCACCCCGGCACAACGCGAGACTACCACGGCTTCACTGGCAGCGCTCATCGGCTGGCTGACGGCTAAAGAACAAATTGACGGCATTGCCTTGGAAGTGATCTGGCGGATTGCCCCCGAACTCGCCCGGGAGTTTGGCCTCGCACAGGAGCCAATGGACACCAGCGGACAGGAATTGGCCGCAGTGCTGGAAAACGTCGATGCCGTTATTTCGACCCCTTCTACTGCGCAGCTCGAAGCCATGTTGCAGGGCGTGCCTGTCGCCACTCTCGATTTCCATGGTGTGCCGCCCTACCTGGCTACGCCGTGGCTGCTTTCAGCACCGGCACACTTTAAAACCGTGATTCCCCAGCTATTTCATCCGGCACCGGAAAAAATGGCTTTCCAGAATGCCGCGCTGCGCGACCAACTGGAATGCACAGCGCCTGCCGGGCCGCGCCTGGTAGTCTTGATTGAAGCCATGCGCCAGCGCGCGCGGGAATGCCACGAGCGTGGCGAGGCTCTGACTTTTCCTTCTCCCCTGCTGACCGAGACGGTAGCTCCTGCCAGTATTCCGACAAACGATGGGCTTAATATTCTGGAACTCACCACACGCAACCAGGAACGCACCATCGCCCAACTCACCCAGCAACTGGAACAGGCCCAGCTCGATGTATCGGGTCTCCAGGAACGCTTGGAACGCTATGAAAAATTTTCGTTGATGGGCAAAATCGCGCGGATGCGGCGCAAAATGAAGGGGATTCCGGGATGAGCACTTCTCTTTCCCCCACACCAGTATTTTGCACCGTGGCAACGGCTTCTTTTCTATCGCAAGCCGCAACCCTTGCAGGAAGCCTGCAGCTTTTTCACCCTCAATGCAGCCTCACGGTGCTGGTGGCCGACCAGGTGCCTGAACTGCAGTTCGAACATTTACAAAACCAGTACGCTCCACTCGGGCTGAAGCTGGTGCCGCTGGAACAGCTCTCATGCCCACCCGCAGTTCTCGAACGTATGACGTTCTACTACACCGCTTTCGAATTGTGCTGCGCCCTGCGGGGGCTGTTGCATGATTATATCTGGCGTTCGACGAAGGCAGACAGGTGGATTTTTCTCGATTCTGATATCTTCGCTTATGCCCCTCTGACACCTTTGCTGGAAGAGCTGGACGATGCGACTCTGTTGCTCACCCCCCACCGCCGCAAAAGCCTCGGCAGCGCCCATGCCCCCTATCTCGAACGCGACCTGCTGCGCGGCGGCCTCTACAATGCCGGTTTCGTGGGCGTGCGCCGCTGCCCCGAAGCCGAACGGTTCATTCAGTGGTTCACCGACAGACTGGAAAAATATGCGCTGGACGACCCCTACCAACGCACTTGTTTTGCCGACCAATTGTGGCTCAACCTGGCCCCGCATTCGTTTGAAGGGATAAAAATCACCCGCCACCTGGGAGCTAACGTCGGGCACTGGAATGTCTTTGACGGTAAATTGGAACACCAGACCCAAAGCGACAGTTTCTTATTTGACGGCCAGCAATTGTTGTTTTTCCATTTCAGCGGATGGGATAAGCAGACTCCCGGCGCGGTTTCACGCCATTTGCGACCCGGCCAGGAATTGCCTGCCTCCAGCCAGCCTGCATGGGACTTGATGGCTGCCAAATATGCACAGGCACTGGATAAGCAGGAAACCAGCGCACCTCCGTTTACCTACGGGTTTGCGCAGTTTACGGACGGACGGGCCATTACGCCGTGGATGCGCAGGCACTTCTATGAGTTGTGCGAAACTAACAGCATACCGTTTGACGGCTCGCCATTTTCGCAAGCTGATTATTTTTACGCCAAACAGCAAAGTGTGCTTCATCCTTCGCTGGCACGGCGTGTTGCGCGTCGCCTGAAGCATAAGTTAAAACCATGACGACTCACAAGCCACTCAAAATAGCCGTCTGGTATAACATGCCGCATTGCGGGGCCAAACGGGCGCTTTACTCGCACATCAAGGGGCTGGTGGAGCGAGGGCACCAGGTGACCAGTTGGACGACCAGCCTCTCGGACCGGGAGTATCTGCCGCTTTGCGATTTGGTAACTGAACACGTCGTTGACTTGCCCAGGCGTTGGCGCACGCAGGCGGGGCCGCTGACGACATTTTTTCAACCTTACCAGGACACGCTCTTCAACATCGAGGGCATGAAGGAGCACAGTCGCCAGTGCGCGGCGCAGATCAACGCCGGTGACTTCGACGTTGTTTTCGTCAACCAGTGCGCCAGCTTCGCGGTGAGCTATCTGGGACGCTATCTCTCCCAACCGAAACTGCTCTATTTGCAAGACCCGCTTCGCGTGTTGTACGAAGCCACGCCCACTTTGCCCTGGATGGCCAAAGTCCCGGCGGTGAGTGCCCTGAAAAAACTTTCGCCCCTGCACTGGAAGAATGTGGCGTACGATCATCTTTGCGTGAGCGCGCTCCGTCAGCAATTAAGAGACGAATGGGAGAACGTCCGCACTTACGACAATGTGCTGGTCAACTCGTATTTCAGCCGCGAGGCCGTGGCACGCGCCTATGGCATCGCGCCGCAAGTGTGTTACCTGGGCATCGATACATCGCACTTCGCTTCGCCAGCAGCCATTGAACGGGAAGATTTCGTGCTGGGCGTGGGCCAGATTGCCCCGCGCAAGAACCTGGAATTGGCGATCGAGGCCATTTCACTCATTCCCTCGCCGCGCCCTAAACTGGTCTGGATCGGTAATGCCGCCGATGCCGGCTACCTGCAACAATTACAAACCCAGGCCGCCCAAAGCGGCGTGGAGTTCGAGCCGCGCATCCGTGTGAGCGACGAGGAACTGATTCGCGCCCTGCACCAGGCGCGCCTCATGCTCTATGTTCCTAAACTGGAACCGTTCGGGCTGGCTCCCCTGGAAGCCAACGCCTGCGGCACGCCCGCAGTCGGTATTCGTGAAGGCGGCTTGCGCGAAACGATTCAAGATGTAGTCAACGGTTTGCTGGCCGAGCCGCAGGCCCAGGCGGTGGCCCAGGCCATCGCTACGCTGTGGAACGATCCTGCATTGGCCCAGCGCCTGGGGCAACAGGGCCGTGAACTTGTCGCCGACCGTTGGAATGAACCAGACTCGATTACCCGATTGGAAAATTACTTATATCAGGTGCATTCCACCCATAATTCATCGAAAAGATAATGCCACACGACCACATCGCTCCCAAAAGGGTTGCTTTCATTTCTGCATTAACCGGTGTGCCGTGGGGCGGCAGCGAAGAGTTGTGGTCGCGCGCCGCAGCCTTGCTGCATCAGCGGGGCCATGCCGTATTTGCCAACACCCATTGGTGGCCGCAAAAGCCGACAAAACTCCAGCAACTGGAAAACGGCGGCGTGCAGGTAACCCAGCGCCGCTTTCGCGCGCGTGACAAAGTTCTGGACGACACGCTATGGCGCGGCCGCTTGCAGGCCAAAATCTACGGCTGGCTCGATGAGGTGAAGCCCGAACTGGTGGTGATTTCACTCGACAGCCAGTGCGCCGGAAGCGACTGGATGGCGGCCTGCATCGCGCGCAACCTGCCCTACGTGCTCGTTGTGCAGGCGGTGATCGAACAGTATTGGCCGGGCGATGCCGCCAACCTGCTGTTGGCCGAAGGTTATCGCAAGGCTCGCAAAATCTATTGCGTCTCCCATAAAAACCGGGAATGGCTGCAAACCCAGTTCGCCCAGGAGCTACCGCAGACCGAAGTGACCTGGAACCCCTTCAATGTGCCGTTTGAAGAAGCGCCGGCCTGGCCCAGCGATAACAGCAGCTTGCGCCTGGCGTGTATCGGTCGGCTGGACCCGGTCGCCAAAGGCCACGATATCCTCTTTCGCGTGCTGCAACTGCCCAAGTGGAAAGCGCGTGCGCTCACGGTTTCGATCATCGGCGAAGGTGGATACGAGCAGAGCCTGCGAAACCTGGCCCAGTACTGCGGTTTGGAGAATGTGGCTTTCGTGCCTTTCACCAACGATATTCGTGCGGTGTGGCAAACCCATCACGGGCTGGTGCTGCCTTCGCGTTTTGAAGGTTTCCCGCTGGTAGTGCTCGAAGCTATGTTCTCTGCCCGCCCCTGCATAGTGACCGATGTCGCGGGCAATGCCGAATTGATTGAAGACGGAGTTTCAGGCTTCGTCGCCAAGGCCCCAACGGTCGAGTTCGTCGATGAAGCGCTCGAACGATTGTGGAGTGCCTGGGAAAGGGGCGAACTGCAAACCGCCGGGCAGCAGGCGGCCAAAGCCACACGTGCCGCCATCACCGCGCCGCCCGAAGAGAGTTTTGCCGATAAACTGGAGAGTTTGTTAGCACCTACCTCATGAGCAACCCGTTGTATACCATCATCATCGGCACCCGAAACCGGGCCGAGCACCTGCGCCCGACTCTTGAGTCGTTGGCGGGGTTGCAGCTCGAATCCGACGCTGGTGCGGAACTGATTCTGGCCGACAACGGCTCCACCGACGCCACCCAAACCGTTTTGGCCCAAGTGACACCGGCTTTGCAGGAAGCGGGCATTGAAGTGCGCAGTGTGCACGAACCCCAACCGGGAGCCTGCCGGGCGCGCAACCGGGCCTTGCGCGCGGCCCGTGGCGAATATATTTTCCTGACCGACGACGATGTGCGCCTGCCTGTGGACTGGCTCACGACTATGGGTGAGCCACTGCGAAATAACCGCGCCGACGTGGTAGCGGGCGGGGTACGCATTGCGCCACACCTGCTGCGCGACTGGATGACACCGCTCCATCACGGCTGGCTGGCTTCCACGGAAGAGGACAAGCTACAGCGGCCTACCCAGGAACCGACACGTATCATCAGTGCCAATATGGCATTTACCAAGAAAGTACTTGATACCGTTCCCGGTTTCGATGAAGAACTAGGGCCGGGGGCACTGGGCTTTTGTGACGACATCTTGTTTTCACTGCAAATGAAAGAGGCCGGGCTACGCCTGTTTCCCGGTTGGCATATCGAAGCCGAACACCACTTCGATGCTTCACGCCTGAGCTATCCATCGTTAAAACAGCGCGCTATATCCGAAGGTCGTTCGGCTGGTTACTTCTGGTATCACTGGTTGTATATGCCGGTTCGCGCACCACGCCTTAAAGAACGTCTCTTTTCGCTCCAGTTGGCCTTGATGCAACGCCGCAACTCGCCTGCCGATGAACTGTCAGAAGGCTGCAACGAAGATGAGATGAAACTGTTGCAAAAAGTGCATTGCTATCGCCAGTATCTGGTGGAATGCCGCAGGCCGCGCAATTACGAGCAACGTGGATTAGCCAAAAGGAATAATTCTTAACTTGAGCCTGGTTTTTATCTCCTCTTCCGAAGAAACATTTACTCCTACTCAAAGCGGTGCGTTAGCGACGATTATGTATGAATGCTGTCGCGCCGCCCAAAAAGAGGGGGCACTGCCTTTCGTGGTAGTGCGACACTGCCCGGTTCAAGCTTTCGACTGGCCCAATACGATATTCGTCGATTACCCTAACGTTCCCGATTCCGGGCCAATCTGGTGGCTGGGCCGTTTGGAGCGCAAGATTTTCGGCTGGCAACATGCCGGACAACGCGCCTTCGCCAATCGTATGGCCAAAGCGGTGGCTGCCAACCAACTCGAAAAGCTGCCGATGGTGGTTTTGAACAACCCTGAAACGGCTATCCTGCTGCGACAAAGATTTCCGCAAGCCTATATCGCGCACTGGTTCCAAAATCAGTTGGAATGCAAACCGCGTGTGCAGGCTCAATTCAAAGATGCCGTCAATGCGGCTTTTGGCGTGAGCGACTTTACCTCTCGCTGGATAGAAAACTACTATGGCTTTGCGCCGGGGAGCGTGCCAACCGTCTACAACGCCACCGACGGCAGCCATTTTTGCCCTTCTATAGAAAAACGGCCAGCTTCTCCAGCCCCGATTTTAAATTTCGTGGGCCGAACCGGCCAGGAAAAAGCTCCCGACCTGCTATTGAAGGCGGCTTTGCAGCTTGCTGAAAAAAAGCTGACATTCACGGTTCAAATCGTGGGTAGCAGCCACTGGGATCGCTTCGAGCTCGATGATTATCAACGGCAGCTCAAAGACCTGGCCGGACAGTTGGAAGCCCACGGTATCGCAGTGCGCTTCACCGGACATATTCCCCGGCAAAAGCTGCCCGAAGTGCTGCGTCAGGCTGATATTAATGTGGTGACCTCGCGCTGGGACGAACCGTTTGGCATGGTCACACTGGAGGGTATGGCCTGCGGATTGGCTACCGTCGCTTCGACCACCGGAGGCACGCCCGAAGTAGTGGGCGACGCAGCTTTGCTGTTTGAGCGCGATAACGTGGATGAATTAGCCGCGCATTTGCAAAACTTAATCGAGAATGTTGTGCTTCGCCAGGAGTATGCCCAAAAGGCCGTCGCGCAGGCGCGGGAGTTCTCCTGGGAACGGATGTGGCGACGACTGGTGGAATTAACCCCGGTCGAAAACCCAAAAGCAATTTAAGTTCACTCTATGGCTTCCTTGAATATCTGTGAATTGAATCTGCCGATCGAATACTACTCGCCAATTTCCGGCGGGGCGGTATCGACGGTCATTATGCAGCGGGCCAAACACCTGATTGCTATGGGGCACCAGGTAAGTATCGTGGCTGTCGATAACGGCGACCCGATGTATGACGTGGGTCGTGTCATCCCAATCACCATGCCCCGCCGCGACTCGTTGAACAAGGTTCAGCGAGCCCTGGCACACTTCCAAAACCGTTTCAATCACTGGGAATGGCCTTACTATGGCCATTATATCCGCAATTTTTCACAGGCTCTATCGAACCTGAAACCGGTGCCGGATGTCATTATTACCCACAACGACATGATCGCATCCCGGTTTGTGAAGAAAGTACTGCCGAACACGCCTGTGATCTCATGGCTTCACAATGAACAATACCGCCCTCAAAGCGATATGAAAGCAACACTCGCCACCACCGATCATTTTGTTGCCGTGAGCGAGTACATTAAAAACTGGACCTCCAGCCAATATCCTGGTGTCACGTCCAAAATAGAAGCGCTACATAATGGTGCCGATCTCGATTCGTTCTTTCCGCCGCAACACTTTCCGGCCTCTACGGCTCCCCTGAAAGTACTCTTTGTAGGCCGCACTTGCGCCCATAAAGGACCGGATCTGGCAGCCGATGCCGTCTGGCAACTCAAACAAGAAAATATACCGGTTCTGTTCACGGTGGCCGGCAGCACCTGGTGGCACGGTGTCGATGATATGCAGGAACCGTATTTCCGCGAATTGAAAGGTAAGATGGAACGGGCGCAGGCCAACTATCGCGGACAGGTACCCCGCCCGCAAATCCCTGATTTAATGCGAGAGAATGATGTCGTTTGTATCATTTCCCGGTTCAACGATCCTTGCCCGCTTGTTGCCCTGGAGGCTATGGCGGCAGGCTGCGTCGTGTTGGCTTCACGCCGTGGCGGGCTCCCAGAAATCTGTGGAGATGCCGCATTATATGTCGACCCAGACGACCCTCAAACAGTGACAGCGGCCTTGCGCCAGTTAACCAGTGATCCCGAGACCTTAAAAAACTATAAAATTAAAGCCACCAAACAAGCTGCAGGGCTCTCCTGGCATCGGCATGCGCTGGCTCTGGAAAAAATATTACAGGCAGTCCATAGCAATGGTTCTTAGCCGGTAGCGCAGTGTTGAGTGTTTTTTAAGCTAAACTGATTAGAATTTCCAAAACCAAGCACAACTCACTCCACTCTCTTTCTTGACAGATTTATGAGCTCAACGCGAACCATTGCCTTCTTTGCCAGCGCTTTTCACCCTCGTATGGGTGGCGTGGAGGAAATGGTTCGGCAGTTGGTTCATGCTTATGCCAAATACGGAGTGAAAGCTATCGTCTTTACCAATCGCTGGCCACGCAATCTCCCCCGGCACGAAGTGTACGAAGGCATCGATATCTATCGCTTGCCGATGCGCATTCCTGAAGGAAGTCCCAAAGCTTTTCTCACCTATCACGTCAGCCACAACGCCATCAAACGCGAGATGTTCTCCGTCTTGCGACGGCATAACGTCCAATTAATCCATGTCCACTGCGTCAGTAGTAATGGCTACTATGCCATGGAAGCGAGCCGCGCATTAAACGTGCCACTATTTGTTACCGCGCACGGCGAACGCACGATGGATGCCGATCGGATTTTTGAGAAATCATTTCTGCTCAATCACATTTTGCGCCAACTTCTGGAACAAGCAGATTATATAACGGCCTGCTCACAAAATACGCTCAGTGATCTGGAAAATTACCGTGGCAAACCTTTAGGAAAGCGTGGGCAAGTCATTTATAACGGTATAGAACTGGCAGATTTTCAAAACGCCGCACCCCACACTCATCCCCGACCCTATCTGCTGGGCATAGGGCGCCTGGTTCCGCAAAAGGGATTTGATATTCTTCTTAAAGCATTCGCACAAGCTGCCTTACCTAATACAGATCTCATTTTGGCAGGCGATGGCAGTGAGAACCTGGCCTTGCGCCAACTTTCAACTACGCTTGGCCTGGACGACCGCGTAGTTTTCTGGGGCCAAGCCGATCGCTCAACCGCTCCCCGGCTATTTAAAGGCTGCGACTTTTTCGTGTTACCTTCTCGGCAGGAGCCGTTTGGTATCGTCAATCTCGAGGCAATGGCCGCCGGAAAAGCCATCATCGCCACCAGTGTGGGCGGGGTGCCCGAGATTGTCACCCATAATCAAAACGGGATTCTGATTCCGGCTGATGATGTCAACGCCCTGGCCAAAGCCATCGTGAGCGTGGGGACCGACGCCGTTTTGAAAAACCGTCTGGCTGATTGCGGGCGTGAACGAGTGAAACAATTTTCCTGGTCATCGATTGCCAGTCAGTATTTGGACATCTACAATGAAGTGCTTACGGAGGATGCGGCGCAAACTGCGTTATAAACGAATGCAGTTTCTCCACGGTAATGCACGATCTTCTGTTTATTTCGCTGGAAAGTTGGGATGAGATTTGGCGACGCAACCAGTTTCTTTGTGCTGGAATCTCAAAGCGGTTCCCCTCTGCTAAAATCCTGTTTGTCGAGCCGCCCCGTGACATTTCAAATCACTTGCGGCATGGTAGCCTTGAACCACTTTATCAGCATGCCACTCAAAACCCCGAGGGGTTTCCTAATATTACACTGTTTCGTCCGCTCAAATTCTGGCCCAACTCACTCCACAGCGGAAGGCGCTGGAATGAAAGGCTGGCTAAACGCCAGATCAAACGCCAACTGCAAGCACTCGATATTGCTTCGCCGCTGTTATGGATTAATTCTCACGATGCGGCCAGCCTGGCCGGGCAGATGGGCGAACGCGCCGTCGTCTATGATATTACCGACGACTGGACCCAGTTCGGTTCACCCCGTGAACGCCGGGTAACCGTCGCCCAGGACGCAGCCCTTTGCCGCCGCGCCGATCTCACTATCGTGTGTTCGCAGGCACTCTACGACAGCCGCCAAAACCGCAGCCGCGAGATTTTGCACCTGCCCAACGGTGTGCAACTGGAGCATTACCAAAATCTGGCCCAGCACATGGCTGGCGCACCTCAATATTCCGGTCCGGTATTCGGTTACACCGGCACTCTGCACCCTGAACGAGTAGACGCCAGCTTACTTGAAGCGCTGGCGAAAGCGTATCCCGGTGGCAGCGTAGTGTTGGTGGGACCTAACCATTTCGATTCCGCGACTCGGGAAAAACTTACCCATCTCAAGAACGTGCATTTCATCGGCGGAGTGCCCTACTCGCAGATTCCCCGCCACATGGCGGCTTTCGACGTCTGCATCGTGCCACATCTTGAAACGCCCTTTACCCAGAGTCTTAACCCGCTCAAATTATGGGAGTATTTAGCCTGCGGCAAGCCGGTTGCTTCCACCAATGTTGCCGGGTTCCAGGATTACGCGCAGCTTTGCCATATCGGTTCAGGGAAAGAAGGTTTTTTGAATGCCTGCCGTTATGCGCTCGAAGAAACGCAAGATGAGCAGCGCGCAGCCCAACGTCAGGCCGCAACGGCAGGACATAGTTGGGATGCCCGCCTGGATACCTTGCTGGCCGCATTGGAAAAATGGAATTCGTAAACACCATCTTATGAAGATCGCTTTCGTACTGGAAAATATCCTGGGCCATACCACTCACGCCGCTAACCTCAAACAAGTGCTCGCCCGGCAAAACGACATAGAACCGGTCTATATCGATTTGGATATGGAGATGCGCGATCATCACTGGCTGTTCAAAATTCCCAAATACGGCCCCTATTTTCATCTGAGTTGGACGTTGCGTTGCGGCTTCGAGGCCAAGCGGCAGTTGAAACGCCAACTCAAGAAACTGGATGTCATCTTCTATCACACGCAGATTACAGCCAGTGCTTCACGCAAGCTGATGAAAAAACGTCCCGGCGTGCTGTCGCTGGACGCCGCACCTTATTCCGAAACCTACTACGAACCATGGGACAACGAAGAACGGCGCATTCGTAAACGCCGCTTCTACAAGAAGCTTTTCAGCCAGGCAGCCCATCTGGTAGCGTGGTCGCAGTGGGCCAAAGATAATCTGGAAAAATATTACGAATTGCCGCCAGAGAAAATTACCGTCATTCCCCCCGGGGTCGATTTGCAAAAATTTCGCCCCCCTACTTTGCCTGTTGGCCAGACGACGCGGGGCGGCGACAGCATCGTGCGTGTTCTGTTCGTAGGCGGCGAGTTTCATCGCAAGGGAGGTGTCTGGCTCTCACGCTGGGCACAGAGCACACAGCTAAAGAACTGGGAATTACACATCGTAACGCGCGACCGCCTTTCATCGCGACGCGGCAAAATTCCCAACGTCGTGATCCACAACGACCTGCAAAATAATAGCGGCGAGTTGATTGCGCTCTATCAAAAATGCGACATTTTTGCGTTTCCCACCCGGCAGGAGAATTTGGGCCTGGTGGCAATTGAAGCAATGGCCTGCGGCTTGCCGGTGGTGATTACCGATGTCTGCGCCACCAGCGAAGTAGTGCAGGACGGGCGCAGCGGGTTTCTGGTCGATCCTCAGAATCGCAGTCAGTTCTTCGAACGGCTCGACGAACTGGTGGATGATACGGCATTGCGCCACCGCATGGGAGATCGGGCACGGACCTGGGCACAAGAACGGTTTTGTGCGGACAAGAACTATGTGCAGCTACTTGAGCTTTTACGCAGTCAGGCTCGCCGCCGGTAGTTCTTCCTTTCGAGCATGAGTACAACGCTTTCCGTCATCATCGTTTCCTATAATACGCGCGAGATCACGCTCGAATGCCTGCGCACGCTGTTCAACAGGGTGGATTCGCGGCTGGAGATGGACGTGTGGGTGGTTGATAATGCCTCCAGCGACGGAAGTGTGGCCGCTATCGAACAAGAGTTCCCGGCGGTGAATATCATCGCCAATGCGCAAAACCGAGGTTTTGGCACAGCCAACAACCAGGCCATGCGCCGGGCCAGCGGTGAGTTTTTCCTTTTGCTTAACAGCGACGCTTTTGTGCACGAAAACTCGGTTGAGATGTTGATCGCACACTTACAGGCCATGCCTGATGCAGCGATTGTGGCTCCGCGCCTTTTAAACGAAGACGGTTCACTGCAGCGTTCGTGCTGGAAGTTCCCATCGCCCCGTCAGGTATGGCTGGAGAACCTGGGGCTATGCTCTTTTTTCCCCCATACCTCGCCACTGGGCGATTACAGTAGATGGGCACACGACGCCCAACGTGAAGTCGAGTTTGTAAGCGGTGCCTGTTTCCTGGTGCGCCGCGAGGTTTTTTACGCCACAGGCGGCTTCGATGAAAATTTTCATCTTTACGCCGAAGAGACCGACTGGCAAAAGCGGTTGGGGCAAGAAGGTTGGAAAATAATCTTCACACCCGAGGTACAGGTGACACATTTAGGCGGTGCCAGCGGCGGCAACCTGGAAACACAGCGTAAATTCTTCGATGGACTCGACCGTTACACCCGCAAACATCATGGCAAAGGCGGGATTTTGCTCATGCGCGGCGGCATGATCGTGGGCAGTTTTGGGCGGATGATGCTGTTTGGGCTGCTGAGCCTCATCCCCTCCCGCCGCACTACTGCGCGTGAAAAATCTCGGTTACACTCGTGGCTTCTTTGGCGACAAGCAACTCGCTGGAAAGGCGTGTTGTAGTTTTTCATCTTGATAGCAGATAATTTTATGACTTCCGATACCGCAACCCAGGCAGGGGCTCCATCAAACAGTAGGCTGATAACAGTATTCAGTCTCCGTTGGCGAGAAATCCTGCTGTTGTTTCTCTTAATTTGGACACTGGCATTCCAGGCCTATCGCGGAGGAGCCAATCCCGATTCACCTTTAACGAGCACAGATTTCCGCGTCTTTTATGAAGCAGGAGCGCGTCTCAACGAAGGCGTTTCCCTCTACGCTCCCCCCGCAAGCTATGGGCAAGGGGTTTATATTTACTTACCTATGACGGCAGTCGTAATGCGCCCCCTGGCCAAACTCCCGCCGTTTGAGGCCCATAAACTCTGGACTGCCGCCAATGTCCTCTTTCTACTGGCGTCAATCGCTCTTTTTGCTCTCGCTTCCAATTTCCGCTGGCGTGACACACTATCAGTGGGAATTATGCTATTGCTTGGCTTTCGTTTTTGGCCTACCAGCTATAATTTAGCACTCGGGCAGGTCAATTTTATTGCTTTATTTTTGCTTTGTGCCATGTTCTATGCCCAACGCAAGCAGCAGTGGATAATGTTCGGGGTATTGATCGCATTAGCGGCCCTGCTTAAAACATGGTTTATTGGCTTACTTCTCTATCTCATTTTGCAGCGCCAGTGGCGCGCTGCTGCTATTGGCAGTCTCTCTTTCGCTGCCCTGGTAGTTTTAGCATTTTCGATCGTCGGGTGGAAAGAGTGGGCTTCCTTCATCCACTACACGACCACATATTCATCACAGCCCTGGATCGTTTCCCAGTCGCTAAATGGATTTGCCCGTTTGCACTTCGCATCTAACATGCATATGCAGCCTCTGGTCAATTCACAAGCAGCATATCTCGCCTTCATTATTATCGGATACGGACTTTTCGCTGCGGCAGCCTTTCG
>DAITOV010000017.1:0-29010 GCA_036833945.1 Abditibacteriia bacterium
TGAAAATATTTCCCATTTTTCATGAACCAGATTCTATCGTTTCGCAGATGGAAAGCAAAATCCCGTTAAAATAGGTTCATGAATTCCGACCAGAATACACAAGAAGTCAAGACAAGTGCGGAACCGGCGCTGTTGCGCACGATGGGATTGGGCGCACTCATCATCTACGGTGTCGGTGATATGCTGGGTGCAGGCGTCTATGCACTGATGGGCAAAGCCGCCGACAAAATGGGCAATGCCGTGTGGTTGGCGTTTTTAGCCAGTATGGTGGCGGCGATGCTGACCGGACTTTCCTATGCCTCACTGGGTTCGCGTTATCCGCGGGCGGCGGGCGCTTCGTTCATCACACAACGCGCCTTTGGCTGGAAGTTTCTTTCTTACATCGTCGGCTTGACGGTGACTGCATCGGGACTCACTTCTTTTGCCACGCAGTCGC
Organism: Abditibacteriia bacterium; assembly: GCA_036833945.1. Lineage (GTDB taxonomy): Bacteria > Armatimonadota > Abditibacteriia > Abditibacteriales > Abditibacteriaceae > DAITOV01. Next base: position 437 of record DAITOV010000017.1, read on the forward strand.
ACGCGTTTTCCGGCTATGTTCTGGGTATGCTGAACTTTGCGGTTCCCGGCAAGGATAGTCCTTTGGCTGCTGCGCCGCCTATGCTGTGGTTGGGGATTATCATCGGGTTTATCCTCATCCTCACTTTTATTAACTTTTGGGGCATGAAGGAAGCGACCTGGCTCAATGCCCTTTGCACCACAATTGAAGTGGGCGGGTTGGCAATCGTTATATACGCCGGTTTGCGATTTTGGGGACAGGTGAATTATCTGGAGGTTCCGCCTAACCCCACCACCGGCCTGCCGGGCGATCTCACCTCACTTTTAGTAGTGCAGGGCGCGGTGCTCACCTTCTATTCGTTCATCGGTTTTGAAGACATGATTAACGTGACCGAGGAAGTGAAAAATCCTCGTCGTAATTTCCCCATTGCCGTTGTCGCCGCGCTCATAATCACAACAGTTATCTATATGGCAGTAGCAATCTCAGCGGTTTCTGTAGCTGGGTGGCAAACCTTGGCCAAGTCGAGCCAACCGCTGGTGGAAGTTGTAAGCATTGGCCTTCCCGGTTTTCCTATCAGTATTTTTTCGTTGATTGCACTTTTTGCGATTACCAATACTGCTTTGCTGAACTTTATCATGGGTTCGCGCATGGTCTACGGTATGGCGCGGCAAGGTCTGGTGCCGCGTAAGTTGGGCGTCGTTCATCCCCATCGCCGCACCCCGCATATGGCGATTCTGGCGTTGATGGGTATCGTGCTTTTGCTCGCTTTATGGGGCGATATCGGCCAGTTGGCTTCGGCCACTTCCATGTTGTTGCTCTGCGTTTTCGTGGTCGTCAACGCGTCGCTCATTGTATTGAAATCTCGCCCCGACGAAGAACGGGGTGCTTTTGAAGTTCCTGTTTTTGTGCCTGCAGGCGGAATTTTAGTGTGCCTGGCGATGTTGGGAACGGCGGTTATGGACCCCGATCGCCGTGTGGCAGTTATTATTGCCGTGGCGCTGTTGGCCTGTATCGGATTGCTTTATTCGGTACTGCGCCCGAAAAACGTTGTCGTCGAGGATTTTACGATTGAAGAATAAATCCATTATGAAAACCTGGGGGGCGATTGCGGGCGTATTCCTGCTGGCCCTGGCCTTGCGATTGATTGGGTTGACCTGGGGGTTGCCCACGCGCGAGCATTGGTATTCCTATCATCCCGATGAAGCGCAGATGCTGTGGGCAATGATATCGCTCGACTTTTTCAATGGCGATTTCAACCCTAACTTTTTCAACTATCCTTCGCTTTATATCTACATGGCGTCATTTACGCGCATGATGGCAGGCGGCTTGGGGTTGGCTCACGGCCCTTCGAACGATCCTGCACTCGCAGCATTATTCGCTCGCGACATCATTCTCTCAGCGCGTGTCGTGACTGCTGTGCTCGGCGCGGCCACTGCGCCGTTGGTTTACCTGACGGTGCGTCAAATTGGTGGTGTAAAAATCGGTATTCTGGCCGGTGTTCTCATGGCCTTTTTGCCGGGTCATCTGCAGCATTCGCATTTCGCCACGGTCGATGTTCCGGCGACTTTCTTCATCGCCCTTTGCGTATGGTTGAGCGTGCGCGCACTGCGGGAGGATGTAGACGCTCAGTGGTGCCGTAAGCAGCTCTACTGGGCAGCGTTAGTCGCGGGCTTGGCGGCAGCCACCAAATACAACGCCGGGTTAATCGTCGTTGCCCCGCTCATTGCCTGGCTTTATCAGAAGAAAAAGCAACAGTTCGCACCAACCGGGGCATTAGCCATTATTGCTCTGTGTGGCCTGGGATTTTTTCTGGGTTGCCCTTATTCCATTCTCGATTTTCCCTCCTTCTGGGGAGACGGGAAGAATATGGGAGTGGCCTATGAGCTACTGGTGCATCCCAAGCAGGGACATGGCGATGTATTCCTGGAAACCGGCAACGGCTGGGTTTATCACGCTCTTTTCAATGCACCGTTTTTGATGTCGGTGCCGCTCCTCTTGGTGTCGGTGGCCGGTATCGTCACCACACGAGTCAAGCGGCGGCGCGAGACATGCATGCTGTTTACCTGGGTGGCTCTCTATTTCTTTGCCCTGGGCTTTTCACAGGTGAGGTTCCTGCGCTATCTCTTGCCTTTGGCTCCGGCGTTGTGTGTGTTTGCCGGTTGTGCGATTATTGCATTACGCAGCTATCGTCCTGGCTTGACACGCCTTGCTGGTGGAGCAGTGTTGCTTTTGAGTGTTTGGGGAAGCTTTGGTGTGATCTCTCAGTTTGTAGCGACCGACCCACGCGATAGCGCCGCAGCCTGGATGGCTCAAACCGTTGGCAGTTCGGCTACTCCGGTAACTGTCGGTATGCAGGGTGCGCCGTGGTTCTATTCGCCGCCGCTCTCGCCGCTTGATGTGCCGCCATATAGGCCGGTTCCGCCTGAAGAACTCACTCAAATATCAGGCAATAAATATCAATTTGTTTTCACCGGATTCGAGGCAGAGAAATTGCAGGAGGAAAAGCCGGAGTTCTTTGTAATGAGCGAATTGGAATGGCGTGAACGAGAACGGCTGGGCGACGAAGGGTTTGCTAAGTTTATGGAAGTGTTAAAGCAGGATTACGACCTTGCTATAAACTTTAAGAACAAATCCGCTCTGGAAATGCCGGGCCGCGATTTTGTGCCGCACGACTTTTTGTATCCCAATCCGGAAGTGCGTATTTACCGCCGTAAAGGCTGATTAAACACAAAGGGCACAAAGATTTCACAAAGGGCCACAAAGGAAAAGGAGTGATATTCTCTCTATTCTTTGCGAATCCTTGGTGTTCTTTGTGTTGAAAAAAACATGAAATATTCACAGATCAAATTTGGAACCGATGGCTGGCGTGCGACGATTGCGCAGGAATATACCTTTGATAATTTGAAAGTAGTGGCTGCTGCTCTTGCTGCTCACCTGCACAAAACCGAAAAAGACAAGATTCAAAACGGTGTCGCTATCGGTTACGACACGCGTTTTCTCTCGCAGGAGTTCGCACAGACTACTGGTGAAGTATTGGGTGCAGCGGGCATTCCCATCCTGGTTTCCGATCGTGATGCCGCCACCCCGGCCATTGCCTGGGCCGTGCGCGGCGGTGGCTTGGCGGCGGGTATCATGATCACTGCTTCACACAACCCCCCGAAATATAACGGCTTTAAATTTGTTGCCCCTGATGGCAGCCCGGCCGATAAAGATGCCACCAACGCTGTCGAGCGTTTGTTCGGCAAAAAAGTTCCTGCGGCCAATCCTGTCCTTTCCCGAACCTTCGATCCACGTCCGGACTATTTCAAGCACCTGCGCACGGTAATCGATTTCGATCTGTTGAAGAAGAATAAGGGCAAAGCCGTCTGCGACTTCGTGCATGGCGTGGGACGCGGACATCTCGATCACCTGCTGCGTGAGTGCGGTTGGAAAGTACAGACTATTCGCGAGAATCCCGACCCCATGTTCGGCGGTATCTTGCCCGATCCGGCCAACCCGGCTTGCCACAAAGTTTTGCAGGAAGCGGTGCTCAAGCAAAAGGCGCATGTCGGCCTGGCGAACGATCCCGATGCCGACCGCTTTGGCTTCGTGGACAGTGCAGGGCAGTATCTTTCGGCCAACCAATGCCTGGCCCTAATGTACGTGCATTTGCTGGAACATCGCGGCATGCGTGGCCCGATTGCTCGTTCGGTTGCTACTACCGGCTTACTCGATGCCATTGCCCGCAAATTTAACCAGGAAGTCATCGAAACCCCGGTTGGCTTCAAATGGATTGGTGCGGCGATTGAAGAGCAGGGCGCTATTCTGGGCGGCGAAGAATCGAACGGCATGAGCATGGCGGGCCACACCCCCGGCAAAGATGGCATTTTGGCCGACTTGCTGCTTACCGAAATTTGGGCCGTACATCGCAAATCGCTCAGCGAAGTTTATCGCGCGATTACGAGAAAATACGGTGCTTTCCATTCATCTCGCACTGACCTGCACCTGACTGATGAAGCCAAGCAGGCTTTGATGGAGAAGATGCAGACCAAAACTCCCAAGACCTTTGCCGGTGATAAGGTCGTCGGCAAGGTGCTGTTGGATGGCGTGAAGCTCAATCTCGCAGACGGCTCCTGGCTGCTGATGCGTCCTTCGGGAACCGAGCCGTTGGTCCGTGTATATCTCGAAGCCCGCTCGCAGAAGCGTTTGAAGGAACTACAACAGGCTGCGCAGACGTTGCGGTAAATCAGTAATGAAAAACTCTCCTGTATTTTGCAGGAGAGTTTTTTGTTATTTTTGAAGCGTATTGGTTTTCGCAGTCCGTCTGCTACAATTGAAACGTTAGCGTACATAAGGTAATAGGAGATGACTTTGTATTAATCAAGCCGCAACTCAAGAATCTCGTCTCCGACTTCATCATGCTTCCCCGTCGGCTGCCAGCCCAGATGCCGGTAGAAGCCGTAAGAACGCACACCTGGGTCGCTAGAGCAGCCGAGAAATAGTTTGTCAAAACCTTGTTGCTTGAAATCATCAACCGCCATCTGCAACAGACGCTTGCCGATTCCCTTGCCTTCATAATCGGGAAGCAGCGCCAGCACGACAATTTCGCCGCTTTCACTATCCCCGAAACAGTAGCCAACCATTTTTTCATCCACGCAGGCGACATGTCCGGAAAAAGCGCCCTTGGCGATGCCCTCGCCCCACGATTGAGCCGTAATGCCTAATTTCCCCAGTTCTTCCCGGGAAAAGGCATTCTCACGGGTTTGCCCGCGCAGCACAATGTATTGTTCTGCATCTTCGGGTACAGCCTGGCGATATGTGACTTGTATATTGGAACTGTGTGGCATGTCTTATGCCTTGGCCTGTTCGGCTGCGAGTGCTGCTAACCGCTTCGAACTTTCACGGGCTTTACCCATAATCAGCTTGGCATCAAGCTCCGTAAAACGCCGATCGTGCATCAGCACTTTGCCGTCCACAATCACCGAATGCACATCGCTGGCGCTTGCGGCGTAGACCAAATGCGAAACCACGTTGAAGCAGGGAGTGAGATGCGGCGCGTCGAAATCGACCAGAACAACGTCGGCCTTCTTGCCGGTTTGCAGCGAGCCGATTTCGTTTTCCAGGCTCAGGCAGCGCGCGCCGTCGCGGGTTGCCATCGATAACGCCTGTTGGGCCGAAACGGCGGTGGGGTCGCCGGTGGTGGCTTTGTGGATGAGCGCTGCGAGGTGCAGCTCTTCCCACATATCGAGGTTGTTGTTGGAAGCGGTGCCATCCGGCCCCAGGCCCACTTTCACCCCACGCTTCAGCAGTTCTGGCACAGGTGAAAAACCGGAGGCGAGCTTCAGGTTGGAAGTCGGGTTGTGCGCCACGCGAAAATCGCGGCGTGCCATGATGTCGATGTCTTCAGCCGTTAAATGAACGCAGTGTGCCGCCAGTAGCGGGCCTTCGAGGGCACCAATTTTCTCCAGGGTTTGCACTGGTGTCTGTCCCCACTGTTTGATGACGTCTTCTACTTCACGCTTGGTCTCGGCCACATGAGTCTGAATAGGCGCATTCAGTTCGCGCGCCCAGCCAATGATGGTTTGCCACTGGTCGGCGTTCACGGTGTAGAGAGAGTGCGGCGCGAAGAAGGGAGTAATGCGGCCATCGGCGGCTCCGGCGTAGTCGCGCACGAAGCGTTTGGCATTTTCCAGACGTTTTTCGGGTTCGGGCAAGAAACCCAGAAAAACTGCGCCGGGGCAAGAGCGGATGCCGGTTTCGGTGATCGCACGCGCGCCTTCTTCATAGAAGAAATACATATCGGCAAAGGTCGTGGTGCCGCCACGCAGCATTTCGGCGATGGCCAGCATGGTGCCCCAGTACACATCGTCCTGATTGAGGTTGCCTTCAAACGGCCAGATTTTGGTCTGCAGCCAAGGCTCCAGCGCCATATCGTCGGCATAGCCGCGCAGCAGCGTCATAGCCGAGTGGGTGTGGGTATTGATCAGCCCCGGCATGGCGACCAGATGTTCGCCGCCAATGGTCTGGTCGGCAGCGAAAGGCGGCGCATCTTGCGCGCGTCCAACGAAGGTAATACGGCCATCTTCGATGTGAATCGCCGCATTCTCAATAACTTCAAAAGCATCATTACAGGTGACTGCAGTAACCGGTGAAAGTAAAATTTTAGGCATAGGTATTCAAATGCAATGGGGGACAGGGGTAAATTCGAGGTTTTTCTGACACCTGGCACCGTACACCTGTCACCTTTCTATTTGCTAATCCTCTCCAATTATGACAAGATTTTCGGTAATGAATTACGACGAACTCTCTGATATCTCTTTACGCGGTGAAGCACTGACCCAGGAACAGGCTCGCGCGGTGCTCGCTGCGCCGGCCGAAGACCTCGATGCACTGCTGGCAGCGGCGCGCCGGGTGCGTGAGGCGCACTTTGGCAATCGCGTTAAAGTTTGTGTTTTGCTGAACGCCCAGAGCGGCATTTGCCCGGAAGATTGCGGCTATTGTTCCCAGTCGAAAATCTCCAAAGCGCCAGTCGAAAAATATAAGTTGTTGCCGGAAGAAACCATCGTCGAGCGCGCACAAACCGCTGCCGCCAATGGGGCCAAACGGTTTTGTATCGTCATCGCCGCGCGTGGTCCGCAAAAACGCGATATCGAGCATATCGGTAATGCGGTGAGAACTATCAAGTCCGATGAGAGCACTCGTCACCTCGAAATTTGCACCTCCCTGGGCCTGATGAGCCTGGAGCAGTGTGAAGAGCTCAAGGATGCCGGTGTTGATTATGCCAACCATAACCTCAACACCTCCGAGAGCCACTACGCCAAAATCTGCAACACCCACACCTATGCCGACCGCGTCAATACGGTGGGCAACATCCAGGCGGCAGGTTTGAAGACCTGTAGCGGCGGCATTGTGGGCATGGGCGAAACCGATGACGATATCATCGAAATGGGTTTTTCGCTGCGCGCCATGAATATCGAGAGCATCCCCATCAACTTCCTGCTTACCATTCCCGGTACCCCGCTGGAAAACGAAAAAGCCACCCCGGCTTCGCGCGCCTTAAAAGTGCTGTGCCTGATGCGTTTGCTCAATCCCGATAAGGAAGTGCGCGTCGCCGCCGGACGCGAAACCCATTTGAAGAACGAGCAGTCGAAGGCGCTTTATGCCGCCAACTCGCTCTTTGTCGATGGCTACCTCACCACACCGGGCGAAGCCCACACCCAGGTGCGTAACTGGATTGAAGAAGCTGGATTTGCTGTAGAAACCACGGCAGATACCCTGGTATAAGGGGTTTTTCATGAACCGGATCGTTATCGGTTTAGTCGCCTTTATTCTCGGAATTGGTTTAGGCGGCATCGGCGGTTTTTTCGCCGGTGCCGCTTCGACTGATTTTGGTGGCGATTTATTAAGGAGCGCCTTTATTACGGAACGAACGGCCGATGTGGACAATCCCAAGACAATTTCACGCAAGCATTTTGGATTGCAGTATTCTGGGAACTGGACAGAAGACCAGCAGTTAGAGTACTACGAACCGGAACACTATATTTCCATTGATAGTCCTGGTGGCAGTTATACCATGCTGGTGATCTATGATATGGCTAGCGAACCTGGCGAAAATGTTGACAATCATGTGACCGATTATATGACCTCTCTTCGCGAGGTAGTAAGAACACGGTTTTCCAAATGGGGACAATATACGGGAACGGGCATTGAGCTGAAGGGGAAAAATATGGGATATTATCCTTCGCGTGTGCGTATATTCTCCTTTTCCTCCGATAAAAAATCGTTTACCGTCGTCGAGCAAAGCTACAGTGAGGACGAAGCACTGACGACTCCCGGTTTCCAACTCATCGAGCAAACGTTTAAGCTGAAGAATCCGTAATTTGCATTCCGTAAAAACGCATAAGACGTTCTTTCTGATAGCTTTAAGAAAGCTCTTCGAGCATAGCGCGGACATTGGCTAACTGTTGGTCGTAAAGCTCCACATCTTTCGCCTTATACCAACGAATATCCTCATAGGGTGAAGAGGACGCAGTAAATGCATAAGCCGCGTTGACAGTTTTCACGGCCTCGTCCAGAACTTCTTGAGCCTGCCGTTTCAGTTCAGCGTTGTTGGTTTTGCTGATAGCGTCCTTCAGGAGAGACAGCTCTTCAAAATCCTGAACTCCTTCACGCACGCTCTCCCAATGGGTGCTGTTGTAAATGGTATCGGTATCCACAAAAGCCGGGGTAAAACTGGTGGAAATGGCATAATCGTGCCATGTCGTTTTGCCTTGCTGGATATCGCCGAAAGACCAGAAACCCATGCCTTTGCCGCCAATAGAGAACACTCGCCATGCCATGCCACGGTAATACTGCTGAGGATTGAACAAGCGCGTAGGCCCGATGCAGGAGTAGAGCCAGAGGTCGCCACCGTTGGCACGGTGCTGTTGGTAATAGTCTCGCGCTGCTTGTGCGCCGCGAAAGTAGTATTCGGAGACGGGCATGAGGACATCCATCGGTGTGAACGCACTTTGCACTTTCTGCAAGTCGGGGCGGTCCCATACCGGGTTGGCAATCAGGGTTAAACCGGCTCCGCTGGCTTTAATGGGTTGCGCCCAGTCGGCAATGACCTGGTTTTCCCACTCCTCATTGGTTTTCACGCCGCGCAGCCCCGGTTCATCGAAGATAGACAGCATCAACTGGCCGGGATGCAGGTTCAGGCTTTTCATATGCGCACTAAGTGCCTTGGCCCAGGTGGCTAAGCGGGCATTGAAGGTCTGCGAACCTGGTTCGGCACCGGCAAATTTTTCATCGCGTTTGGCACTGATAAAGACACTGTATTGTTTTGCGTGGGGCCATTGCGCAATCCAGCGATCGAAATCTGTAAAAGAGAGTGGAGCTTTTAATTGGTGGTGCTCATCGAAATCTTCGGCTTTGGGCCAGGGAAGAATAGTGCGTGAAGCTTCTGGAGAATCGACGTAGTGCGATTGCATCAAAGTCAATCCGGCCTGAAGGTTCTTACTATTCATCCCACGGCTGGCTGGCCCCTGAAGCGATTTGGGATCCGTATAATCCCACACATTCAACGACAAACGCGGTCGTGGCATTTCGATGGCGGAAACCGTCAGGCGCAAAGGAATGTTTTTATCTTCAATACGCAAGCGAGGCGTGTAAGTGCCGGGACGAAGTTTGGCAGAATCGGCAATCAGCCATATTTTGCTGGTAAAACCGGCGGGGATGGTTAAGGTGTAACGATTGCCGTTCCGCTCGATCGGCAATAGCGCGTCGGCGACGGGGATGCCCTGATGCGTATCCATCCAGGCCGCGGAATGCACCTGCAGCCAATCCGCACCGGCACCGGCGGGCGGGTTTTGCAATTCGATGGAAATAGTTTTTGCCTGGCCTGTGGCATTGGTGAGCAAAAACGCATCGGAGCGAAACTGGTTTTTCAGCATGGAAAAATTCAGTGCCATATTGGGTTGCTTCTGTGGCTTTTCCAGATGAGATAGCCAGGCATAGCGGTGCTGTTTCCAGACGGCCATTGCTTCGATATTTTGCGTTCCCAGAAACTCGCCGTAGATGGCCATTACATCTCGATGGGTATCGTTAATGGGAAGAATGGTGCGGATGTCTGCATCGCTCAAGCGCAGGCGGTCGTTTTCATCTCCGGCATTCTCCAACCGGGCCATAAAAGCGTTTTGGCGCGGCGCGGGTAGGGTTGACTGGGCGATGATTGTCTTCACCCGGTTGATATCGTCATCGATACGGCGTTGCACGAAGAGCGCAGTGGTTGCAATTTTCTGGAGGTTATTGACTTCACTCAGCGAAGACAGTTTTTCTCCGCCTATTGGTTTGGCCAGCCAGTCGTCATGCCCGGCATAAACTTCAATTTCATCGACGACAGTGTAGGGAGATTGAACGATGGAGAGCGCGACATAACGGCCTTTGGTTGCGAGGTTATGCGATTGGTAGCAGAAGTTCGCATAGCCTTCGAGCGGCGGCGCACCGTTTTTACGCGACAGGCTCAACAGATTCCCCTGATAATACCAGCTATGGTTATCTTCACTCACGGCGATAGCGATGAACGAAGGAAACTGCACCCCGGCGCTTCCCGCACCGGTGCTGAAAGCAACACCGGAGATGGGCTTGACTTCACCCAGATCGATCTTGACGACAATGGGTTCTTTTTCAACCCGCCAGGCCAAAGCGCCTGCTTGAAGCCACAAAGCAGACGAGTTGTGGGTTTGGTCGAACGTGCTGCCGGCATATTTTCCGTCGGTTAATTGAGCCGGATTTTTATCCTTAATGTAGGGTTCCCTGGAAGGAATGTTGACTGTGACGGTTTTATTTAAGGCGATGTTGACAGGTTGTGAGTGGGCAGCCTGGAGGCTTAACAACAGGAAGAGTGAGGGGAGGACAAGCTGAAATAAATAATGAAATTTCATGTGTTTAACTTCTAAAAGTGGTTCTCGGGAGATGTGAACTCTATTCGGGCAGGTAATGCTTGAGATGAAGATTTCTGGCCGTTACTGGCGGACATTTGCCTACAAATCCGTCATCCTCGCGAACGCGGGGATCCAGTACACAGCTTCTTGTTTGGACAAAGGCTGCTACCTGCTTCAAAACTTTCCTTACTTTCAAATATTAAAGTGTTTCTCATTTTGCTTGAGCTTGTTACCGGAAACCAGAATACATTTTTTTATTTAAAAAAGTAGCTTTATGCATTATCTTTAATGCTCAATATCTGGAAAGCTGCACCTTCTGGATCCCCGCGTTCGCGAGGATGACGGATTTGTAGGCTGACGGTCGCCATCAACGCCCGGTTACCTCCCTGACACCTAACACCTGACACCTTTCACCCGTAAAATCTCATAGCTACCGAGAACCTCACTAATTATCAACACTAAAAAGCTTCTGTCGGTTCGGCCAGACGGAGGTGTTTTGCAGGAATTTGACGTGGCCATCGGCAAAGAGATAATTGCCGCCGCCCTCGTAGCGAGTCATGGTGATGCGTCCGCCGGTGAAAGGCCCCACTTGCCCGCCATGCAACACGGGAATTTGCGATTGCCACCAGGAGGGGTAAAGGTTTTGGCCGTTGTCATCGGTGCCATTACTGGCGGGGTCTCCCAGTAATATAGTGCTGGCAGATTCAGTAACTTCCGCTGAAGCGACTCCAACCCTTCCGCTCGGCGTGCAGGGGGTGCCAGGGGCGTAGCCAAAACCCCGTCCGATCGCAGCAGTGCTTGTTTGAGCGCCGCAGATGTTCCAACCATAGCTCGTATTTAATGCACCGATAGCCCCGGCTGTGGGACATACCCACACTCCCTTACCGAGTCCACTTTTTACGTAGGGCTGTATCACGTTGAAATACCATCCCGCTTCGCCGGTGCTGCTGGCGGTGGCCGCATATAAATATCTCATGGGATAGCGTTCGTCGAAATCTTGCACATACATCATGACCGCGATACCAATCTGCTTAAGGTTAGACTGGCATGTTGCCTTGCGCGCGTTCTCCCGCACCCGGGCGAAAACCGGAAACAGAATGGCAGCCAGGATTGATATGATGGCAATAACGACCAAAAGTTCAATGAGAGTGAACGCTCGTTTCGTCTTTCTATAATGCAGCACGGTTGCCTCCAAAGTTTTTATGTCGTCGTGAAAAACTCATTCAAACAATTCCACATCAGCACTGGCTTTAAACTTAAAAATTGGGTCAATTCCTATCATTCTGGCTATTTCTTTGGGAAAGCCTGAATTCTCGTGGCGTACACTGGAATTTTTGAGGGAAAAGCTGGTGTAAACGGACGGGTAACATACCGACTCGTGTGCTGATCTGAACGATGGAAAGGTCGGTTTGTGACAGGAGAGTTTTGGCTCGTTCCAGCCGCTGTTCTATCAGATAGGCATTGAACGATTGGTTGGTCTGGGCGCGAAAACGCCGGGTAAAAGAAGAACGCGAAAGGCCTACCCAACGCGCTACGATATCGATAGAAAGAGGCGTGTCCAGGTGATGGTGGATGTATTGCAGGGCATGGGCGATGGGGTCTTGATACTGGGAAAATTGCGAGTCGGAAGGCAAAACCGTGCTATCGAAGCAATGTCCTTTTTTCACTTCTTCTTGCAGCAGCAAGATTAAACTCGCCAGAATGTAAACGCTACTTTTGCTGGGAACTTTCTCTTGCAGGCAGGTTTCCAAAAGGCTGAAAAGACCGCAGGGCAGGGGATTCGTCACCCATCCTGCTTCACCAATATCGGGGGCGAGAACGACATGGTTGTGGTAGTGAGTGACACGCATCGAAAAGTGAAACTTATCGGGCGAAGTGCCCCAGAACAGTGCTAATTCATGGCGACTGTCTGGCGCGGTGCTGGGAGCAGGCGGGAGGTTGCCGTTCCATCGGGGTATTTGGCTGGGAATGAAGAGAAAGTCGCCAGGGTGGCACTGCACCTGGTAATCGGCCACTCGCAGGACGGGTTCTCCCTTAACCACAACGGCCAACATCGATGTCATCCCTTCCACTAAAACGTCGTTGGGCCAATGCGCCAGTGTATAAGGGTATTTTTGGGTTTGGCGTTGTCCGCGCACCGGGACGCGCGGGCCGTGAATTTTGCATTGGGAGACTTTGCAATGGGCAGGCAATTTCTGGCTTTGAAATTCTTCCATCTCCGATGTCGCCAGCATGATGACGGGCGGGCGGTTTGCTTCGAGCCCGTAAAGGACTTGTTCCAATACTCCCAGAAGCGGGGCAAATTTCGTGTTTTTGGAAGGGGTGCCCATGTGATGGAAAATTTCCAAAGCGTAAGTAAGAATGCTGGTTAGTCGAAAATCGACCGTGGATCATAATCCGAAAACTGGGCTTCGTGGAAGGGGCGGCGCGAAGGTATCGCCGGGTCGTCGTGATATTCCCGCGCGGCTTTTAAGAACAAATCGACCACATGTGGCAGGGCCACTTTCATGGCGTCGGTTACTTCGGCGTGAGTGAGCGGAGCATTGGAAATGCCAGCCGCCGGGTTGGTGACGATGGAAATTCCGGCATAGGAAATTTCGGCCTCGCGCGCCAGGACCACCTCAGGGACACCGGTCATGCCCACCACATCGGCTCCCCAGCTTTTATAAATTTTGATTTCGGCTGGGGTTTCAAAGCGCGGGCCTTCGGTGCAGATATAAGTTCCGCCTTCCTTGAGTTCGTAACCTAATTCACGAGCCGCGCGGCGCAAATACTCCTGGGTGCGCGGGCAGTAGGGCTGGGTGAAGTCGACGTGAACGGCGTAGTCGTCGAAGAAGGTTTTTTCGCGGTTGGTGGTGGCGTCAATGAACTGGTCGAGCAGAACCAGCGTGCCGCTGGGCCAATCGGCATGGAAACCACCGACCGCAGTGGCGGCGAAAATGGCGGTCGTCCCCAATTTCCTCAAGGCCGCGATGTTGGCACGATAATTGATTTTGTGCGGGGGTATATGGCGCTTGCCGGTTTCCGGGTCGGCGTGGCGGTGGAGGAAGAAAATTTCCTGCTCGTCTAAGGAGGCACGGGTCACCAGGGCTTTGCCCCAGCGTGTGGCGATAACTTCGTCGTGAATATTTTTGAGCGCCGGATGAGTGCTGAGTTCTATTCCTGTGCCGCCAATAATTGTAATGCTCATTTTTAGCGCTAACTGTAACTTTGTGCGAAATTCTAAGAATAGTATAACCAGAGCATAGTGTTCAAAGATGGCGATTGCGTCATTAAAGCGACTAAGGAGAAACGCGCGGTGAAAGCATTGGTGAAGAGTAAAGCCGAACCTGGCCTGTGGCTCGAAGACGTGCCAAAGCCGGACGTGGGATTGAACGACGTTCTCATCCGCGTCTGGAAAACCGGCATCTGTGGCACCGACCTGCATATCCACCAGTGGGATGCCTGGGCACAAAAAACCATTCCGGTGCCCATGGTGGTGGGCCACGAGTTCGTTGGCGAAGTGGTGGAAGTGGGCAGTAACGTCAGCGACTTCTTCCCCGGCGAAGTGGTTTCGGCCGAAGGCCACGTGGTGTGTGGCCGCTGCCGTAATTGCCTGGCTGGCCGCCGACATCTCTGCAAAGATACACAGGGCATCGGCGTCAATCGGCCGGGCGCATTCGCAGAATACATTAGCGTGCCGATGACCAACGTGTGGCATCATCGCCCCGATATCGATTTGGAAGTTGCTTCCATTTTCGACCCCTTCGGCAACGCGGTGCATACGGCGCTGTCTTTCGATGTGCTGGGTGAAGATGTCCTCATCACCGGTGCAGGCCCCATCGGCTGCATGGCGGCTGCTGTGGTGCGCCATGCCGGTGCGCGATATGTGGTGGTGACCGACGTGAACGACTACCGTCTCAAACTGGCGCATGAGCTTGGCGCGACGCATACCATCAACGTTAAAAATACCAGCATTGCCGAACTGCAAGCCGAGTTGGGTATGCACGAGGGCTTCGACGTTGGCCTGGAAATGTCGGGTAATCCCGCCGCTTTCAACGACATGATCGACAACATGTGCCACGGCGGAAAAATCGCCATGCTGGGCATTCCTTCCGCACCGATGCCGATCGACTGGAATAAAGTCATCTTCAACATGCTGACCATCAAAGGTATCTATGGCCGCGAGATGTATGAGACCTGGTACAAAATGACCGTAATGCTCCAGGGCGGCCTCAACATCAAACCGGTCATTACCCACCGCTATCACTACACAGAATTTGAAAAAGGCTTCGCTGCCATGGCTTCGGGCGAATGCGGCAAAGTCGTGCTGGATTGGAATGAATGAATTAACCACAGATGAACACAGATAAACACAGATGTTTTTTCGAGTTAGTTTTATCGTGTAGCCTTGCGTGTAACTTCTTATAATCCGGTACCCTATCTGTGTCCATCTGTATTCATCTGTGGTTAAAACCAAATTTTATGAATACTTTCTCTCGTTTTCAAAGTCATCTTTCTCAGGAGTTAGATGCCGTGCGTGCGGCTGGAACTTACAAAAGTGAACGCACCATCACCACGCCGCAAAATGCCAATATCGCTACCAACGGGCGGGAAGTGATTAACCTTTGCGCCAATAACTATCTGGGGCTGGCCGACCATCCTACCGTGCTGGAAGCGGCGCGCAACGCCCTCGATGAGTGGGGCTATGGCCTGGCCAGTGTGCGGTTTATTTGCGGCACGCAGCAGATTCATAAGGAGTTGGAAAGCAAGCTCAGCACGTTTCTGGGCACCGATGATACCATCCTCTATTCTTCCTGCTTCGATGCCAACGGTGGTTTGTTTGAGACTTTGCTGGGCGCTGAAGATGCGGTGATTTCCGATTCGCTCAACCACGCATCCATCATCGACGGCGTGCGCCTGTGTAAGGCGCAGCGCTATCGCTATGCCAACAACGATATGGCCGATTTGGAAGCGAAACTGCAAGAAGCGCAAAACGCTCGCTTTCGCCTCATCGCGACTGACGGCGTGTTTTCGATGGACGGCACCATCGCCAACATGAAAGGCATCTGCGACCTGGCTGATAAATACGATGCCCTGGTGATGATGGACGATTCGCACGCCGTCGGTTTTTTGGGCGCGACGGGGCGCGGTACGCATGAGCATTGCGACGTGCTGGGCCGTGTCGATATTATCACCGGCACGCTGGGCAAGGCCCTGGGCGGAGCCAGTGGCGGTTATACCTCGGGCCGCAAGGAAATCGTGGAGATGCTGCGCCAGCGTTCGCGTCCGTATTTATTCTCGAACTCGGTCGCCCCGCCGATTGTAGCCGCTTCGCTCAAGGTTCTCGAACTGCTGGGAAACTCCACCGATCTGCGCGATAAGCTCGAAGAAAACACCCGCTTCTTCCGTGCCGGTATCGAAAAGTTAGGTTACACCGTGCTACCGGGCGAACATCCCATCGTGCCGATTATGCTGGGCGACGCCGCACTGGCTTCACGTTTGGCCGATGCGCTCTTGGAACAGGGGGTTTATGTGATTGGTTTTTCCTACCCGGTGGTGCCGCAGGGCAAGGCGCGCATTCGCACGCAGATTTCAGCAGCGCACTCGCGCGAGGATTTAGAGTTCGCTCTTAAGGCGTTTGCGAATGTGAAGCATTTGGTAGGATAGAAGTTAGCTTTTTTATCCCAGTTTTAAAGAAATCTATTCATGTCCGCTTCTGCCTTGCAAGCCGGTATTGCCCGCCGTGACATCACCCCTGCGCCAGGAATCCCATTATTCGGTTACCCCACCGAACGCTTAGGTCATGAAGTGGCCGATGCGCTCAATGCCACCGCCTTATTTTTGCAGAGTGGGGAAGTGCAGGCCTGTATTATTTCACTCGATTGGTGTCTCATCGACGCCGAAGAAGTCGCGGACTTGCGCCACAAAATAGCACAAGCCTGTAATGTCGCAGCAGAGAATATCACCTTCAGCGCGACTCACACCCATTCTGGTCCCACTACGGTGGAGTGTTGGGGCTGGGGCGATAAGGATGCAGCCTACTTGGCATCGGCGCGCGATGCCATCGTGGCCTCTGCGGTTGAGGCGCAGGCAGCCTTAGAACCAGTGCGAGTAGGAATCGGTGTTACTACAACGCAAACCGGCATCAATCGCCGCGAAGTTAATATCGAGGGTAACGTCATTCTCGGTTTCTACGAGTGGGGTGCATATGACGATACGCTTACCGTTTTACGTTTTGAAACCGAGTCGGGCACTCTCGCGAGCCTGGTGCATCTGAGTGCGCACCCCACTTCACGTGGCGGTGAACCAAGTGTCTCGCGCGATTGGCCGGGCGTCATGATGGATCGCGTCGAAAAGATTACCAGTGCCCCCGTTCTCTTTCTGAACGGCGCTTTCGGCGATGTTGCGCCCCGCACCAATAAGGGCGGTGCGGTAGGCGATGGCGGTGCCGCCTCCACCGAAGTCGGCTTACGGGCAGCCAGCGATGCTTTGCAAGCCTGGCGCGGCATTAAAGAATTCCGCGCACTCGATTTACAAACCTACAGTGAAGTTCTGGCGCTGCCGCATGCACCGTTGCCCGCCCTCGAAGAAGCCCAGCTGCAAGCCGTTGAATATGCCGACGGCGAGGGAGTGCTTGGCACGCGCCATGCCGAGTGGCGCTACTGGAACGCGGTATTGGCAGCACATGCCGAAGAGCCTCGGCTATCACGTGACTGGCAGCAAACCATCGTCCGCATCGGCCCGGTAGTGCTGGTGCCGTTTGCCGGTGAAATTTTTTCTGAGATCGCGTTGCGTCTGAAGAAAGCCAGTCCGTTCGCCCACACGCTCTGCCTGGGAACCAGCAACGGCTCTCATGGGTATTACGTCACCCGCGAAGCACGTGCGCGTGGCGGTTATGAGCCTTGGGTGGCGAAGGCTTACGGGGCTTACATTCTGGCTGATGATATCGACGATGTTCTGGTGCGTGAGAATTTGCGGTTGTTACAAAAAGCGCACGCGGCTGGTATCGTCGGGAGCACCCTCCGTTAACCCCAAAACCTCATATATCGGTTGCGTTTCTGCCTTACCACGCACAGGCACGCTCCCCAACGGCTTGAACTCAAAATCGTCTTTCACCAATTCGTAAGTGCTCTGCGAGACGATAATCAGCGCACCGGTCTCCTTGGTCATGGCTTCCAGCCGGGAGGCGAGGTTGACCGTATCACCCAGGACTGTCGGCATTAATTTGTGGTTGGGCGAGCCGAAGGTGCCGAAAATAGCGTTGCCACTGGAAATGCCGATTCCGATGCGGAAGGGTTCTTGCTTTTGTTTTTCCCAACCGTCGTTGAGCGTTTTCAGGGCGCGTTGCATGGAGAGCGCTGTCCGCACGGCGCGCCGTGCGTGGTCGTGCTGATCGCTCATGCCGTTCCACACTGCCATCAGGCCGTCGCCGATAAATTTATCGACGTAGCCATCGTAATCATCGGCGACGATTTCACACATCAAAGGGAAGTATTCGTCGAGACGTGCTTTTACTTCCTCGGGAGCCTGATTTTCGCTCCAGGAGGTGAAGTTGCGGATATCGGAAAATAGCACCGTCACTTCACGACGGGTGCCGATTTGCATATTTTGGCGTAACACCGGGTCGTCGGAAAGTTGCCGTGCCAGCTTTTCATTGACATATTGCCCCAGCAACGTTTGTGTTTCGCGCAAGGAATTTTGAGTTTCCTGGGCGATGCGGTCGGTGACGAACAAGCGGAAAGCCGTGAGCACGGTGTAGCAGAGTGCCACTGCCACAAAAGGGGCCATTATCTCCATAACCAGGCGCTGGTTGATGAAATAGTAGGTGGCGATGAAGGCGTAGAAGAGCAAAGCTCCTATTGCTACCAGAAACGAGAGGCCCGGATGAAAACGGAATGCCGCTCCACCAACAACCAGTCCCAGAAGGCAAGCGGCTGCAATGCCCCAGGAAACGGGAGCATAGTTCAGGAAATTGTCATCCAGCAGATTGGCAATCAGGGTGGCATTGGTTTCGACACCAAGAAATTCATCGTAGAGGTCGAAGGGGCTGCGGCGTAAGTCGGGAGTGCCGGTTGCGGTTTCGCCGATGATAACGATACGGTTTTTTATCCGGTCGTCGGCACGTCCTTCGATGACGTCCAGATACGGAATGGTCAACTCCTGCATGGCATCATGTCCGCCCAGGAAGTTGAGTGGAATGGCCCATGCCGTACCGGTGCGTGTACTGGTGCTGGTGCCGTCTTTGTAGTGGGAGCGTTCCAGCGAACGTTTCTGCAAAGGGCCGATTTTATGGTCGCCTAAGTGCAGATACTGATCTTCGATAATGAGTTTGTGTTGACGAGGATTCAGTTTCCATTCCGTGCGTGCCACCGCGTCCAACAAAGTGTGAGGATAAACCGCCCCTAACTCCATCAGCAGAATGGAAGAACGAAAAGTGCCGTCGCTATCGCGGCGCGAAGCGATGTGGCCGCCGCCGCGCATGGCATGAAACAAGCTGTCGACAGGCGATTGAATATGGATATTTTTAGCGGTAACAGGAGTATCGATGGGATAGGCGAGCTTCCCCTCCACTTTTTGCAGCAGGGCTGGAGAACTGTTTTCGGAAGAATCGTGATCGAATGGCAAGAAAACATTGCCGGCTTTTTGAATGCTCCGGGCGAATTGGAGGTCGCCTTGAGGATTTTGCCGGTTGGGGTCGGCAAAGATGACGTCGAAAATGATTGCACGGGCACCGGCGGCTTTCATTTTTTGCACCAGTTGGGCATGAGCAGAGCGCGGTAACGGGTGTCCAAAACGCCGTGTCGCTGCATCGTCCATTGCGATAATAGCAACTTGCCCGGAGATTCGTTCAAGTTCTTCGTACGGCAGCGGCCCGCGTATATGGAAACGGGTATCGAGTGATTTCCATTCGATTTTTTCAAGTATCGAAGCCGTGAGCGGAAAAGAGAAGCGCAGGGTGATGGCGACAAGCAGCGCGACTACCAAAAGAATGGCTGCCGTGCCCCACTGGGAAAATTGACCGGTAGCGTATTTCATGCGCGCCTATTTTACATGAATTGAGATGTGAGAGGGGAATTTTTTACCAGTTTCAAGAATTATGTTTGAAGGCGGGCGAATTGGGGTATAAATCAGTCATCTTTTTTGATGGTTGTCGTGAATACTATTGTAATCATCTTTAACTCTTATGCGACGCCCAACACTTTTAATCTTCATTAACGCGATGATTCTCATCGTGGTATTTACGCTTCTCACTCAGTCGCTCGTGATCGTGCAGCGTATTGCCAAGGCCGATAAGGTGAGCGGCACCGTCGAAGTGCGCCGAGCCAATAAAGGCGAGTGGAAAGAACTCGCACAAAGCGGCCTCATCAAAACCGGCGATGTCGTGCGCACCGGGGCTAACAGCTATGCAGAGTTTAAATGGGTCGATGGCACGCGCTGGAAATTGATGCCTTCTTCGGAAATCGTGGTGAAGAAGAGCACCTACAACATGGTGAAAAAAGCCGACCAGAGTCAACTGGCTTTGAACAGCGGCAAGGTTTTCGTGCGTATCATCAAAACGTTGCAACCGGCTTCACAGTTTGAAGTGCAAACCCCCACTGCCGTGGCTGCGGTGCGTGGCACGATTTTTAGTGTGGAAGTGAAGAACGGTAAAACCGAAGTTGCGGTGTTCAAAGGTTCTGTCAAAGTAACCAGCGATAACGGTGAGCGTCAGGAAGAAGAAGTTATCACTCCCGGCACCACGACGGCCTGTGAAGTTGCCGGCGACTTGCACAAGCAAAAGGCCTCATCTTCGGCTTTGGAGTTCAAGAAGCATTCCACCATCGTTGAACCGGCTTTGGAGGCATCGCTCAAAACCATGCAAGATGGCGACCTTCTGGTGAGTGGCAATACCGAGGCGGGTAATGCGCTGACGATCAATAACAAGAAGGTGCGAGTGCTGGGCAACGGTACATTCCGCTATCAACTTCCAGGTAAAACCGCTTCCAAAATCACCGTGGTCTCGACCGATAAACACGGCGAAAGCGCCACTAAAATTCTCCAAGCCGCGTCCTGACAACTTGCATTCTTCCTCCTAAACCTTAATGAGCGTAGCGGCATAAGCCGCTGCGCTCATTGAGTTTTTGGAACGATCAGGGTATTTTGTTGCGCTTTGTATGGTGTTTTTTGCCCCAATCATCGAGAATTTCAATCACCGGCACCAACGTTTTGCCATAATCGGTGAGTTGATATTCTACCGTCGGCGGAACGGTAGGGTAGGCGGTGCGCTTCACCAGCCCATCGGCTTCCAGGCTTTTGAGTTCTTTAACCAGCATTCGCGCTGCAATGCCCGCAATGCTGCGTTCGAGTTCCTTAAAACGGCGTGGTGTTCCATCTCTGAGCGTATACAAAATCACGAATTTCCACTTGCCACCCAGCACTTCCATGGTGGTGTGCATAGCACAGGCGGTGGGTGTGTGTATTGTCTTTTCGGTATTTTTCATAACTAAAGCCTTATCCCGCTTAAAGGTTACTAAAAGGTCACTAATAACCAAAAGTGTAACGACTTCTCAAAGTATACTAACTTCCCTATAATTACCAAAAGCAGGTTCGAACAAGCATTTTTGAACCAGGGAGGTCGTTATGAAAACCGTATTACACAAAGCAAATACGAGAGGACATGCCAATCACGGTTGGCTCAACGCACACCATACTTTTAGTTTCGGACAGTATTACGATCCGTCCCGTGTTCATTTCGGAGCTTTGCGCGTTCTCAACGATGACGAAATTGCCGGTGGTATGGGTTTCCCGACGCATCCGCACGACAATATGGAGATCATCACCATTCCGTTGGAAGGCGCTTTGGAGCATCGTGACAGCATGGGCAGCGCCGGGGTTATTCGTAAAAACGAAGTGCAGGTGATGTCGGCCGGAAGCGGTTTGCAGCACTCTGAAGCCAACGCCAGTCGTGACGAGTTGCTGCGCTTGCTGCAAATTTGGGTGTTCCCTCGGGCTAAAGATGTGCAGCCGCGTTATCAGCAGATCGAGTTGAATCAGGAGGAGCGCAGGAACCGTTTCCAGCAAATCGTTTCGCCTGATCCTGCCGATGAAGGGGCATGGGTTCAACAGGATGCCTGGTTTCACCTGGGCAATCTGGACGCCGGAACCGAATTGGAATATCGCTTCAAGGATGCAGCGAGCGGCCTCTATGTTTTCGTCATTGAAGGTGAAGTCGAAGTAGCTGGCGAAACGCTTGCCCGGCGTGATGGTTTGGGAATTTCTGAAACGGATGCCGTGACTTTCAAGACTTCTGCTGCGAGTGAAATTCTCTTGATGGAAGTGCCGATGAGTTAAGAAGGGAGAGTTGATAATTGATAGCGGAGAATGAAAATGCAGTTGATTGTTTTTATTTTCCATTATCAATTTTTCATTAGAGCAATTCTCAATTGGCTTGGTTTACATCGGAGGGCCTGTCATCCTGAACGAAGTGAAGGATCTCATAACGCCTATCTTAAACCATAAAAGTTTTAGCTTGCAATATGAGATTCCTCGTGCCTCGGAATGACAGAGCGCTGTGCTTTTCACAGTTTTATAGAACAGCAAATCATAAAGCTCTAACCGATTGAGAAATACTTTAGCTAAATCTACCGCCGCCTTGAGTTCTTCAGGGCGGCGGTATTGGCCTCTATTAGGGATATACTGATCGTTTCCAATCCACAGGAGTTGCCGAGGACGGTTGAATCAAAGAATGCGCGCCAGTATTGCAGATGTTGCCAAACAAGCACAGACATCGCCGATGACGGTATCGAATGTCTTGCGGGGCCGAACTCATAAAGTTTCCGAGGCCACCCGGCAACGTGTGTTGGCAGCGGTGCAGGAGCTGAATTATGTGCCGGTTCGCTCCAGCATGCAAAACCGCCATATAGAAACGCGCGTCATCGGGTTGGTTTTTGATGCTATTGATATTGCACAGAATTATATTGCTTTTCAGACCTACTGCGGTTTACAAGAAGGGGCCAGGCAATTTGATTACGACCTGATGACGATGTTGCGCACGCCTGCGGAGTGGATGGCAGGGCAGGAGGAATATTTTTTCCGTGATCGGCGTTGCGATGGCTTTGTCTTCATCAACCCTTTGAACCGAGAAAAAGTGCTGGATTTTTTGGTATCCCAGAAAATTCCGGCGGTGGCCTGCTACTCCTCCAAGCTCCCTGAAGGCATTCTTTCTATCCTTCCCGACAATGAGATGGCGATGCGCCTGGCTGTGGAGCACCTCAAGCAGCGAGGTCACTCTCGCATTGCGCATCTCACCGGTGCAACCTGGCATTCTGATATGCAGTTGCGAATTAAAGGTTTTCAATTAGCCATGCAGGAAGCTGGTTTCGACGATTATGCCGATTGCATTTTCGAAGGCGCTGACGATAAATGGCAAGCTTGTTTGCCCGATATAGATGAGTTCACGAAACGGGGCATCACGGCTGTTGTTTGTGGAACCGATAAGTTCGCCCTTGCATTGTGGGAAAAGCTCGAAGCTGCCAGTTTATCGGTTCCAGCCGATATTTCGCTGATCGGGGTCGACGGTGTTCCCGAAGCCATCGCCAAAGGATTGACGACGGTTGTGAATCCCTTTCAAAAAATTGGTTTTGCTGCTATAGAATCGCTTAATGGGTTATTGCAGGGGAGTCGTGACCAGGAGAACCCTGAGCTTATCTCTGTCGAATTAGTTGAGGGGAATTCGGTAGCAAGGCTATCAGGATAAGTAGAGGCTATGGCTGAATTGGGTGGTGCGTAGGCAAAGAAAGAACGTTTTTATACCAATTCTGTAAATTAACTTCCTAAATCCCTGTTACCAGAGAGTAATAAATCGCTTAATTTTTGAATTCAACTGCTAGCTTTTGAGTCCGTCATCCTCGCGAACGCGGGGATCCAGTACACAGCTTTTTGTTTATCGGATGGGATTTATGCTTATTTTCAACCCGCCGTGCCTGGAAAACCCCACCTTCTGGATCCCCGCGTTCGCGAGGATGACGGACTGAAGAGACGATGGTCTCTCTTATACGGCATAGGAACTTAATATCTGGGATTGGTATTACAATCGGAACGGGCACTGTGAAAAATTCACAGTGCCCGTTCCGATGTGTGTCAGGTGGGTTTCTTTCTGTTCTACAACACATTACTGATTTACTGCACTCGAAAATTCTGCGTCGATTTCTGGCCGCGTAACCGTTCTACAACCTCGATTTGCCACGGGCCGATGACATCGTTGGCGGCGATATCTAAAGTCAAGATAAGTTTTCCATCTGCAGCGCCATAATAACCGCTCTGCTCGGCGACGCGGCCTTGCGGATCGCGAATCGTCACTTCCAGCGGAACGACTGCCTGTAGTGGTTGGCCGGTATTGTCATTCAGTTGAATGGTTACCGGTAACTTCTGGCCTCGTGCCGCTGTTGGCGCGGAATTGATCTGTAAGTTTCCAGCGGGCTGATCGGTCACGAGAAATAGATTGCCTTCACCGCCATCCAGGCTGACATCGAACTGTAGTTGCCCATTGCTGTTCTGGGTTTTCACTTCTTTCCGATTTACCAGATCGTAAACGAAACTGTTTCTACGATTCAGCGAGATGCGGCTTTGCGAAGGCAAGCCTTTTTCCATGACCTTCTTATGTTGCCCGACATAATCGCCATAGGTGCGATGATCGTTGATAGTGAAGACGTATTCCGCGTTTTTAGAGAAGCGTGAACGGACGATGACTTCCTGATTGCTACTTGCCATTGGGAACCGGTAATGACCGTTCAGGAGTTGTTTGAGTTCAGCCGCTTTTTGCTGGTGGATTTTCTTGGTCGCATCCGGAGTACTTCGCTGCACGCTGGTCAGCAAAATATCCGGCTGGATACCGGGCGAGAGGAATTCATCACCGATGATCAGGCCGCCGTTGCGTTGGAAAGCCTTGAGCTTTTCCACGACATTCTGCGTGAGAACATCACAGTGCATCAGGAAAAGAATTTTATAGTTATCCAGTCCTTTCTGGATAATGGTTTCATCGTATACGATGTCGGGCTGTAAACCGGCATAGTTGGCGATCAGGTAGGAGTCGGCTCCCCAGCCGTTGCCCCAGCCGTAGGTGCCGCGACCGGCCAGCATCTGTGAGGCGAAGCTTTCCAGAAATGCGACATCGGTTTTTCTATCGCCAATCTGCAACAGAGTGGGGGCTAATGGCCGTACGACGCTGTTCACCAAACTTTGCAAACGCTTTTTAGTTTCGAGATTGGTCGTGACGTAGCTGCCCTGGTTCTGGCCGAGCTTATCGCCCATCGAACCCCAGCCGTGATAGGCGATGCCTTGAACCGGGCGGGTTAATTTAATCCATAACGCTTCGCTGAGATGATCGGGCGCGATGGAGATGAACTTGGCATCCGGCGTTGTCTTTTCCCACAGGGTTTCCGTGCCCGGTTTGGGCGTTTCCGTAGATTGGGTGCGATACCAGATGACTTGCGTCATATTCATCACGTTCTGTCCGGCGCGCCCACCAGCCATGGCAAAGAGTTCATCTCCTGCCAGGCCAATTTTAAGAGGGTCTGGGTAGGTATATGTCCATTGTGAGAGAAAGTCGACATTACCATTATTTCCATACACACCCGGAGCGCGTACGGCCGGATCGCTAAACGTCCAGAAACGATTTTTATCAACAGTTTTCAGGCCGTTATTGGTCAGGGTATTCAAGGTATTCCAGCCATCCCCTTCCTGCCAGAACCAGCGTAAATACTTCAGCGCGGGGTGGTCGTCCGCTACGACGCGATTGGCCGGAAAATTAGGGATTTCCTGATAAAGCTTCTGGTTGTAATTACGGGGGTTATTAATATTTGCAGGGATGTCTTCGCCGCTGAAATCACGATAGGCTTTTTTATCTATTTCGTGAAAGCTGAGTTGCGTGCCGTCGCGCACCTCCGTGTGAACAAGGGCGCCTTGTAACCCCGGTTCACCGTCATAAATTTTCGCCACGGCTTTGCCCGCATTGGCGACGAATTCCTGCACGCGTGGAAACTGGCCATCAACATTGGAGCGTAGATACGGCTTTCCGGCACGGTCGATGCGCCGGTATTCTTTCTGATGATCGCCGGCCCAGCGTCCCGGAGCGACATAAGCCACACCGCCAAGCCCCATGCCGAACATTTCATCCAACAAGCGGAGTTGCTCGCGTTCCGTGTCGGTGGGTAGAGAATCGTTCACGCCATTATCCCACACCCATTTCCAGAGTTCATTGGAAGGATAGACCAACTGGTGCGTAAAACCACTCTCTTTCAAATCCTGCAATGTTCTCTCGCCAGTGGTCCCCCACATAATCACCGGCATTTGGTGGGGCAGTGAACGTGGTGCGATGATCAGTTGTACCGGTGTTGCCGGGTTGAGCGCTTTTCGAGCGGCATCAACCACTGAAACCGTGCCGGTATAGCGTTCCGGGCGCAGACGTGTATCTACGGGAATCGTGACCACGGTGCTTTCCCCGACAGCCAGCGCAGGCAACTCTCGCTGCGTCTGGAAGGCGCCGGGAAGATCGAGTTGCAGCCGGGCGTTTTGGAGGGGGGCTGCCGTTTCGTTGGTGACTCGAATTTTCAACCCGGCGTTTTGCTCCATGCGCGCGAATGCCGAGCGCCCGGCGGCCGGTTCCAGAAGCACTTGCCCGGAGACGAAACTCAGGGCGGTGCTCGACAGGCGCACACGGAAAATGCGGCCTAAAAAGCGGTAACCGATACTTCCTACCCGGTCGCCGATGACCAGATCGTGCTCGCCTGCGGCAATGCCGCCGCGTCCCGGCCACTCACGCCGACCGATATTCTTGCCGTCCAGAAAAAATTCGGTTTTGCCCGCACCGTCATAGCTGAAAACTGCGTGATAGGTTTTTCCGGCCGCCAAATCCTGCGGCGTCGATTGGGCGACCGAGGTTTCTTTCCCGAAACCAAGGCGCGCGTCCAGAATGTACTTGGTGCCTGCTTTGCGCAGGAGGAGGAGATAATCCCAGTTACTGCGCGGATGTGTCGTCGCACCGTGAAAATATTTTTTGTCTAATAGAAAGCTCAAATCTTTTTGCAGGGCGGCTGCATCCGGCGAGAACCAGATTTCAATCGTGAAGGCTCTTGCGGGTGTAAGATTGGGGCGATTAGCTGCTACGGCACCGGCACGGTTATCGCCAGGCTGGTTTTTTTCTTCGATGACCAGGGCACCACTTTCAAAACGGCTGTCCGTTCCACGCAGTGCCAGGGCATGGTTGTTGCCCGAAAGATCACTGCCGGGATTATCGCCCTCGAATTTCCAGTGTGCGATATCTCCTAAATTGGCCACGCCCGGGTAGGCACCGTCGGCAGCATACGTTACGCGGGTCGATTGCGCTTGCGCCATATTCCCGATGGTAATTAAGCACAACAACAGGAAAACTCCCGATAAACTTTTTCGTATCATCATTATCTTTTCACGACTTCCAAATAAACCGGCTTCCAAATGCCCCCGGTCTGTTTGCGATCTACTACACGTACGGTGATCTGATTTTCCTCGCCCCACTTCACGAGATCGGTCACATCGACCTGGAATCGCTTGTCCCCACCTGTCGGGCCGACATCGTGCGCGCCAGCATATTGGCCGTTAATCCATATCCAGGCGCTTTCGTCCACGCCGTCAAAAACCAGGTCCACGCCGTCGTGAACCGGTTTTTCCGGCAGCTTAATCGTGCGACGATACCAGGCCGCACCGTCGTAAGCGTGTCCTTGCTCTTCCCAGGTCTTGGCAATGGCGATGCCGCTCCATTTGCTATCGTTAAATGCGGACTCGAACCACGATTGCCAGTGTCCTGTCTGGTCGGGGTCGGTTTGGAACTTCCAACCGTCGGCCGGAAGAGGAATCGTTTGCACCAGGTTGAGTTGGTGATCCTTGAATTCGGGACGCTCTCGCACCGAGAGCACGTTTTTATTGTATGGCCATAACGCCTGGGCCGCGACCTGACTGACATCGGCGTTTTTGTCTTGTTGTGCCTTGCGCAACAATGCGGTTGTACGCGGGGAATATGGCTTGAGGCCGCCCAGCGCTTCCACCGCAGCGATGCGCACCAGTTGGTTGGAGTCGGCCAGCCCGGTTTCCAGGATATCGTCCGTTTTATCTGGCTCTATTTCAAGCAGTGCGCGCAACGCCGAACGGCGCACCAATTCATCGGTATTGGTTTTGAGTGCCGTTTGCAATGCCGGTATCGCCGGCTTTCCTATTTCTCCCAACGAGCGCACCGCTGCGCGTCGAATGAGTATATCGGGGTCATTCAGTGCCGCAGTCAGAGAAGCGACTGCCGCTATGCCCTTGTTACCTGCCTGCAATATTTCCAGGCGCTTTTGATATTGTGGTGGTTGCACACTATTCGATGTTTGGGCTGAAGTGATGCCGGAGCATAAGAATATTCCGGCGCTACAACACACATATTTCAAAGGAGTTTTCATGGATGAAATAATGACCGTTTATGAACGAAATGGATTCCACGTCCGGCTACAGTAATCGATACTGGAGGGGCTATTCAGGTTGCAAGTGGTGGTGCTGCTGCCGAGGGTGCCGGCTGCTGCCCGCATGGTGTTGCCTGATATCCATTTGGCATGTCCATCGCCATAAACGACGTTGCCACCATCGAAATGGGGGATGATCGAAGGCTTTCTGGTAGCCGAGTTCCATGCACCGATATAGCCACGGGGCGACAAGCTGAGTGAATACAGGTCATTGATATCGAGAACCATGACAATTTCCGCCGGACGCTGCACTGCTGCCATCGGTAAACCTCCCTCGGACATACTCTGTCCGTAGTAGGTTGAGGCACCAAAAACATTACTAAAGGCATTTGAATAGTTGTAGCTGGGGGTTGTGTCGGATGAAGGCACGGAAGGACACCTGAATAGCGATGCGCTCTTTACATAGGGGTGTATAAAATCCATCCATGTGATCCAACTGCTTTTATAACCAGATCCACAGGAATAAGGATCGCAAATGGAAAATGACCGCCCTGGAGTTCCAGCAACTGTTTGCAACTGTGCAGGCGGCACGGGGGCTGCCCCTGACGCGCGGGCTACGCCATAAGCTGGATAAGGATAATACGCTAGGGGATACCGCTCGTCGTAGTCCTGTGTGTATTGCATAATGCCCAGGCCGATCTGTTTCAGGTTACTCAGGCAACTGGTGCGCCGCGCATTTTCACGGGCGCGAGCGAAGACA
>DAITOV010000018.1:0-28436 GCA_036833945.1 Abditibacteriia bacterium
TGTAATTTGCATCGCGGACTCCTATAGGAGGTTAGTTTACAGGATTGGTATAAGTTCCAAGATCTAAGCTCTCAAACAAAAAAAGCACCGATTTCTCGGTGCTTTTTTTGTTTTATCGACGATAGCGGCGTCCGTAGCGGTAGCGATTATCGCGTTCGTTCTCTTTCTTCTTGTCGGATTTATACTTGTAGTAAGAGCCTGCGGTGGCCAGACCGCCGATGATGGCGACTTTCTTGTTCTTCTTGAGCAGGCCGTAACCGGTAACCGCTGCGGCACCGATGGCGACTTTCTTCCAGGTGCTCGACTTAGCCTCGGCTACGTGAATCGAAGAACCACCTAAAACCGTCGCGCCCAGAACGCCGATGGTGCCCAGAGCGATGGTGCGTTGTCTATTGAGTGTTTTCATTGGTTGCCTCCTTTCGCCCGTATCGGCGAATATGAACCCAAGGACGCAACCATTACCGAGAATGTTCAATTTAAAACCGGAAAAAATTAACCACAGATGAACACCGATAAACACAGATGGTCTTTGATCTTGGGGCTTTGGCCCTGGTTTCTCTCAAAAGACCAAACTCGTTTTAAGTGAAAGCTGTCGATATTATTTCGCAAACCGGCACCTCATCTGTGTTTATCGGTGTTCATCTGTGGTTAATTTAAGAGAACAAATATCTCAACCAAAGACCATGCAACATAAACTCAAATTTCTTTTCCTGCTGGCGGGGCTCTGTGGCACGGTTCTGTTGCTGACGGCGTTTCTCTATCGCAAAGAGCCGGTGGTGCAGAGTGGGATGCCTTTGCAAGGTTTAACTCCACTGACAACCGAGCGAATTGTTTTCACCGCTAAAGTCGATGGCGATCCGGTGACGGTGAAATTTGCCTCGCAGCGGGAAGGGGAAGAGGCTGTTATGGAAGAAATAACCATTCCGCCTAAAGACATCTTCATCATGCCACCCGCAGGTGGAAACCCGCGTCGGCTGACTTATTTTCGCAATGACATTGGCTCCGCCCACATTTGTCCGCGAGGTCAGCGTGTGGTGTTTAGTATGTCTTGGCGAGGTAATACGCAGATTTTTATAGTCGATGTAGACGGCACGAATTACCGGCAACTCACCGATAGCAAAGCTCATAATGAGGCTCCTCGCTTTAGCCCCGATGGCAACACGATCGTTTTTCAATCTGATAGGGACGGAATCTGGCAGATCTACACCATGAAAACCGATGGCAGCGAGCAAACCAAACTCATCGATAACCAGCAGGAAAGCAACGGGCCGGTTTTCCATCCCCGCTTGCCCGAAGTGCTTTACACGGTCTGGGCACCGGGTAAGAAAGAACAGCTCTACCTCTATAACATCGCCCAGAAGAAAAGTCGCCAATTAACCCGGGGCCAGCGTTCGTGTCACGGGGCGCGGTTTAGCCACGACGGCCAATATATCGTGTATCGTGGCATGGAAAATAAAAAGCGCCATCTCTGGCGACTCCATCTCAAAACGGGCAAGGAAGAATGCCTCACCGAAAAACTGCCTTTTCAAAAGCCACTCTACGCCCACCCGGCTTTTAACCCTCACAACAACGACGAGATTATTTTTATTAATTACGATGGCATAATGCCTCCCAACCTCTACCGCATGAAAATCGGCGCGCCCAAGAGGCTGCAAAACCTCAGTCAAGATCACTTCTACCCCATGACAGCCGATTGGTGGAGAAATCCTCAGTTCTAAAATTTAAGCTCTGCCAATCCCAAAAATCCCTTATAATAAGCCCACTATGCAATGTCCTCAATGTCAATTTGAAATGAGCCCTACCGATACCGTGTGTCCCCGCTGCCAGGGCAAAGGGTTGCCGGGCCAGGCTCCTGCGCCTGAGTTGGCCGCCGACGATGCCTCCAGCAATGGCCGGGTTTTCCTGGGCGTCGTTCTGCCGCTGGTGGGCGGGATACTCTATTTGAAAGATCGCGAAACACGCCCCAAACGCGCCCGCAGCTCCGGGCTGGGCGCGCTCATCGGCTGCGGCTGTTGGGGGGCCACGCTGCCTGTCATCTTCATCCTGGCGGCCATTCTTTTTCCCGTCTTCGCCCGCGCCCGCGAAAACGCCCGCCGCGCGGTGTGTCAGAAGAATATGCAACAGTTAGCGCTGGCGGTTTTTCAATACAGCATGGATCACAACGAACAGTTGCCCGACCTCTCCTCGCCTCAGGCCATCCGCGCCTCGCTGGGCCGCTACGTGAAAGACCCCACAATCTTCACCTGCCCCAGCGGCGGCGATTATTTCGGCAATCCCCAGGTGCATCGCGTGCAAATTTCAACGATCGCCAACCCCGCCTTAACCCCTCTGCTCACCGAAAAAGAAGGCATCCACCTCGATGGGCATAACATCGCTTTCGTGGATGGGCATGTGAAGTGGTATAAAGCGGGAACGGCGGTAGACGGCAGCTAATGATGAATAACGGCAACCGGGCGTTGATGTAGGCCGCGGCTTATTGATAAGGACAAAACCAAATCGCTTATTTAAAATCTCAATTCACCATTCAGTATTCATCATGCATACTTGCCGTTTTGCTGGCCGGAACTTCGATTGCCAACGCTCAAAACCCTATCGAAGTGTTTGGCCGGGCGCGTCAGAATGCGTTGCGCATCACCTGCCAAACCAACCTGCGCCAACTCAGCGAGGCGGTGCTGGCCCACGCCCGCAGTAACGGCGGCCGCCTGCCCAACCTGAGTTCGCCTGCAGCGCTGCGCAAGTCGCTGGGCTCACGCGTGAAAGACGGCAAAATTTTCACCTGCTCACAAGGCCACCTTTTTCAGGGCAACGCCACGCTGAGCGGGAGGAAGCTTTCCACTTTGAAGAACCCCGAGAAGCTGGTGCTGCTTTACGACCCCGTCAACGCCCACCTCGGTGGCCGCAACGTCGCCTGGGCCGATGGCAGTATGAAATGGCACACCAATGAGAATTGGGGCGCTATCTTGCACCGGCAGAAGGTGAGGTAGGGAGAGGGAAGCATGATGCTTTTAAAGGCCGTCTTGCATTTTATCGCTGCCTTCTTGGCCGGGATGTACTTAGGCAGTATCATCGTGCACTGCGTGACCTTGCTACCGTTAAATACGTGGTACCAACTGCGTATCGTGGAGCCGAGCTTAGTGCTGGGTAGCCTCGCGGGCGGGGCGATACTGGGGTTAAATACCTCTTTACCACGCCGCCTGGGAGTGTGGCTTGGCTGTGCCGTGGCCATCCCTTTTATTTTTTGGGGAAATTACGTTACTGCTTTCATGTATTCGCAATTGGATTTTACGACCCACATGATGGTGAGAGGGCTCACCCGAAACTTTCTCGAACACGCAATCTTTCTCTTCTGCAGCGCCCTGGCGGGGTATTGCGGGCAGTTGTGGGTTGGAAAGTGGAAGAGGGAGCGGAGTGGGGAAAGAGAACCGTCAACGAACGAGTAGAGACGCGATTTATCGCGTCTGGGCGTATTAATCTGTGCAGCCTTGAGTTCGTAAGAGACTCCAGACGCGATAAATCGCGTCTCTACGGAGAGCGTCAAGATACTACTCTGCCAGCGGGGAAATGGGTGTCATGGGAGAAAAAAGCCACTATTCTGCCCATTATTTTACCCGACATGTATAGAAAATCGCATTTTCTATACATGTCATCAACAACGTGTATAGAAAACAGCCGTTTTCTATACATATCCCGCGCCGTGTCGGCGTTCATTGAAACGATTGCTTAACTGCCACGCCCTCGCGGTGACAAGTCACCGCACTCCAAAAAGACTTCTCTCTGCGTCTCTGCGTGAGATAAAACGGGAAGAGTCAGAACAATTCCCTGTTACGGCTTACTCTTCCGCCTCCGACAGAAGGTTAAATTCCTCACCAATTTCCCCATCGCTGGTATTGCGTAACTGTATCTTCCCCTGTGCCCCCGGCATGGCCAGCAGTTTGCCATCGGGCGAAAAGGCATATTTGAAAGAGCCTGGGATAGCATAATCGCTGAGTTCTATTTTGCGGAGCAGTTCGCCGCTGGCCACATCCCAGCGCCACAGGGTATGGCGAGACGGCTGGTCGGTCGTTTTGCCGACGGTCAACAGTTGTTTGCTGTCGGGGGTGTATTGCATCTGCATTGAATCGATAGCGGGAAGTTGCAACTTCCGGACGGGCAGGTCGCTGCGCCAGTCGCGGAGTTCCAAATACTGCTCGAACATTGGCGGTGCCCCTACCGGGCGCGAGGCGCGTGCGAAGACGTAGCGCGCCAGTGTATTGCCATCGGGAGAAAGAAAGAACTCAAAAGAAGTGCTGTTCTCCAGGGAAATCGTGCGCGTGACTTTTCCGCTTTGCGCGTCTAAGACCAACAATTCGGTGCCCCTTCCCTTTGCTTTCGGCTTTATAGTTAAGGCAAGCAGAGACTGTTCTTTATCGATCAAAGCCATTGCGGGAATATCGGGAGCCACACTCTCAAAACGACGCTCCACCTTCCCGCTGGCGGCGTTCCATACCACGATATCAGCATCGAGTTGCTTTTGATGGACTCTCGATGAAGTGCCAACGATCTGTTTGCCATCGGCCGTGAAGGCCACCACCCAGGGAAAAGCCTCCGGGCTATCACGTTCCAGATAGTAAATGGAACCAACGGCACTCCTATCCCACACTACTGCCAAGCTCCCCATTTCGTCATCCAAACGGTTAACCGCCGCCAGGCGCATGCCGTCGGGAGAAAATACGAGCTGGTTCGTCTGCTGCGGAGGGCTTGACTGCATACTCCACTCTTCTCCGGTAGCAATGTTCCAGACATCAACCACACTGCTATTTTTTCCAGTCTCATCCGCCACGGTAGAACTGGCCGCAAGCAGGTTGCCGTCGGGTGAAAAGACGATGGCATGCACCGGCACATAGCCTTCCTCTTCCTGTGCTTGCGGCACTGGCTTGGCCCAGGCAGAAGAAGTGATGATGAATGCCAGGAGGAGTGGGAGTAGACAACGAAAAAATTGCATGCGCTTATTGTCACCGAAGAGGCTGGGCGGGGCAACTTATTTAGCCACAGATTAACACAGATTTCACAGATGAAAGCCGGGTAGTTGCAGCGCTGCGGCCTTATCCCTCATTTCTCTGTGTCCTCTGGGTCCTCTGTGGTGAATCGCCGTTCACTGCGCAAATTGGCGCACGCAGTTGGCGTTGCCGCAGGTATTGCGGTCTATTTATCCGCTTTACTCTGCCATTTTAAAAAGAACGTGCTTCGGGATAAGGCGGAAAAGTGTTGCCTTCGGCGCTGCCGCAATCGGACCATACGGCGTTGTAATCGGAAAACTCCCAGCCACGCCCTTTCGTTCTGAGTTTCATCGTCCAGCCCCAGCGTTGACCAGAATTCGTTTCACCACATGATTCCACTGCGTACACCACGGCCCGTCGCGGCGAGTATTCAAGGACACGGAAAATCAGTGGAGGTGTTGTTATTTCTCCACTGATGGTATGCCCGGCTTCCTTCATAAACGCCGGAAGCAACTCATCACGATACTGTTGGGTTTGCCATGCCACTTGTGCATAAGGCCACAGCGGTAAAGCCAGTAGGGACACAGCCAGCACCCCAGCAAGGATAAACCTGATTTTCCGCTGCGCGACCCAGCGCCAAAGCGCATAGAGACACCCGCCCAGCACAACTAAAGTCAGGCTGTAGGTAATGGCGAAATAGAAGAGGAACCAGAACATGAAAGTTGCGAGAGAAACGTCTTACCGCTGCCAACTTCCATTATAAACGCTTTTGAGGAATAGTTTGGGTGTTCCTTATGTTACGAAAGGGCCATTTTTTAACATAAGGACGTATTTCTGCCCGCCTTATGTTACGCCACGATAATAAGGCATAGTAAATGGACTCCTTATTTCACAAAACGGCTAAAAATGAAAATAAGGCGTTTATTTGCCTGCTTCCAGAGGCTGCATCCCGACCACCCATTCCTGCCCCAGCTTTCCGGGTTTGGTTTGCAAAACTAAACGTGTGCCTTCGGGGTAAGCGTTATATTCGGCTTCCCTTACGGGCAAAATGAGATGCGAAGTGGGCTTTGGGTTCAGCGTGAGGCGAAGCTCGTAATGCATTCCTCCTCTCCGCTTGTATCTTGATTCTCGCTCGATAACTGTGGAGGTAAACGATTGCATCGGGCCGCTATCGAGGCTACTATTGAGATAGCTTGAAATGCCCACCCCCATATAAAGCGAACCAATAAGGCTAATTAGCAATAAGATGTGCCAGGGAATAATTGTGGGCTGCTTCGGGCGCTGCCAGGGCCACCGCACGATTTGCTCTTTGTAGGCCGCTGCCAGACCGATATAGTAAAGGAAAATCACCACCCAAATTACCACGCCCAGAGAAAGAAAGTTCAAAGGCACCTCCAGCAAGGGCGTGCCGTGGCGATAGAGGGGTGTATAATAGTGGGACGAAAACCATGTTGTTATAAAACCGCCCAAATAGAGAAATGCTGGCACGCCATAGAGCATGAGTATGGCCAGCCATAACCGTATTGAAGTTTTCTGCCTCTGTTTTCGCTTTTTCATTTCAGGGGAGTCTCTCTTGAGACCAACTTTGCATTTACATAGTGTAGTTTTTTCAGCATGATGAAGAAAAATTGGAAAGCGGCAGCCTGGCTTGGTTTTATCATCCTTATTATTGCCGCCCCCTTCATCAACATACGCTGGAACGATGGACGGCTCAGCCGCTTTGCCGGACAGCTTGAGCAGGGCGGGCATCCACCCGGCACACGATTGATAAAAACAGTCCGCTTTCTGGGCATTACCCACGGCACCGGCAACCAGTGCGATTTTCTGGTGGCAGAGCTGCGAAGCTATCAAGGCAGCGCAAAGGAACTCAAGACATATTACCGCACAAGGAGGGCAAAGGCCCCCGATGGCGAAGTGATTCCGGTCGAAGTAGCGGTGTGGAACGATGCTCTGTTCGATGACCAGAGTTTCGACTGGATGAATCAGCTCAATTCCTGGTTTGCCCCGCACCTCCTCAAGGAACAGCGGTTGTATGCGGTTTATATCCATGCCGGTGGCTATGAGCCGTGTCTGGATATTCGGTGTCATTAAACCAAAGCAACCATAACGCTTTTTATTCGTGCCATACTGCAAAAAACTTCTGGGAAAAACAATCTTGAACACCAACATCACTATTCACTGGCGCGGCCACTTTGAAAATGCAGAAGTCAACGCGCTCCACGCCCAGTGTTTCGAGCACAAGTTTTTCAACGACGACTGGTGGGCGCAGGTCAACAGGTTTAGCCTGGGTTGGGTTTGTCTGCGCGAGCAAGAGCAGTTACTGGGGTTTGTCAATGTGGCGTGGGATGGCGGGCTGCATGCCTTTATCCTCGATACCATGGTCGCTAAAAGCGCCCAGCGGCAGGGGTATGCCACACGGTTGATTGAAGAGGCCGTTCACCACGCCAAGCAGACGGGATGCGAATGGCTGCATGTCGATTTCGACCCGCACCTGCGCGACTTCTATTTCGGTGCCTGCAACTTCACTCCCACCGATGCCGGTGTGATTGCGTTGCGGTAGAGGGTGTTATACCAATCCTGAAAATTAAGCTCCTCACTCTTCCCCGTTCTATAGCACGCCAAGCCTTCGGCTGCGCTAACTTCGTCGCAAGTTTCCGCAATTTTTTAAAAATAAATTAACCACAGATGAACACAGATAAAGCCATGGTAAGCGTTTAGCCGACGACATTTTGCAATTGAACAAGGGCGCAGACATTATAGTGACATCAACTCACATCTGTGTTCATCTGTGGTTAATTTAAAAAACATGAAAATACAGCAGACAAGTTTATTCATCTGTGGCGCGGTGCTGGTTCCGCTGCTTACGGGGTGCGGTTCGGGGACGGTCGATCCCGAGACACTCAAGAAGCTGCCTTCGCCGCGGCAGGAGATGACGGATTTCAAAGCCGAGCCGAACGCCATGACTTCGCCTCTGCGCGAAGGTGAGTTGGAGTTGATGGCACAGGCGCAAGACCTCTTGAGGGCTGGCGATTACGAGGCCATTGAAAACAGGCTGAAGCAGTTGCGCACTTCGCGCGCAGCCAACGCCATGGGCCAGAGCAAGTTGCTCATATTTTATAGCGGGCTGGGATACGTGCGTATCGACTCTCCCCGCAGCGAGGTGCGTATTCAGGAACAATTGCTCGCGAACTGGCGCAACAAGCATCCCGAATCCTTAGCGGCGCAACTGGCTCAGGCTTATTTGTACCGCAGTTGGATGTATATGGCAGATGATGAACCGGATAACAATTCCCAGGCCACTGATGAAAAATTAGCCGAGGCCCAGGCCATCATCGATGCCACCAGGGCGAAAGGCCAGCAGGAACTCGACTGGCACCTGGTAGCCTGCAAGGTTGGCTATTTATCTCTGGGCAGCAGTGATAAGCGGGCGGCTGTGGTCGATGCCGCCCTGGCTCGTTTTCCCGATGTCACTGAATTTCACCTGCAGCACGTCAGCCTGCTTGGCGGTCCGTGGCAGCAGTATGCCGACCGGGCCGCCCAAAGCCGTAAAGGCAGCGAAGGCGATAAGCTCTATGCCCAGCTCTGGTGGTATGCCTGTGCCATTGCCCGCACTGTGCCATGCCCCGACCTGAAAAACTTCGACTGGCCCCGCGCCAAACGTGGCTTTGAAGTGCTGCTCAAAGGAGACGACCCCACCTCGGTGGCCGGTGCCTACGCCGTGGCCGCCTGGATAGCGCGCGACCGCGCAACCCTGCGGCATGTCTTTGTAAAATACAAAGCCAGAACCGGTGCCTGGCGCAGCTTTCGAAACTACCTCGAAGCCCGGAAATGGGTGTTTACAGATAGGGCTTAGATTTTAGAACTTAGAGCTTAGGTTGTGGCATGAAAAAAGCGCTCAGTATAAACCTAAGTTCTAAGTTCTAAAATCTAAGCTCTTTTACCATGATACGTTCATTATTAATTTGCGGTGGGTTGATGGTGGCTTTGCTGGGTGGGTGCGGGCAAAGCGCGAAGGATGCAGGGCCGGAGCCGCAGCAGGAGATCGCCACGTTTCGTTCGCCTGTGGCCCTGGAGGGCGATGAAGTTATCTATGAGACGAGAAAACTGTTGCAGGCTGGTGATTTCACGGCCCTCGAACAGCGTATGGCGCAATATCGCCGCAGCGGCGAGGCGCTTCTCGATGGGCGGCCCAACCTGCTGTTTGCCTATCAAGGTGTCGGCTGTACTGCCGAGAACGCACAGGAATGGCAAAAACAACACCAGCAGATTGAAGCCTGGAGCAAACAAATGCCGCAATCTGTTTCGGCTCCCATCGCTCTGGCTTTTAGCTACTGCCATGCCTACTCTTTTTTGCGCAATAACATGCGGAAGTCGGATAAGCCCGAGGTCATCGATCAGCAGATGCAGCAGTATCTGAAGCGGGCAAAAGAGATTCTGGAAGCAAATAAAGCTTCCCGCAAACAGTGCGTCGGCTGGTTTAATACCGCTCACTTTGCCTATTCTGCGCAAGCCGAGTCTCTCGAAACTTACAATAGCATTCAGGATGAAGGCGAAAAGCTCTACCCCAAATGCGACCAACTCAAGTTCAATCGCTTCAGTTACCTCATGCATCAGGCGAGCCAGCAAGCCGGGCCGTGGCGGCTTTACCTGACAAATGTCGCCGAGAAACAAGGCAAAAATGGCGATATTCTGGCAGCGCGCATGATATGGTTTGCCATCACTCTCCAACTCCCTGCCAAGAACAAGCTTCTCACCACGCAATACGACTGGCCGCGTGTCAAGCGCGGTTTTGAACAGCTAATGAACCTGCCCGATACGGAAACCGACGCTGTGGCCGGAGCCTACGCCAAAGCCGCCTGGTACCAGAACGACCGTGCCACCGCCCGCCCGCTTTTCGAGCGCTATATCCAAAACCGCGCCGACCGCAGGGTGTGGGTCGGCCCCGAAGAATTTACCGACGCCCGCAACTGGGCGTTGCAATAGAACGGCTGGTCTTTGGTCTTTGGTCTTGGGCCTTTGATCTTTGGTCTTGGGTAAGAAGGCTGAACCCGAATAGAGGTTTCTTGAATGAACCACAGATGGACACAGAGAAAGATTAGGATAGTAAAGCGCCCCTACTCGCTTTCTTAGTGAGAAACGAGCTGCATTGTTTGGAGGCAGGCGTGAACTCTTCTTCCAAACCCATCTGTGTTCATCTGTGTCCATCTGTGGTTAATTAAGATTTCATAGATGGAGTTAGAAAAAGACCAAAATTATGTCAAAACCGATTCTTTCTCTTTTGCTCTGTGGCGCTTTGCTTCCGGTTGTGGTGGCGGGGTGTCGCAAAGACTCGCCGCCTGAAGCGATAGAAATAAAGACCTATACCAACGGCTGGAAGACCGAGGATACCGATTACGTGCGGTTTCGGACGCCGCTTCTTGAAGATCAAGGCGTATTGATGCGGGAGATGGAAGCGTTGCTGAAAGCGAAAGATTATGCCGCCATAGAAAAACGGGTCGCGGAGTATCGGCGCACCAAAGAAGAGTTTCTCAATGGCATCACCAAGCTCCAAGTAGCCTATATGGGGTTGGGGTGGGTGCCGGGGTCCGAGGCCGATTGGCGCGCTAAAAACCAACTCTTACAGCAGTGGCGCAAAAAGCACCCTCAATCGCTCACCGCGCAAATTGCATTAGCCTCTAACTACATAGCCGGAGTATGGTTTGTCAAGAACTCAGGCCACAATGCAGTCGAACGCGACCGGCTCTGGAAGCAAAGGTGGAAAGCGATGGGTGCTGTTTTCAATGAATCCTATCGCTCCGGGAAACCTCTTCTCGAATGGTTGTTACTCGCTCAGCAATCTGTAAATGGCTATCCGGATTCGCGCAAGACGTTTGACAAGTTCACGCAAGAGGCTGTCAACGACTACGGCAATGTCACGCAAGTTCATCTGTATGCAGTCCAGAACCTCACCCAGATCAATGGTGGCAAGCCGGGTCAGTGGCAAGCCTACGCCGCCAAAATTGCTAACCAGTTGAAAGGCGAGGCAGGCGATCGCTTCTATGCCCAGGCCGTGTGGTTTTTACCCAAGGGAGCCAAGTCTAAGCAGTCTGCCGACCTGAAATCCTTCGACTGGCCCCGCGCCAAACGCGGTTTTGAGC
The DNA here is from genome assembly GCA_036833945.1 of Abditibacteriia bacterium. Classification (GTDB taxonomy): domain Bacteria; phylum Armatimonadota; class Abditibacteriia; order Abditibacteriales; family Abditibacteriaceae; genus DAITOV01. The sequence goes on from DAITOV010000018.1 coordinate 11,114, forward strand.
TGCTGATGAACGAAAACCCGCAAAACCCCGAATCGGTCGCTGGCCCCTACGCCGTGGCCGCCTGGCACGCACGCGACCGGCAAACGCTCAAGCTGCTGTTCGAAAAACACATCGGTAAGCGTATCGACAACTCCGCGTGGGAGACAATCTCCGATTTCCTCGCCGCCCGCCGGTGGGCAATGAGAAAGGAGTGAGCTTTTGCAGGTGTTAGCTGTTAGGTGTCAGGGAGGTAACCGGACGTTGTTCCGGTTCTGGATTCCCATAATAAGCTCAAACGAAATGAGAACCGCTCTCTAACTGAGAGTGAGGTATAGTAAAAGCGCTTAGCTTAAACCTAAGTTCTAAGCTCTAAAATCTAAGTTCTCCTTTAAAAAATGAAAGCACAAAAGACAGGTTTATTCATCGGTGGCAGCCTTCTGGCTTGCCTGATGGCCGGTTGCAATGCGGCGCAGTGGGAGATGGAAATTAAACAGGCTCTGGAAGCAAAAGGGCTGGTACAAAATGTGAACAGTCAGGCTGCGGGCGAAGAGCCGATTGTTGTCACTTCCATCATGGACTTGCGCATGAGCGACCTGGCCAAAGAGGCCCGCGCGCTATTGGCGGCCGATAACTATGTGGAAATAGAAAAACGAATGGAGCAACTGCGCAGCAAGCCCGAAGAGTTTCTCAACGGCGATAGTAAGCTGATTGTTTTCTATGGTGGGCTTGCTGGTGTAGGACGCAATGGCACCGATGCCGACTGGCAGAAGCTGGAAAAACGCCTGCTGGCCTGGCGCAAAGCCCAGCCCAAGTCGGTGACGGTGCAGGTGGCGTTGATGATGACCTATTACAACGGCGCGTTCCTGGCGCGCGGCGAGGGCTATGCCAATGAAGTGACACCCGAACAAGGCAAGCTCATGGCCAAACGGCAAGAGCAAGGAATAAAAGTCCTCACCTCCACGATGGACGCCCACGACAAATGCCCCGGTTGGCATCTGGCGGCGCAACAACTGATGTTTCTGGAAGGCGTTGAGCGCGAGGATTACGATTTCGCGGTCGACAAGGCGGTGCGTCAATTCCCCCTGTTTGCGACCGACTACCACCTGCGCTATACCCACTACCTCATGGACCGCTGGTATGGCGAAGCGGGCGACTGGCAGGCCAATGCCGATAAAGTTGCCAAAGCCCAGCCCGAACGCAAAGACGGCGATATCCTCTACGCGCGTGTGCTGTGGTATCTCATCCGTTTGCTCGATACCGATACCGCGCCCGAATTAAAAGAATTCGACTGGACCCGCGCCAAGCGCGGCTTCGATTTGCTCCTGGCCCAACCCGAATCCCACGCCGTCGCCGGAGCTTTTGCCGTGGCCGCCTGGAAACAACGAGACCGCCCCACCCTTAAACGCCTGTTCGAACAGCAACTCAGCAACCATATCGACTATGGTGTGTGGAGCAGCAAGAAGCAGTTTCAAGAAGCCCGGCAGTGGGCGCTGGGAACGTCTGGTTAGTTCAGGATTGCATTAACCACAGATGAACACCGATAAACACAGATGGACCTTGAATCAGGGATAACGTTTATCTCCAAACAATTAAGCTCATTCTGTCAATACAAAGCGAGTGGGTGCATTTGACGAATCAAAACTTTATCTGTGTTTATCGGTGTTCATCTGTGGTTAATTAAAGGGTTGTGTAATATGCCATGAAACGTTGCTTTGCTCTCTTCATCTGTTGCCTCATCGCTATTCCTTCAAGCGTTGCCGTGCCCGCCCCCATGCGGGCTTCCTTGCTGCGAACCTTCGTGGATGGAAACCGGAAAGATCCGTTCTACGACCGTATCGCCATCAGTAGGCAGGGCGATTTTGTTGCAGCGGGGCAAGGCTTTGGGTTTGGCGGAGAGCCTCAAGTCACGGTGTGGTCGGTTGGCAGCGGAAAAGTGGTGCGGCGTTTTGCTCTCACAGAGCCGCCGGACGATTCCGACAAAAGCCTGATCAGCACGTTCGCTTTTTCACCCGACGCGAAGAGCCTGGCGATGGTCGATAATCTTCAAACCGTCAGCATACGGAGACTCGACAGCGGAAAAGCCATGCACACCCTGCGTCCGGGCATCGGTAATATTCACGGCTTGAAATACTCCGGCGACGGCAAGCTACTGGCCTGTCTGGGATTCAAGAACATCGCCATTTACCGATTGCCGGAGGCGGCCAAACCTATCGTCATCAAAGCCGATAGCACACTGGTCATCGATGCCGATTTCTCCCGCGACAACCGTTTCCTGGTCAGCGCCGGGCGCGAGCGCAAAGTCAAGCTGTGGCGCGTGGCCGACGGGCGGCAGCTCAAAGCCCACGGCCAGCACAAAGCCATTATTCACGCCTGTGCTTTTGTGGAAGGCACCAGTGGCATCGCTTCGATCGATCAGGATGGTGTTCAGTTTTTCTGGGACCATCGCACCGGCAAAACAACGCCCGCCGCCAATAACGGCCCTCTCCTCACAGCCGCGGCTTACTCTCCCGATGGCCGTTTCTCTGTGCGCGCTGGAATGCATAGCGTGGAAGTGCGCTCGTCGCAGTCGGGCCACTTGCTTGCCAGTTCGGTCGTGCCCGAAAGCATCCTCGACCTCAATGCTTCTCTTGCAGGGAGTTATGCAATGCTGAGTGGGTTCGATGTCGTGCAGGTTTGGAGCTTCAAGCCGGTGGGGTGACCAATACCAATGCGACAAACTTACGTCCTATCGTTTTCGGGAGGAGTCGGACCCTGGCGCAATTCGTAGAGACGCGATTTATCGCGTCTGAGGCTCTTACCGAACTCATAGCTTCACAAACGAATACGTCCAGACGCGATAAATCGCGTCTCTACCCGTCCGTTAACGCTTTTTGACAGCAGAAGGCAAACTAAAGATTATTTTGCAAAAAAGGTATCCCTCATTTCTCTCTGCGTCCTCTGCGTCTCTGCGTGAGATAAGAAGCGCCGACACGACGCGGTGACGAGTCACCCCACTCCAAAGGCGGTACAATAGCCTCCATGAAAGCGAGAGCAGCAGCGGCAGTGATGGCCTGTTTGGGCGTGGGTGTGGGAGCTTATTTTCTGGTCAATAAAACAGCCCCTCCGAGTGAGGCGGAGAACGGCTCATTGACCGAACCTGTGGCAGCCGCTGCGGTAAACGTCAAACCTCTGGAACTGCCGCAGGGGGTTGCGCCCATCAACGGCATCGAAGCCGTTTTCAAGCGGAAGGAAGCCGCTATCCGCGCCACCAAAAACGAGAGCGAGCTGCGCGAGTTGGCCAGCCAGTGCCAGGGCTACGCCTTCGATGTCGGCGGGCTGCCGCCGTTTAAATCGCCGCCCTACCCCCTGGAAGCCCAAAGCGCATTGGTCCGCGCTTTTGAATACCTGAGCCTGGCCGCTAAGATCAGCCTCACTTCCGAAAACCCCGATAAAGTGTTTAAAGCCGCGAGGGAGAGTATGGATAAGGCGAGGAAGTTGGGAAGCTAAATATGGAGTGCGGTGACTTGTCACCACGTTGTGTCGAAGCTTTTTATCTCACGCAGAGACGCAGAGAACGCAGAGAGAAATGAGGGAGGGTTTTTGGAGTGCGGGGACTTATTGCCGCGCGGGCCTAACAGTTACGGAATCGTTATTAATAAACGCCGACAAGACGCGGTGACAAGTCACCGCACTCCAAAAAGAGATTATGAAACGCTTCGCCCGTCGTCTCATCATTGCACTCGCCACGTTTTTCCTCGTCTCCTTCCTCGCCTACACCCTCTGGCAACCTGGCCTTGAAGTCCGGGACGGGAGCCACGATAAAGGCCGCAACGCCGTCTGGATGCAGCACGGCTGGGTGGGCGATGACGCCTGGTTTACCAACAACAATCGCACCTCGAAAAAGCCCCAGTTTCGCGGCAGCGCGCCAATCCGCAAGATGATCGCGACCATGCGCGCCAACCGCGTCACCGACCTCTACCTGCACCTGTGCCCCACGCAAAGCGATGGCTCTATTATGGGGGTCGATCACGCCCAGCTCGAACGTTTGCTCGATGAGACCGAAGGCATGAACGTTTACCCCTGGGTTGGTGGCCGCTCGGATAAAGATGCCCGGCCGGGCGACTATAAATGGCGCTTTCAGTTCATTTCTTCCTGCCTCGCTTTGATCGATCGCCACCCCCGGCTGGCGGGGGTACACGTCAATATCGAGCCGTGGAAAACAGGTAACCCGAATATGCTCACTTTGCTCCGGGAACTGCGTTCCAGCTTGCATACGGGCAAGTATCTATCGGTCTCGGCCTATCCGCCTACGCCCTTTGGCAAACCGTTCCCTGAACTGTCGTGGAACCCCCAATACTTCCAGGAAGTCGCCCGCATCGCCGATCAGATGGCGGTGATGAGCTACGATACCTCCATTCCGCTCGATAAAGTCTATATCTGGCTGATGGGCCACTGGACGCGCCAAATCCTCGACCTCGCCGCCACTGCCAACCCCAAGACACAGCCGCAAGTGCTCATCGGCGCGCCCAACTACGATGACAATTTCATCTACCACCGTCCCTACGCCGAAAACCTGGAGACGGCGCTCTCGGGTATTCATCGTGGCTTGAGCAGCTACGAAAAACTGCCCGACCATTATCAGGGCGTGGCGATTTATTGTGAGTGGGAGATGGATGAGAAGGAGTGGAGGTATTGGCGGGAGAAGTTTGCGGGCAAGGATGAAGGATGAATGCAGAAGTAGGAAACGGCGAATATCGAACATCGAACTTTCAACGTTGAACGTTCAATGTTGGATGTTCAACGTTCAATTACAATGCTCGTCATCCTCGCGAAGGCGGGGGAGTGATTCACCACAGAGGACACGGAGGGCACAGAGAGTTTGAGAGAGGCGGGGCCTCATTTGGAGTGCGGTGACAAGTCACCGCACTCCAAAAACTTCTCTCGGCGTTCTCTGCGCCTCTGCGTGAGATAAAAAGCGCCGGCACAATGCGAGGTTCAATTTTGACAGGCGTGAAAACCAATAAAATCGTTTCCGTGGTGTTGCTCACCCTGGGCGTGCTGTGGTTCGTTCCTGCCTGGATAGGCTTGAATGTGTATCTCTTTTTTGGCGCGGGCTGGTATCAGAAATATCCGCTGCAATACGAAGTGCCGCCTGGCTACGTGGGGTGGGTGCAGGTTCGTTTCAATCGCAAGTCGGCAGAGCGCCTCAAAACCAGCGGACCGTATGCGGTGGTTCCCATCGACGATTCCGGCGTGGTCATCACCTCTTCGCCCATGCCCACCGTGCAGGAGGTTCCGACGCGGACAGGCAAGGAAGATCGCTACCTCTATCAGCATAATAAAGCGCCGCTTCCGGCAGAGCGGGTCCACTTTTTTCACGAAGATACCGATACCAACACCCACGAGTTCTTTATTGGCAGCATCGCGCAGTATTACGAATACAAGGGAGATAAAGCGGTGGTTAAACAGGTCGAGGACAGTGACATTTCGTTCATCGTGCCGGGCAAGCTCGCCAAACCGGTGAGGTAGAGGCACCTTTTTGCTATGTATTCTTCCACTATCTATACCACCAGCTTCGGACAAAGCTTTCTGTTAAGCCTGGGGTTCTGGGGACTTACCCTGCTCATGACGGGGCCTCTCGTGGCGGGATTGATTTACCGTTACCCCGAAATTGCCTGGCAGCGGCAAGAACTCAGCGTCTTTGCGGTTCCGTTCTGGCTGCACAATATCTGGTTCATTATCAACAACAACTACTCGCAGACTTTCATCATCTCCGCGAACATCCTCGTGCTCTATCCTTTACTTTATTTTGTGGGTAAATACCTTTGCTGCCGCAACAGCCGTTGCGGGCAAGCCCCCCATTTCTCACAGCGGCTCATAATTCTCAACCTTGCCGTGGCGCTGTGCTGCATCTTTTGCACGGCGTGGGGGAATATTCATTTGACGCTTTATGAATGAGAAAGGTGAATGGCGAACGTTCAACATCCAACATTGAACGTTTAACGTTGAAAGTTCGAGGGTCGACGTTCAGTTTCTTGCCATCATCCTCGCGAACGCGGGGAACCAATACACGATTTATTGATTAGGACAAAACCAATGTGCTTGTCTCAAACCTCAATTCATCATTCATAACTCATCATTCAAACTTGCCGTTCTGCTGCCTTACTCCAACTCTTCCAACTTCTCCTTCAAATCTTCCACCGGGCGGAAGTAGGTGGTTTTACCTGAAGTTTTAGTTTCCAGCAAACCTTTATCGCGCAAATCGGTGAGGTCGTTGCGGGCGGTTTGGTAGGAGACGCCGTGGCTGTTTTGATGGCCGTAGGTGGTGTAGAGAAAACCCGCATGGCGCAGGGCGTGGCTGATCAGCGCCCGTTGACGTGAATTGAGCAGCACAGTAGTTTGGAATTGGGTTTCCAGAGTGCGCAGCTCATTGGTTTTCCGGTCCACATATTCCTCAAGCGCGGTTAAGGCTTTTTTCAAGACCTCGACGTGATAAAGAATGAAATAGGTGAGATCGTTATCGTCGGTCTCGGTATAGAGAAACGCGCGGCTATATTGGGCGTGGGCCTTTTTGATGACGTGTGAAATCGAGATGAATTCGCACAGCCAGTAGCCGTGATGAAGCATCGCCCAGTAGAAGAGGGCGCGCGCGGTGCGGCCGTTGCCATCGACGAAGGGGTGGTCGTAGGCCATCCAGAAATGCAATATCATCGCCCGCAACACCGGGTGGACGAAACCATCGGGCGTTTTGCCATTGGCGAAATCGCACATGGCGGCCATCCGCTTCTCCAATTCACCGGCAGGCGGCGGTTCGTGAAATATCTCGCCGTAGTTATCGCTGACCACTACCCTTTCATCAGCTTTACGGAAGCGGCCAAGAGCGTCGGGGGTACCCATCGCCTCGTGGCAAACCAACCGTTGCAGTTCCAGGATAAGCCCTGGGGTGAGAGGCTGTTCCTTCACCGCGATGATGCGCTGCATGGTGCGATAATTATTGAGAATCATCTGCTCGCTGCGGTCTTGCGGCGGACGCTCCTTCATAATCATCTCTTTGGCGACCTGGCGAGTGGTGGTGGCACCTTCGAGTTGGCTGGAGGTGATGGCTTCTTCGATGAAAGCGGCAACGTGGTATTGTTCCTTAAATTCGGGAGTGGTGATTTGCTTGGGAACGCCAGGCTGGCCGGGGATGCTGCGGTCGATGTGGTGGAGTGTTTCTTGGATGGAATCGGGGACGGCAAAGACAAACTCCGCCCCCTTTTTATCGAGGAGCAGCACCGATTTATATAACGACTTCCGCCACAATTTTAAAGCGCACCACCACTCTTCACGCGTGAGCCCCTCGGGCGGCTGACGATGGATAATTTCATCCCAATGAAAATATCGCCCTCCATTAGTCGCGCTGATTTTCTCACTCGACTCAATCAATTCGAAGCATCTTTCTTGCTCTAACTGAGTGAGAATGCGAAACCAATTCGGAGGAGTTGCAGGTATTTTCATATTTTTCGCTTACTCCAATTTCATTCTATTTTTATTTAAATTAGGATGAAATGATGCTGTCAGAATTTGAATTCTGTTGAGATACAATCGCTTTATAGGCTTGTTCGGGATGACTGGGATCGGCATATTTGCGCACGAGTTTATTTGCCTTTAGCATGGATGTTAAATATTCTCTACGCAATGTATTCGCAGTACGATTTAATAACTCCGCCAAATTCTTGGGAGTAAGATATTGCTCTCGACATAGTTCTAAAATGACGGTTTCTACTTCGGCCTTGGGAGCCCGCCCTCTCTTACGAACATCTTCTGCGATTGCTCTTAACTCTTTCCATTTCTGTTCTGATATTTCACTTTCCAACCCCGGGGTTATTTCTTGTAACCCCGGGGTTATTTCTTGTAACCCCGGGGTTATTTCTTGTAACCCCGGGGTTATTTCTTGTAACCCCGGGGTTTCTATTCCTAATAATTCGTTTTGAAAAGCGGTGTCGTTCAGGCGATAAACAGTCCAACGGCTAACACCGTCGGGCACGAGAAACCGTTTCTGCACCAAGGAACGAAAAAGTGCGGACACATCCTTACTGTGCATTCCCGTTTGTTCGCGAAGCCGTTCATTGGTTACAAATTGCTCTGCATGGGCAGTTACTAATGCCAAAATTTCATTCTTTTCTAAACCGTCGATTCTTTCACCGAAGCAGGCTTTCAAATATTGAAGCGATTCTTCAGGAATTAGACACGTCATCTGTAATACCCATTCTGTCCGATCCAAATCAAAATCTTCGGCTAGAATGGGATTACGCCACTCCTGTTCTTTCCAAGCACGTTGTATTCTGGAAACTCCAGAACCAGCTTGTTCAGCTGCCCCCACGAACTGAAACATTTTTTGCAAGCTTCTATTCCGACAATCGCTCACTCCGCCTTTCAATACTACTTCTCGAGGCAACCTGAGTGTTCCAGGATTTGAAAACGTGAATTCGTCATGCTTTTTTTCAATTAAGATTGCCAACTTGCCCTCGTAGTCCGCGTGAATTAGCGAATTAACCAATGCTTCGCGTAGCGCTTCATTGACATGACTTTCATCTTTGCGTTGTCCATCGTCCAGGATAAAAGGAATTTTCAAGCCCTCAATAAGCTTCGGACGCACTTTACGGAAGAAATCATAGACATTACCCGACCAACTCCCATCTGTTGTAACACGATCCTTCCAACGAACAGAATCATCATCTGAATTGGTTTCGCGATAATCAAGAATATAATTCGGTAAGACTTCATGGATGGCACGAAAGTTACCAAACATCAATAATCCGGCCAGAGTTAGTCCTATATCGCCTGTCTCTCGATCTTTATTGCATGCCCCCAATTGGTATAAGAAATCATGGTCATCCAAATCTAACCACGGATGAAAAGGATCTTTATCTTTGAAATGGCGTCGATAGATCTTTAGCGTTTCACCATCTATATCTTCCAGATAGTAATGTTTGAGGATTTTTGCATCGCGGGCTTGCTCACTTGCATCCGCAATCATTCGTCGAACGGTTGCTTCGTCACAACGGTAATCGCCTTCATGGCGACGCCGAAAGGTTCCCGTAAGAGGATTATTATTTAAAAAAACGGGGCGTTGTCCGCGCGGAGCTCGCGGGACTTGAATCCAAAGGAGTTGCACACCTTCATATTCGAGAGGAAAAACATCTTCGTCCCGCAATAAATTAACGCTTACTTTGGATTTATCGTTTGCGCAATCGAATAAGTTCTTACGAACTTTCTCAATGTTGGGAACACCCTGGTACTCGGGCAACTTACCGGGCTTTTCCCTTACGCCCAGAAGAACAACACCACCATCCGAGTTTGCCAAGGCAGAGTAGGTTTCCCAGAAACTGTTTGGAACTTCACCAATACCGTCTCTACCCCATGCCGATTTAAATTCGACTCGGTAACCTTCAAACTCTTCCAGCAATGTGTCCAGGCTCTTCGGGCTGTATTCCATAGAGATAGTATTACATCAGGCTACGTTTAGTCCCCATCCTGCCGGCACCATAAAATATCTCATCTTCTTGTTGTCGGTTAGTCGCACGTGCCGCGTCTCCGTTATTAACAAATTTCCGACCCAACGCACTGACAAGTCACCGCACTCCAAAATTCCTGCCCTACTCCACCGCCACCACATAATCCCCGGTAAACACGCCCGCTATCTCCCCGCATTCCGGTTTGATCCACAACACATCGCCCTTCGGCTTCGTATCTGAAAGCACAATCGGCTTGTGATGCGGGTTGCTGGAACACGGTTCGAGGCGCACCTGGTTGTCGCCGTCAACGCGGAGGGTTTTGAGGGTGACTTCGGTTTCGCCGGTGGGCATGGTGAGCACGGCGGCGATGACTTCGCCGCTCATCGCCCATTTCTTGCGCACCAAGGCGTAGGCACCCGAGGGAACGATTTTGTCCATCGAATCGCCCTGAACGTGGACGTAGGCGTATTCGGGGCCGTTGGGGTGGAGCGAGCAGCGCAACTCGCGGTTTTCGTATTCTTCCTGGCCGTCGGGCGCGCCGGCGGGGATGGGGCCGAGGATGCGCACGCCGGGGATGTCGTCGATATCGCTGGAGGCGGGGTGCAACTGGGCCGCCACGGCGCGGCGCACTTGCTCGGCCACGCTCACGCCAAGCTGGGCACTGCGCTTTTGCAACTGCTCCATCATCGAGGGCGAGAACTTGATGGCGCGCTCCTCGGAAAGAATCTCGCCCTGCTTCTTGGGCCGTCCACGGTTATCTCGTTTCATAATAGTTCCTTTAGGAGATAGGAGGTGGGAGGTAGGAGATGGAGGCAACCGGAATGAAGCGTGACGGGTTTTCCAATTAGCCTTATGTTATCCATTGCAGGAATGAGACGCGATAAATCGACTCTCTATGGGGCAACATAACCCCTCGGTTACCGGCCGTTTCCATCTCCTACCTCCTATCTCCCATCTCCTCCCACATTTTCGCGTCTCCTAAACTATTAAATTATAAACAAACTTTAGAATCTTCTGCAATGTATTTACAAACATTTAAAGAGACGCTATAATTACTACATGAGACGCCAGGGTGGTATTCATGGAAATTTACCAGGGGAGAGCATGGATGCAAAAGCAATTGAGCGGGAGTATATTACGGTTGCCGATATTGCCCGCGAATCGGGGCAAAAGCTGGCGACGGTGTATAACTGGCTGCGGTATCACGGCTACATGAGCTACGAGCGGGTGCTGGGCAGGACCGTGGTGCGGCGGGTGGAGTGGGAAGAGTTTAAGCGGACGCATCCGGGGATGATGAAACGGCGGTAGGTGGTAGATAGTAGACGGTAGACAGGGAGGCGACCGGAGCGTGGAGGGTGACGTGAGGGCGGTTTACCGGGGACTTTGTGGGTAGGTGTTTTTTTGGGCGAAATGTTGATTTCTTATCAACACGATGAGATGTTGGGGGTTGGATATTCAATGTGGGATGTTCAGCGTTCGCAGCCTCTCCAAATCCCTCCCCCGGCCCCTCCCTGGGGGAGGGGAGATTTCGGCATCGACGCGTGGTTGCCTCCCTGTCTACCATCTCCTTTCTACTACCTACCGCCGTTCGGGAGGCTTATGTTATCAGCAGAGCAAATTGAAATGCGTCGCAGTGGAATTGGGGCGAGTGAGATTGCGGCGGTGTGCGGGGTATCGCCGTGGGTGACTCCGTTGGAGGTGTGGATGCGCAAGGCCACACCGACGCGGGAGCCGCTGGTGGGAAGCGAGCCGGAGACGGCGCGGATGCGGGTGAGCCGGGCTTTGGAAGATGCCTTGCGCGGGCTGTATACGGTGCAAACCGGGATTGCGATGGCAGCGGGCAAGACGCTGCGGCATGGCGAGTATCCCCACATTCTGGCCACGCCCCACGCGCTGAGCTACGATGGGACGCGGGGGCTGACGATTCGGTGTGTGGGTCCGCGCCAGATGGATGATTGGGGCCTGGAGCGCGACGACGTGCCGCGCGCGGTGGAGTTGCAGTGCCGCCAGAGTATGGCGGTGACGGGGCGCGAGTTGTGGGATGTCGCCGTGCTGCTGGGCGGGACGGAGTTTCGGGTTTACACCCTCAAGCGCGACATGGAACTCGAAGAGCTGCTGTTGCAGGCAGCCAACGAGTTTTGGGTGACCTATGTGGAGGGCGACACTGCCCCACCCGAACCCGACCCGGAAAAGCGCCGGATTTACCTGGGCGCACTTTACGATAAGCGGGCCGAACGCAAGTGCGTGGCGCCAGCCGACCCGGCGCGGTTTACACGGCTGTGTAAAGGGTTAAGCCAGGTGAACGAACAGCTCAAGAAATTGGAGCGCGAGAAGAAGCTGTTCGAGAACGACCTGTGTGAAATGGTGGGCGATGGCTATGGCATCGAGAGCGAAGCAGGCAAGTTTTTGTGGGCCTGGCAAACCGGCAGCGTGGCCTATAAAGCGGTGGCGCAAGAGCTGTTCGGCGGCGCGGTGCCGGAGTATATCGCCGAGAAGCATCGCAGCGCGGATAAGCGGGTGGCGAGGTTTTACTCGGCTTTGTAGGGCTGGAGATAGCACGCAAAGCTTCGCTGCGCAAACTACGTCGCGAGTTTTCGCTATTAACGGCGGATTTAACCACAGAGGACGCGGAGGACACAGAGGAAGATGGAGTTTTCTTATTGTTACTTCGTCTTTGCAATTTGTCCCTCTAAAAAAGTTGCGAAAACTCGCGACGTAGTTTGCGCAGCGAAGCTTAGCGTGCTATCTGCCAAACATTAAAGGAAACGAATGACTACTGATTGTAATAGCAACCAATATACGCCCGGTCCATGGCGGGTTTATGATAACGGGTTTTTCTATGACATCAAGGTGCCGTGGCAGGGGCGCAGTGTGGTGGAAGACCATAGCCCATCGCTGTGCCAGGTGTTTTATGAAGGGTGCGATGGTGTGGCGGGCAGGCCCAATGCGCAGCTCATTGCGGCTGCGCCGGGGTTGCTGGCCGAGTTGGAGAATATCGCGCGGGCGGCAGTGGATGTGAAGGATGTGGAAGACAACGAGAAGTTTCGGGCCTGGGTGTTTTGCCGGGCACAGCAGGCGATTGCGCGGGTCGGCGAGACCGAGCTGCTGTTTGCGCCGGGAGCCGGGGGCAGTGAGACATGAGCAGCTTTATTCCGCTGAGTGAATCGGTCATCGGCATGCAGTTTTGCCAGTGGTGCGACGACTGGCGCACCATGCTGGCGATTACCTATTGCGATGGCGAAACGCTCTACCGCTGCACTTCGTGCCAGTCGTTTTGCGACGAGCCGGACTGGGAAAACGAATACGACGAGGAGAATGAGCAGCCCTCCGATGCCGGGCCGCGTGCCTGGGGAGTGGAAGAGCTGAACGCATTGGAGGGCGAGGAGGAGTTCTCGCCTTCCGATGACGGGCAGGATGAATGGATATGAACAAGCAAGAACTAATGCGGGCACAGGAATTGGCCCAGGCGGGCCAGAACGCCAACGAACTCTTCTGGATGCTGATGGTAGGGGCGGTGATTATTTTTGCCTTCTGGACACTGGTGCGCTGGCGGCTGAACGTGCTGCAGTGCCGCCACTACCGCGACATGGCGCTGCGGGCGGAAGTGGAGCAGAACGAACACGAAGCCGCGCGGTATTGGGATGATTTTTGTAAGCGGAACGAGTTGCCGGAGAGCACGCGGAAGATGCTCTTCGCGATGAACGGCGGATTCACCACAGAGGACGCAGAGGTCGCAGAGATAAGGTGAAGAACCGCGCGCGTAAGCGAGCCGGGGTGGGTGGGCGTAGTCGTTGGTTGCAATGCCCGTGGCGGCGTGGTGTGAAGGCAGATCAATCCGCTTGCTGACGCGCGGCGGTTCCTCAGGGGTGACATAGATTTCAACGCCCTTTCCCCGAAGGGGCGGGGGGTATGCTGCACTCACTTGAGCGTGCCACGTGGAGTGAAGAGTGATGGCTCGTGCTCCCCTCTCCTGTTCTGGGAGAGGGGCCGGGGGTGAGGGGAAGAGCCTCTCGCATTTGTATCACCTGCAGGATGTCAGGAGCGGTTGCCTCCCTGTATTCCGTCTCCTATCTACTACCTACTGTCGTTGGATTTAAGCAAGGAAAATTTTTATTATGTCTTGGATACCGAGCAATTCAGATATTGGTTCGCATCCGAAAACGCGCAAAGCGGCGCGGCGGCTGGGGATTTCTGTTCCAACTCTGATGGGGCACCTGCATTTGCTATGGCACTGGTGTGTCAAACATGCGGAGAATGGCAATATTACTCAAGTTGACCAGGAAGACCTTGCCGATGCCATGATGTGGCCCGGCGAACCGCAGGCGCTTATCAACGTGCTGTGCGAAGTGGGGTTTATCGATACGACAACGCAGCGCGATGGCAACGTGGAATCGATGTTAATTCACGACTGGCACGAGTATGCGGGGAAATATGACTTTCGCAAAAAGAAGAATGCCGAGTATAAGGCGGCACAACGTCAGCGTGAAAAAGAAGCCAATAATGTGAATAGTGCTGCTGACGCCTCTTGCTCTGGTCATGCTGACGTCAGCAAGCTGTCAGTTTCTTCTCAACCTGACGTCAGCACACAGAAGAGAGAAGAGAAGAAGAGAGAAGAAAAGAGTACAAACAGCGTAGCGCCTGCGGCGCATGACGCAGACGCAGGTGAGGTTTCTTCAAAACCTTCTTCACGGCCCGATATAGAAAGCCCACTGGCGCTGGCAGTGCGGCAGGTTTGCAAGAAAGGGTTAGCGCTCTCGGCTCGCGACCGGGAGAAGCTGGAGAAAGCCCTGGCCGGGCTGGAGCGGGAAGGTGCCACCGTGGCGCAGGTGGAAGAGTTTGGCCGCAAGTGCGGCGGACACTGGATTAGCTACGACTCGCGCACCAGGCAAAGCCGCGCCCCGGCTATTACGCAGGTGTTGGAGCATTGGCGCGAGGTGCTGGCGTTGCCTGAACCGGTGCGGGTGAAGAGTTGGAAAGAACTGGATGCGTTGGCAGCGAAGTTTGAGAAGAAGTGAGGCTGGGAACAGCGAACATCCAATATTGAACTTCCAACATCGAACGTCGAATAATGGTAACCGGGCGTTGATGCCAGCCCCCAGCCTGACGGACTGAGAGAATGATGCCCTACCCAATTCGTCCCAAGACCAAAGACCAAAGACCAAAATGATGACGCCTCGATTTAGTGACGAAGAAATTGCCGTGCGGATGGAGTTGATGACGCAGATCGTGCAAGCCGCCTTCAGCATTCGCGGGCGGGCGCTGGGGCCAACCGAGTTGGAGCAGCACGCGCAGCACTGGGCGGCGGCTTTGGGGCGGGTGGCGACGCCGCAGTTGCGCGAGCTTTACCACGTGGGGCTGGAACGGCAGTGCGAAACGGCGCAAGAGTTTTTAGCGGCGTGGGAAGGCAAGCTCGAAGCCGAGTTCCGCGCCGGTCAGCACAAGCGCATGATGGACCAGCGCACCCTCCCCGACGGCAGCCTGGACGGGCCGCCGCAGTATATTTTGAAGACATGGAAAGGGGATTCACCGCAGAGGACGCGAAGGACGCAGAGAAACGGCGAGAAGGATTTAGCGAAACAGGGAATTAACCACAGATAAACACAGATGAACACAGATGTTGATTAGGTTGCAAGAAGAATAAACGCCGATCCCAAATTTCAGAGATATCATCGATGAATGACTATCCGGTAGCACAACCCTCCAGCCTCCATCTGTGTTTATCTGTGTTCATCTGTGGTTAATATATTTCATTAATAGTTATGTCATCAGACAACCTTTCGCAGACTATTGAAGCCGAGCAGTCGGTTTTGGGGGCGATGTTGATGGAGTCGGGCGCGGTGGTGGAGGCGCTGGACGGGCTGACGATGGCGATGTTTACGCGCGAGGTGCATCGCACGGTGTGGCAGGCGGTGGCGGCGTTGCATGAAACCGATGTAGAGATCGATTTCATCACCGTTTCCCAGGAGCTGCGGCGGCGCGGGCAGCTTGAGGATGCGGGCGGCGTGGCCTACCTCAATGCCCTGGTGGAAGCCTGTCCTTCGGCGCGCAATATCGCGGCTTATATCAAGCCGGTGCGCGCCCGCTATATCGAGCGTCAACTGATACAGGCCAGTGAGCGGATGGCGCATGACGTGCGCTCGCGTGAGTATGAAATCGACGAGTTGTTGGAGCGGTGCGAAAAGCGGGTGCTGGAAGTTTCGCGTCTGCAACTGAGCAGCGAACCGGCGGCACTGGGCGACCTGGTGCAGGGACAGCGGGTGCGCATTCTGGAAGCGGCGCAAAACCCGCTGGGTTCGCGCGGCACGCCATCGGGCTTTTGCGACCTCGACCGCATGACCAACGGCTTCAAGCCCAGCGAACTCATCACCCTGGCGGGCTGTTCATCGATGGGTAAAAGTGCCCTCGCTTCGCAGATCGCCTTCAATGCGCTGAGGCAAACCAAGCGCCCGGTTCTGGTGTTTTCGCTGGAGATGAGCAAGGAGCAGTGGATAGACCGCATGGTTTCGAGCGAGGCGCGGGTGGAGGGCCACCGCCTGCGCAACGGGCGCATGAGCGAAGACGAGTGGCGTCGCATCGACAACGTGCAGCGGCAGATTATGGAGTTGCCCATGCACATCATCGATACCCCGGCCATGACCAGTGGCGAAATCAAGGCGCAGTCGCGCCGGTTGCGCGCCATCCACGGCACACCGGCGCTGGTGGTGATCGATTACCTGCAAATCGCCGAACCCGCCGAACGCCAAAAAGAAGAGCGCTTGCGCGTGACGCAGATGGTGCGCGATTTCAAGAACCTGGCCCGCCATTTAGAAGCGCCGGTGCTGTGCCTTTCGCAGCTCTCGCGCGGCGTGAACCAGCGCGAAAACAAGCGGCCCATGCTTTCGGATTTGCGCGAGACGAGTGCGATTGAGGCGGAGAGCGATGTGGTGATGTTTGTGTATCGCCCGGCGTATTATCAGCCTAAACACCGTGATAACAGCGGCTGGGTAGGCGATGAAGCGCCGGAGCCGGATGAGGTGATTGTGGGGAAACAGAGGAATGGGCCGACGGGAGTGGTGCCAGTGAAGTTTGTGGCGGAGTTTGCGCGGTTTGAATCTTTGGAGGCTGGGAACGGCAAGGGAATAGCATGCTAACTACGTTCGCTAACTTCGTCGCGTGTTTTCGCGATTAATGACATTTATGGGCGCTGGGCACTGGGTTGCTGGGCGCTGGGTGGCTCACTGGGCGTTGATGAAGACGGTTAGCCTACCAGCCCGCCATCCTCGCGAAGGCGGGGATCCAGTACATAGCTTTTAGGTTAGGACCAAACCAAACCGCTTGTTCAAACCTCATCACTCAAATCCTTCCAAAGTGGGTTGCTGGTTTCAATCAAGCGAATCTTCCAGGCACGGTTCCATTTTTTAAGTTGCTTTTCCCTTTCGATGGCGGTGCGGATACTCTTGAAGGTTCCAAAGTAAACCAGGGAGTAGACGCTGTATTTTTGCGTGAAGCCATCTTGTGTGGCCTGGCGGTGTTGGTGGGTGCGTTGCAAAAGATCGTTGGTGACGCCGATGTAGAGGGTGCCGTTTGGCTTGCTGGCAAGGATGTAAACGGCGATGAGCTTTTGCATGGTGTTGAGGATTATAAGTGATTTTGGGTGCGGTTATGTGATAGGTTTTTACCTTATACAAGAAGCTGTGTACTGGATCTCCGCCTTCGCGAGGATGACGAGGTATCAGGCTGGCGGCTGGCGTCAACGGGCGGTTGTCTACTTCTGCATTCAGCAACAAACCTCAATAGGCAGACGCCTTCCGCTCTTGCTCGGCGGTGCCGATGAAGCCGGTTTGGGTAACCGGGTGTGTGATGACTTTGCCTGAAGGCAGGAAGGTTTG